>JBAXTA010000156.1:0-10452 GCA_037130415.1 Spirochaetota bacterium
CTCCCTTCGATAGCGGTCGTAGAGCCCGAGGCCGAACAAGAGGCCGAAGGCGTAGGGAAAATTGTAGAACGCGAGGCCCGGGCTGTAGTAGTGGCCTTTTGCCGCCCACATGTATTGGTGCAATTGGTCGGGATCGAGGCCTTCGCCATAGGTGGACTTCTGTGCCTCGAGCATGAGCGCCGAATATTCCTCGGCGGAAAGTTCGGCCTTCCTGCGGCGCTCGAAGACGGCCTTCTCGAAGCGGAAACGCGAGAGGATGTCGACAATGACCTGGCAGCCGTCCTGGATGTGTCCCTCCACGAGGCCAAGCTTTTCAGCGGGCGCGGCCGCGGAGATCGCAGACTCGAATACGACCGTTTCAGCGAAGATCGATGCGGTCTCTGCCAGGGTCATCGGATACTCGGTCAGTGCGATGGGCAGTTCCTTGAGGCAGTCGGAGTGCCAGGCATGGCCGAGTTCATGGGCGACCGTGGTCAGGGACGAAAAGGATCCATCGAAATTGCAGAGCACGCGGGGCACCTTCGCCATGGGCAGGTACATGCAGTACGCGCCGCCGACCTTTCCCTCGCGGGGTTCGGCATCGATCCAGGACTTGTCGAAGGCCCTGCGGGCGAAGTCGCCCATCTCTGGATCGAAGCCGACGAAGCGGTCGACGATGTAGTCGGAGGCTTCCTTCCAGCTCCATTTCTTTCCCCCTGGCGCGCCGGGGACCTCTGATCCTCCGGCCTGCCCCACAGGAGCGAAGATGTCATAGAAGGCGCAGGTCTCCACGCCAATGAGGCTGGCCTTGATCTTGAAGTAACGCCTCCATGTCGGCAGTGATTCCTCCATCGCGGAAGTGAGGGCTTCGAGGGTCTTGGGCGTAATGCGTGCCTGGACGATGGACTTGTCGAGGGCCTCCTTCCAGCCCCGACGGGCCTCGAGACTGATCGTGGAACCCTTTACACCATTGAGGGCTGCTGCCATGGGGATCTCGACACCCTTCCAGGCTTCGATCTCGAGCTTCCACGCTTTCTGGCGGACCGCACGGTCGGGGTCGAAGGCGAGGGCGCGAAGCGCGACGACAGTCTTCCGCTCGCCGGTCTTCTCGTCCCAGAGCATGCTGGTGTTGGACGAAACTGCCTCCTGGAGGCGTCCCCATGCGTCCCCTCCTGATCGCAGGAGGTCGGCTGCAAGGTCCTCGAGTTCGGGGGCCATCTGGTGGGCCTGCCAGGCCAGTTCCTCCTCGATGTGGAAGGCGAAGGGCTTGATTCGGGCGTCGGTCTTCGCCAGGGCCAGGACCCTGTCGCGTCGCGCTGCAAGCGCGTTGCGGAACAGGACCGAGAGGCGCTTGACCGAAAGGCCGAGCTCTTCAACGGAGTTGAGCTCGCCGAGGGCCGAAGCATCGCGCGTGTCGGTTGAAAAGCGGGCGTAGCAGTAGGAGCCAAGGGTCGAGTACAGGACTCCGACTTCTTCCTCGATGGCGAGGGCTGCGACTGTCCAGGCGGCTGTATCCTCGCCAGGCGAGGGCGCGCCGGCGAGTGTCAACTCAGCTTCAGCTGCAACCTTCGCGAGCCGCTCCTTCGCCGCTTTGTACTCCGGAGACCCGAAACCGGGAAATACCGGATCCAGGTCCCAGCGCGGGAGGGAAGCGGAAGCTACAGCGCCATTAGATCCAGCCATCGTTTCCGTCCTTCCAGGAGATGATGTCCTCCTGCTTGAAGTAGAGGGCAATCTCTCGCTCGGCGCTCGCGGTGGCATCGGAGGCATGGATGATGTTCATTCCGGTATGCATGGCAAAGTCACCGCGGATGGTGCCAGGAAGGGCGTCCTGAACCTTGGTAGCGCCGCAGAGCCTCCGCACCGTGGCGATGGCATCGTCGCCCTCGATCACCATGGCGAAGACCGGGCCGCTGGTAATGTAGCTGGTGAGCTCGCCGAAGAAGGGGCGCTCCCGATGCTCGGCATAGTGGGTTTCGGCGAGGTCCCTCCCGATGTTCATGAGCTTGGCCGCTACGATCTTGAGGCCCTTGGCCTCGATCCGGGAAAGGATTTCGCCCGCGATCCTGCGCTGCATCACGCCGGGCTTCAACATCACATAGGTTCTTTCGATGGCCATGGTAGTCCTCCAAAGTGAAAAAATGAGGCCGCATTGTATCTTCGCGCTTCAATTTACGCCATATGGAAGTTGCAGGGAAGCGCCGCGTACTGGAAACACCCTTCTCCTTCATGGCACTATCCCGGCGACTCTTTTCCCGTCCTTGGTTGGAGGAAACCATGTTCAAGCCCGTCGATCCCAAACGCAGTTTTCCCGAATCAGAAGAGGAGACGATCCGCTTCTGGGAATCGGAAGGCATATTCCAGAAGTCCATATCCCAGCGTGAGGGAAGGGAAGAATTCGTCTTCTACGACGGCCCTCCCTTTGCCACTGGCCTCCCCCATTTCGGGCACTTTGTACCCGGCACGATCAAGGACATCATCCCCCGTTACAAGACGATGAAGGGCTTCAAGGTGGATCGCCGCTTTGGCTGGGATTGCCACGGCCTGCCTGTCGAAAACCTCATTGAAAAAGAGCTGGGCCTCAACTCGAAGACCGACATCGAGAAGTTCGGCATTGCGAATTTCAACGAGGCCTGCCGCGCTTCGGTGCTGCGCTACACCAAGGAATGGCGCAGCATCATGACGCGCGCCGGCCGCTGGGTCGACTTCGACCGCGACTACAAGACCATGGAACCCGACTACATGGAATCCATCTGGTGGGTGATGAAAACCCTCTGGGACAAGGGCCTTGTATACGAGGGGCACTACATCCTCCCCTACTGCCCGCGTTGTGCGACTGTATTGTCAAATCACGAACTCCAGCTCGGCGGCTACAAGGACGTCCACGACCCGGCCATCACCATCCGCTTCCGCGTGAACGCTGTGCCGAAGGGCTTTGCCGACACGAGCCTGGTCGACGAGGCGCGGCCCGCCTACCTCCTGGCCTGGACCACCACCCCCTGGACCCTCCCCTCCAACCTTGCCCTCGCCCTCGGCAGGGACATCGACTATGTCTGCGTGCGGGAGACAGCTGCCGTCGCCGATGCCTCGGCACAGTCTGAGGCACGCTACATCCTGGCCGAAGCCCGTGTCGGCGATTTCTGGAAGGACAGCTCGAAAATAGAAGTGCTCTGGAAAAAGAAGGGAGCCGCGCTCCTCGGAATTTCCTACGAGCCCCTCTTCCCCTACTTCAAGGACCTTGCGTCCACGGGGGCCTTCACAACCTACCCGGGAGCCCACGTCACCACGCTCGACGGCACGGGCATCGTCCACACCGCCCCGGGCTTCGGCGAGGAGGACCAGGTTGTCCTCAAGGGAACGGGCGTACCCACCATCTGCCCCATCGACGCCGAGTGCCGCTTTACCGAAGAAGTTACCGACTATAAAGGCATTTTCGTCAAGGACGCGGACAAGGCCATCATGGACCGGCTCAAGGCCGAGGGAAAGCTCCACAAGCGCGAGCAGATCCTCCACGCCTATCCCCATTGCTGGAGGTGCGAGCACCCCCTCATCTACCGCGCAATAGGCAGCTGGTTCGTCAAGATAGACCCGATCAAGCAATCGATGATCGATAACAACCGCAAGGTCTACTGGGTGCCCGAGCACATCAAGAACGGCCGCATGGGCAAGTGGCTCGAAGGCGCGAGGGACTGGGCCATCAGCCGCAACCGCTACTGGGGCAATCCCCTGCCCATCTGGAAGTGCCCCGACTGCGGAACGACACGCTGCATCGGCTCGCGCGCGGAGCTCGAGGGGCTTTCCGGCAAGAAGGTGACCGATCTCCACAAGCACTTTGTCGACGATATCACCTTCCCCTGCGACTGCGGTTCGACGATGACGCGCATCCCCGAGGTCCTGGACTGCTGGTTTGAGTCGGGAGCCATGCCCTACGCCCAGGTCCACTACCCCTTCGAGAACAAGAAGCATTTCGAGGAGCATTTTCCCGCCGACTTCATCAACGAGGGCCTCGACCAGACACGGGGCTGGTTCTACACACTGACGGTGCTGGCTGCCGGGCTCTTCGGCGACCGCGCCTTCAAGTCCTGCGTGGTCTCGGGCCTCGTCCTGGCAGACGACGGGCGCAAGATGTCAAAATCCCTTCGCAACTACACCGATCCGATGGAGGTGATGCAGAAGTTCGGAGCCGACGCGCTCCGCTTCTTCCAGATGAACTCCGGAGCAACCCGTGCCGACGACCTCCGCTACTCCGACGATGGCGTCAAGGAGGTCCTGAAGGGCGTCCTCCTTCCGATACGGAACGCCTTCGGTTTCCTCGCCACCTACGCCAATATCGACGGCTGGCCGGGGAATTTCGATGGCGCCACCAGGGACGCGCGGGCGCCGAAGGAACCCGGCAACCCCCTCGACCGCTGGATCCTGTCCATCTGCGAGGGAATGGTCAAGGAAGTGGGCGACGCCCTCGAAGCCCTCGAGATGCAGGCAGCCATAGCGCCCATAGTCGATTTCATCGATCTTTTAAATAATTGGTACATCCGTCGTTCGCGGCGCAGGTTCTGGCGGGCCAGTCCTGCGGGAACCGAAACGGGCGGCGACAGCGACAAGATGGAAGCCTACGCGACCCTCTTCAGGGTCATGGTGCGGCTTTCCCTGGTCACCGCGCCAATCCTTCCCTTCATCGCCGAGGAGATCTGGCGCAACCTCCGCAGTCCCGACTGGACCGAGTCTGTGCACCTCGCCGATTGGCCCCTCTATGATGCTTCACTCCGTGACGAGGCCCTCGAGCGGAAGATGGCCTTTGCCCGCAGGGCCGTGTCCATCGGACACGCCCTAAGGGTCCAGAAGGACCTGAAGACGCGGCAGCCCCTCCGTTCTGTCCACCTCGTCACCAGGGACGCCGAGGAGAGGCGCGTGCTTGGCGAGATGGTCGACCTCCTCCGCGAGGAACTCAACGTCAAGGAAGTGATCTTCCGCGAAAACGAGGAAGAGCTCGTGGAATATTCCGCCAAGGCCAACTTCCGCGTGCTCGGCAAGGAACTCGGCAAGGACATGAAGGTAGCAGCCGAAATGATCGAGAAACTCCCTGCCTCGACGATTGCAGCCATCGTAGGCGGCTCTACGGAGGTCCTGGAAGTGCTGGGACGGAAGGTCCTCCTCGATGGTACCAAGCTCGATGTGCGCCGCTCGGAAAAAAAAGGGCTGTCGGTGCTCAACGAGGGAAGCCTTACCGTAGCCCTGGACACCGAGATAGACGAGGCCCTCCTCATGGAGGGCTGGGTACGCGACCTCGTGCGCGGCATCCAGACCCTGCGGAAGGAATCCGGCCTCGAGGTGACCGACCGCATCAGGCTTACGGTGGCCGGCGACGACGAACTCAGGAAGGCCTTCGAAGCACACAGGGCATATATCGGGGACGAGACACTGGGTTCCAGCCTGCTTTGGGCTGAAGGAGTGGCAATTCCCGGATCGGCGGGCGCCATGACCCAGATAGAGGCGGGCTCGAAGGCCTGGCGCGTGCAGATCGCGAAGGTCCAGTCCTGATGAGAATCTCCCTGGGCGCGCTCCGCGGCGATGACCGAGAGGCCCGCGACGCCTCGCTCTTCCTGATTGCCAACATCCTTATGGGCTTGGGCGCCTGTGTGAACCAGGCTGTCTTCAACAACTACCTCAAGGACGTCTTTGCCCTCGATGTGGCCGGGCGTACCTTCCTCGAATTTCCAAGGGAGGTGCCCGGATTCCTCGTCATGTTGTTCGTCGGTGGGCTCGCGGCCCTCGGGGAGGTCAGGATGGCCCTGGTCGCCAATCTGGCGGCAACCGCAGGGATGCTCGCGCTCGGGTGGATACCCTCGAGCTACCTCCTCATGGTGACATCGGTCTTTGTCTATTCGGCCGGTTCCCACATCTACATGCCACTCGCCTCCTCGATCGGCATGGGCTTTGCCAAGGAGGGAAAGGAGGGCTCCATCCTTGGACGGATCTCCGCGGTGAACACGGCCGCCCTCGTCATCGGAACCCTCCTCCTGTTGTTGCTGTTCAGGTTTGCCTCCCTGTCCTACCGTGCCGCCTTTACTGCAGGATCCCTGGCATATTTCGGCGCTTCCCTGGCCCTGTTTGCGATGAGCCCCAGGAAGTCAGCCCACGCGCCCCAGCGCTTCGTGTTCCGGAGGGAATATTCAAGGTTCTATGTCCTTTCGATGCTCTGGGGCGGCAGGAAGCAGCTCTTCATCACCTTCGGGCCCTGGATGATTGTCGATTATTTCCAGCAGCCGGTTTCCACGATGACCTTCCTCTTCCTCCTGGTCGCGCTCATCGGCATCGTCTCGCAGCCACTGATCGGAAGGCTCACCGACCGCTTCGGCGTCCGGGCAGTGCTCGGTGCAGAAGCCCTGCTCATGATAGTCGTTTGTTTCACCTACGCCTTCGCGCCGGAATTGCTGCCGAAGGGGGCAGCCCTCATCGTGGTTGCCTGCTGCTTTATCCTCGACCAGGGTTCGACCGCGGTGGGAATGGCCCGGTCGATACTCGCCAAACGCATGATGAGGCGGCCTGAAGACCTCTCGCCGACACTCTCCCTTGGCATCAGCATCGACCACATCGTCTCCATGAGCATTCCCATCATCGGAGGCCTGGCCTGGCGGAGTTCAGGAAACCGTGGTTACCGCTGGGTCTTCCTCGGTGGGGCCTTCATATCATTCCTCAACTTCATCGTTGCCCGCGGCATCGCTCCAGGCATCACTCCTGCCCGAGCCGTCCCCGACACCCTCCCCGATTGACGGGCTTTGGCCCCTCGACTATCCTGTCCGCGGAAGATCAGACCACAGGGACGCGCTCCCCGGAGGGTCGGGCACCCCGAAGGTCCGTAGTGACTCCGATGGGCGCAGCGGAATTGCCGTGGGACTTCCGAGCAATCCCCGGCCATACCGGGATAGCCCGAGGAGTCCACCCATGAACAGGGCGGCACGGAACGCGCGTCTGTCCATCCTTTCCAACACCGTACTCATTGCGATGAAAGTAGTTGTTGGTATCCTTTCGGGATCAGTGTCCATCATCTCCGAGGCCATCCATTCCACCATGGATCTAGCTGCTGCCGTGATGGCCTTTTTCTCCATAAGGATTGCCCAGGCACCCGCAGACGGCGATCATCCTTACGGGCATGAGAAGGTGGAGAATGTCTCTGGTGTGCTTGAGGCGGGACTCATCCTTCTGGCGGCCGGACTCATCATCTGGGAGTCGGTGAAAAAACTCATCCATGCCGAGGCGGTCAGCAACCTGGAGCTCGGCATCGTGGTGATGCTCATCTCCGGCATCGTCAACATCATCGTGTCGAAGCGCCTTTACAAGGTAGCCCGTGAGGAACAGAGCGTGGCACTCGAGGCCGATGCCCTGCACCTCAAGACCGACGTGTACAGCTCGCTCGGCGTCGCGCTGGGCCTGCTCGTAATCGTCATACTTGAAAAGTTCTTTCATCTTGAGTGGGCATATTACCTCGATCCTGTCGTGGCCATGCTCATCGCCCTTGTCATCCTGAAGGAGGGCTGGGACATGTTGCGACGAGCCTTCGCCCCCCTCCTCGACACGAGCATATCTGCCGGGGAGTTGAAGGTCATCGAGGAAGTCGTAATGCAGCGTGCGGGCACGGGATTGCATTCAGGGCGGACGCGCAGGGCCGGGGGCAAGAAGCACATCGACTTCCACCTGACCCTGCCCGAGACGATGAGCGTCAAAGAATCACACGATCTCTGCGACGCCATCGAGAGCGAACTCGAGGCGCAGCTCCACAATACGAGTGTCCTCATCCATGTGGAACCGGCGACGAGTCGAGGTGACCCTGCAGAGCCTGCGCCATGAGGCTGTGGTCGCGCGTGCCTGCTGTCTCGCGGATGGAATGCATCGACAAAAGGGGCGAGCCCACATCGACGGTCGCGATTCCGGTCAGGGCCGAGGACATCGGGCCTATGGTCGAGCCTGGAGCGATGTCAGCGCGCGACATGTAGGTCTGGCAGGGCAGGTCATGAGACTCGCAGATGCTCCTGAAGCGCGCCTCGGTCGTGGCGTCCGTGGCATAGCGGTAATTGGCGTTGGCCTTGATGGCGGGTCCTCCGTTGAGGAGGGGCGCAAAGGCTTCGTCGAACTTTTCTGGCCAGCCAGGATGCCAGGCCTGGGCAACATCGACTGAAACCATGAAGGATCCCGCCAGGGCGCGGTAGAAGCCCTCCGTCCCCGCACCCTGCAGGACTGCAACGCGTCCGAGGATGTCGCGGAGAAAGGCAGAATCGCCGCCCATACGCGTGCGCGAGCCAATCTCCTCGCTGTCGAAGAGGAAGGCGAACTGCCCGTGCGCGCGCGGGGTCGCGGCCAGGAAGGCCTTAAGGACTGCGTGGCATCCCAGGAGGTTGTCGAGACGGGGACCGTTGATCAGGTCGTCCCCGATCGAAGCGACGGGACCGGGCTCTACGAGGAATAGATCCGCAGAGATAATTGCATCGGCCCCGACACCTGCCTCGTCTGCAATGAGCCTCAGGAAAGCCGGATGTTCCAGCTCGGTAGTGCCAGTGACGCCAGCGCCCCGCGAGGCAAAGAGCGCGGGAAGATGGCCCTGTGCGTTATACTCAAAGCCCTTGTTGAGTTCGCGGTTGAGGTGGATCGCCAGATTGGGGATTACCGCCAAAGGCCCTGCGGAACGGAAGAGGCGCGAGGAATGGCCACTGCCTTTCTTGACGACCAGTCGCCCAGCGATCCCCAGAGGCCTGTCGAACCAGGTAGAGACAATGGGACTGCCGTAGAGCTCGACAGCGACGCGTTCCATGCCGTGGCCCGACAAAGGCTTGCCGAGGCGGACCTTGAGTGCAGGGCTGTCGCTGTGGGCAGCGGCGATGGCAAAGCCCTCCTCGGCGCAAGGCCTGAGTCCCACACGGAAGGCTGCAAGGGCCGAACCGTTGCGAATGGCATAGTACTGAAGACCTGGTTCGAGCCGCCAGGCGGAGCGCTCATCAAGCCGCGTTGCGCCTGCTGCCTCGAGGAGGAGCCGCGATGTCTCGACTGCCTGCCAGGCAGTGGGAGACGAGTCGATGTAGCTGCAAAGCCTGGCCAGAAGCTCATGCTCCATGTTCCGCTTCCTTTCGTGGCCGTTCTGTCGCAACCCGGGATCGCATCTTCCCCTGTCGCCCGGAGGACAGCACGGTGGCGAGCCGCCGCATGGAATCGCGGTTTGCAAGCCAGAGCCCTATGAAATCACCACGGATGGAAGCCAGGGCTGAACGGGCTTCAGCGCGTGGGGCACCCAGCTCGCCGAGGATGGTTCCCTCGGTCTCGCGAAGACCGAGCCCAGCCCTTTGCGACAGGTACCGTACCCGAAAGAGGAGCCTAAGCTCGGCCTCCGAATAGATACGCCTCCCGAAGGCATCCTTCCTGGGCGCAAGCATCGGGAGAACTGTCTCCCAGTGCCTGAGTGTCGAGGCAGGAAGACCCAGGAGGGCTTCCGCCTCGCCCATCGATAGCCGTGCCATGCCGAGCCCTGTCCTCCCTGCCCTTTACTTCGAGGCCTTGCGCCATGCGGCATTCGTTGCCTCGCGGGCTGCCTTCCTGCGGTTATCCGGTTTGTTTGCCTTCTTTGCAGCTGCAGGCTTTACCCGCTTGGACAGGGGCAGCTTCTTCGCAGGAGACTTCCTGGCAGGCGATTTGCTTGCTGCTGGGGCCTTGCCCGCTGCTGGTGCCTTGCCCGCTGCTGGAGCCTTGCCCGCGGATGGCGCCTTGCCTGCCGCCACTTTCCCAGCGCTGTCCCTCGCACTCGCCGCAGCCGCTTTTCCAGCTGCTGGGACATGCTTCCCCACGGCAACGTGCGTGCCTCCGGCCGCGGCCGCTGCCGCAGCCGCAGCCGTCCCTTTATTCCCCTGCGGCCCGCTGCCCTTCCTTGACTCCCCCCGCTCGACCCATCCTTGGCGGGAAGCCTTGAATTCCAGGATGACGGGCACGAGGTCGAGGCCAAGGTCATCGCGGATCTTGTTGCGGAGAAAGGCCTGGTAGGCATCCGCCACAGCCTCGGGCTTGGTGACAAAGAAAATGAATTTCTGCGGATTGACGCCTGCCTGCACCGCGTAGCGCAACTTCCAGCTGTTCCTCGGCCCGACCGGCGGCGGCGTGGCCTCAATCCAGCCCTCTACCGCGCGCATGAGGCGGCTTGTCTCGATCTCCTTGGCAAGCTGCGCGTGCACCGTGATGATCGTGGTGACAAGCTTGTCGATTCCCATGCCATCGCGCGCGGAAAGCGGAAGCACCGGGGCGTAGGCCATCTGCCCGAAAAAATATCTGAGCCTGTCACGCGAGGCTTCGAAGGAGTTCTTGAGATCGGGCATCTCGTCCCACTTGTTGAGGACGAAGACGACGCCCCTTCCCTGTTCGCTGGCGAAGGCCGCTATCTTCTTGTCCTGGTCGGTGAGGCCTTCCCTCGCGTCGATCAGATGGATTACGACATCGCAG
>JBAXTA010000157.1:0-10429 GCA_037130415.1 Spirochaetota bacterium
TTATCGGCACCGCAAAAAGCATTGCACAAATTGGGACTTGACTCGCCCTTGGCCCTGGCTTTGCATTTGCCTTTTCGGGCAACAGCACACTTTTCAAGGTGGGCACCTACGGGAAGGCACCAGCGGCTTCTGATTTTGCGAGGATAGAACAATCGCAATTCATAGCGTATGACCCCGCGAAGGCCACAGAGGAGCAGGGGAAGGTCCTCGACCGCCTCAGGCGGCACGAGCTCGACATGGTCATCGACTATGGTGCCGGAGCCTACTGGATCAACGAGAAGGGGCGCAACGCGAGCCTTTTACGCAGGCTCGTCCATGCGGATCCGGCCATAGCCAGCTTCACCGAGCGCAGGGTTTCTGGCGACCCGATACGCTACGTGGACTGGTTCGTACCCGGAGTCATCGGCATGAACATCCTGTTCAGCTGCCTCTCCGGCGTCGGTTTTGTCATAGTGCGGTACCGCAAGAACGGTGTATTGAAGCGGCTCAGGGCGACCCCGGTCTCGGCGCTCTCCTTTGTCTCGGCACAGGCCCTCTCCCGCTTCCTTATAGTCATGGTCACGAGCGCCTTCGTGTTTCTCGGTACCAATGTCTTCCTCCATTTCATGATGAAGGGGTCATGGCTCGACCTCCTCCTGGTAATGAGCCTCGGTATCCTGTCGATGATCTCGCTCGGGCTGGCCTTCGCCTCGCGCTTCAAGAGCGAGGAACTGGCCGGTGGGATCATGAATCTCATAACTATGCCTATGCTCGGGCTGTCCGGCGTATTCTTTCCGCTCGAGGGAGCGCCCCGGTGGGTATCACTGGCCGCCGATGCCCTGCCCCTGACCCACGTAACCAAGGCCGCACGCGAAATCATGCTCGAAGGTTCTGGCCTTGTCGCCGTAGCGCCCCATCTCCTCTTCCTCCTGGTCTTCAGTGCCCTTGCCCTCGTAGTAGCCTCCCTGCTTTTCCGCTGGGATTGAGGCGGGTTTGACCCTCCCGTACAGCGGCGCTATAGTCTGCCGAAAGGGAGGATTCCGTGGGCATTGAGGCGGCAAGGACACATCTTGAAAGCTTTGGGAAGGCTGGGGCGATCATCGAGTTCGAAGCCTCAAGCGCGACGGTAGAACTGGCCGCGCAGGCCCTTGGGGTAGAGGGCGGACGGATAGCCAAGACACTTTCATTCAAGACACAAGGACAGGGAAGGCTGATCCTCTTCGCAGGAGATGCCCGCATAGACAATGCAAAATACAAGGCCCGCTTCGGAACAAAGGCAAGCATGCTTTCCCCTGATGAAGCCTTCGGATTGACCGGCCACAGGATTGGCGGGATCTGCCCCTTTGGTCTGCCATCCGCAGTCGAGGTGTGGCTGGACGAATCGCTCAAGCGTTTTGACTCTGTGTATCCAGCCTGTGGAAGTTCCAATTCCGCCATCAGGGCAAGCCTTCTTGAGCTCGAGACCTGGTCTGGCGCCATGGGCTGGGTAGATGTCGGGAAATTGCCGGAGACTGGGCCGTCGGCGTGAAAAAGCCCTTCCATGCTGCATTGAAACCATGTCTCAGAAACGGATTTCTGGTCGTATTGCTGGTGATCACCTGCAGTGCGCCTCTGGCTTCGCAGGAAGGGAATCTCTCCGATCGCGGCTTTACCCTGGCAGCCCTGTTTCCACTGACCCAGGGGCTTGCGCCTTGGGCTGCAATGCCGTCAGTGCTTCTCCCATCAGGGGAACTCAGGATCTCATCAACAGCCTGGTGGAGCAATACGCTCCGCTATGATGATGGCAGCCAATATCCCTATTGCTACCTGCTAGCCGATGGGGAGGAACTTGTGGGCCGCTTGGCGCTATCTCTCGGCCTTGGGCAGGGTTTCGAACTCGAGTCCTGGGTGGAAGGCGCTGCTGCCGGAGGCGGTGTCATGGATGCCGCCCTATCGGGATTTCACAAGGCCTTTGGCTTTCCCAACCAGGCGCGCGACATGTTCCCGGACAATCAACTGAGCTTTCTCATAGTGGGACCCCGGGGCATCATCATGGATGTCGCGACCCCTTTTTCTGGCCTGACCTCGCTTGGCGCAGGCCTTCTCTGGCGCCTGCCCCTCGACCTTCCCATTACGGCTGCGATTCGTGCTACCTATCCCTTGCAGGCACCCGACCCCTGGGTCCTCGTGCGAAGCTCCGCGGTCGAGGGAGCACTGGCATGGCACGGTGAGTCGGGACGGTTCTTCTGGTCTCTGTCTTCGGGAGTTGCCTGGCAGGACCCCTCAAAGGCTCCCGCTGCGTTTCTTGCGCAGGACCTCATTGCCCAGGCTGGATTCCGTCTATTCTATGAGCCGATCCCCTCACTGGCAGTTGGTGTTGAGGCTGCAGCCTCGAGCTCTCCCTTCACACTCAAGGTCGAGTATCTCGACGGGATAGCTGGCAACTCCTGGTTCGGCGGCAAGGCGAGGCTTGGACAGGGATTGGTCCTGGAAGCAGCCATTATCGAGGAACTCGCCTCATGGGCAAGCATCGAGGTAGGATTCCAGATAGGCCTGTCATGGGAATACGGAGCAGGCTCGCATTGACGCTGGATCATCCGCCGTGGTACACAATAGCTGCGTCTGGCTCGCTACCCAAGCATGGCAATGAAACCCACGAACCGATGGAGATCGTCCCGCTACCCGCGCGGTTTCAAGCGCGGGCAAAGTGTGCGGCGCAGACGAATCATGCTTTTTCTGGTCATTCCGGTGCTGGTTGTCGCCGGCCTGGGGGCATGGCTCCTTTCACGGCCCTCGTCCGGAGTTGCAAGCCCGGCGCGACCTACGCGGACACAGGTGCTTGCCCGCTGGGAGGCCTCGGACTGGCAGGGCGTCATCCTGACCTGCGACCAGATCCTCCTCCAGGATCCCCTCGATGCCTTTTCCCTCGGGATGAAGGGCGTCGCCTCGTTCTACCGTTCCCTGGCCCTCCCGGAAGGTGAGGAGCGCGCTGCCATGAATGACTCGGCCATCATAGCCATGCGCAAGGCCCTTGCCACGCAGAATCAGCCGGACTCGAAGCGGATGCCCAAGGGCGAGCTCGAGTATATCCTCGCCAAGGCCTATTTCCAGAAAGGTGATAGTTATTATGATCTTGCCGCGCTGTCGATGACCAGGGCGGCAGCCGCCGGCTATAGCGCAGACGACTCTCACGAATACCTGGCCATGTCCTATTCGAGGATGGGTCAAGTCAAGCCCGCCATCGCAGAATTCGGAAAAGCGATGACTACGAGCCAGAATCCCGTCATAAGGATCGCGGCCGCGAAGGAGTACCTCAAGCTGGAGGATTTCGACCGTGCGGAGAGTCTCCTCATCGAGGCCTCGGCATCCAGGGAAGACGCTGTCGCAAGGGAATCGGCACGCGCATTGCTTGCCAATCTCTATCTGTCGCGTTCAAAGTTGTCGCTCTATGAAGTCCAGGTTGGAGCAATGCTCGCCGAGAACCCGGATTCGGCAGAGGCCCACTACCTGATGGGCCTCCTTTTCCAGGCGCGGGGCGATCCCGTGCATGCCCGCGCGGAATGGCGCAGGGCTGTCTCACTTGATCCCATGCATGCCGCGGCGCGCCAGAAGCTGGCCGAGCGTTCCTGATCCATCGGAGGAAATTCTATGGGCCTTAGATCCTTCTTCGACTCGTTTTCACTCGACATAGGCATCGATCTTGGTACCTGCAATACCCTCATCTATGTGCGGGGAAAGGGCATTGTCATCAACGAGCCATCGGTGGTTGCCGTCGAGCGTGGTACCAACCGGGTCGTTGCCGTCGGCGCAGAGGCGAAGCGGATGCTGTCACGGACTCCCGGAGACATCATTGCCAAACGCCCGCTCCGCGACGGCGTCATAGCCGATCCCGACATGACCGAGAAAATGATCAAGTATTTCGTTCAGAAAGTCATCCCGCGCCGCTTCTTTGTCAAACCACGCATGGTCATCGGCGTTCCCTCATGCATCACGAAGGTAGAGGAAAACGCGGTCATGGATTCCGGCTACAAGGCTGGTGCGCGCTTTGTCAAGGTCATCACCGAATCCCTTGCGGCAGCCATCGGTGCAGACATTCCAATTTCAGAGCCTGCGGGCCACATGATCTGCGACATCGGCGGCGGTACCTCTGAAATCTCGGTGATCTCCCTGAAAGGAATGGTGGTCACCAATGCCATCCGTGTCGGTGGGGATGAGTTCGACGAGGCGATCATCCGGCACATCCGGAATGTCCACAATCTCATCATAGGGGAGCAGACAGCCGAACGCCTCAAGATCGAGATTGGCAACGCCTCGCCCGACAAGGTGATCGAAAAGGTCGAGATCAAGGGAACCGATGCCATCACGGGACTTCCCCGCCGGCTCGAGATCGACTCCGTGGAAGTGCGTGAAGCCCTCCAGGAACCTGTCAACCAGATCGTTGAGGTGATCAAGAAAACCCTCGGGCAGACCCCGCCCGAACTCGCTGCAGACATCGTTGAACGCGGAATCGTCATGGCTGGCGGCGGGTCGCTGCTCAAGGGATTCCCCAAGCTCGTCGCAAAGGAAACCGGTGTGCCCGTGTTCCTTGCCGAACGGCCGCTCGAATGCGTCGCCATCGGAGCAGGCAAGTACTTCGAGACCATGAGGAGCCAGGACGGATCGCAAAGCGTCTACGACAGCCTCAATTTCTGACCATGGCGGTGAACAAGGGGAGGGGACCTGACCGGGTCCAGCGATTCATTCCTGCCTTGCTCGTGCTGGCGAGCCTTCTTTCCCTCATAGTCTCGACCCGCAGCCTGATGGGTGTGCCGGAACGCATCGGATTGAGCGTTTTCGGTTTTTTCCAGCGTGGCATGGCGGCTGTAGGCGACTTCATTGGAGACACAGCCACTTCAATCGCTGAACTGAGGCAGCTCCGGTCTGACTACGACGCTCTTCTTGAAAAAACCCGCAACCTGGATCGTATGGAAAGGGAATACTCGGACCTACGACTCGAAAACGAAAGGCTTCTGGACCAGCTTGGTTTCGTGGGTCGCGTCAACCTTCCCAAGGTGGCAGCCAGGATCATCGCAAAAGATCCAGGAAACCTGTATGCAACCATTACGATCGACAAGGGGATCGCGGATGGTCTACGGAAAAACATGCCGGTCATCGCCTGGCAGGACGGGGTCCAGGGTCTTGTTGGCCGCGTGATCGAGGCGAGCCAATCCGTCAGCCAGATCGTTCCAGTGTACGATGCCTCCTCCTATGTAGCCTCGAGGTTTGCCAAATCCCGATATGAGGGGCTTGTCATTGGCCAGGGAAGCGACGCTGCCCCGCTGCTGGTAAAATATGTCAGGAAGCGTGCCAAGGACGAACTTCAGCCCGGTGACCTTATCGTGACATCAGGCCTGGAATCGCTGTACCCCGCAGAGCTAGCGCTCGCAAGGGTCACGAGAATCCGGGAACTCGCCTACCAGACCTCGCTCGAGATCGACGCGGAGCCCGTCCTGGATTTCACAAGACTGGAATATGTCTTTGTCCTCATCCAGGCAGAAGCGAACAGCTCCGTCATCGGCACCGAGGGAGGCAAGCAATGATCGGGAAGGTCGTCCTCTCCTCACTGTTCCTGATCGCCCTGTCCTTGGTCCAGACAACCTGGATCCAGCCCATCGCCATCGCAGGAATCATTCCCGATCTGGCCCTTCTTGCGGTCGTAGCCGTGGCGTACAGGAATGGACCAATCCTTGGAACCACATCTTCGTTCATAGCCGGGCTTGTAGAAGACATCCTCTCAGCAGCTCCGCTTGGATTCAATGCTTTTGTTTCAAGCCTTGCAGCCTGGCTGGCTTCCTTCCTCCATGGCTCCATTCAACTTGACAGGATATTGATGCCAGCGCTCCTGGGAATTGGAGCGACCGTCTACAAAGCTTTTGCTGTCCTGCTTCTCGATTCCATGTTCAGGAGCAAGCTTCCAAGCTATGATCTGGGAGGGTCCCAGTTCTGGATTGAATTGGGCTACAACGCGCTGGCTGCGCCCATTGTCTTTGCGGTATCCAGTCTCTTGTATAGGTTGACTTATGCGCGCAAGGGTAGGGCGGAGTGAGTTCCAGGGGACCATCCTACGGTTCTAACTCCTTTATAGACCGCAGGATCAGGGCTCTGGGATCCGTTTCCCTGGGCCTTTTCATTGTGTTTTGCTGCTATCTCTTTTCCCTCCAGGTGATCCGCGGGGGGGAGTACCGGAGCAAGGCCTCGAACATCGCACGGCAGTCGAGCCAGATACCGGCGCAGCGTGGCGAGATCTATGCCCGCGATTTCGGGCAACCCCTTGTGCTCAATACCGATTCCTTTGCGATTTCGGTGATCCCTGCCAACCTCCCAGCACAGCGGCGCGATGAGGTCTTTTCAAAACTGGCGTCCCTGCTCCAGATCAGACCCGAGGAAATCAAGCGGAAGGTGATCCCTGCCTATTACCATCTCTACCAGGCCATCGAGATCCGTGCCTCGGTTCCCTACGCAATAGTGACAAAGCTCGCCGAGCGACTTGACGAATTCCCCGGTGTCACCTGGCAGAGCAAGCCAGTCAGGAACTATGTAGAAACCGGTTCCCTGACCCACGTGGTGGGCTATGTCGGCGACATCACCCGCGACGAGCTTAAAATCCTCTACAACAAGGGCTACCAGTCCAGTGACATCATAGGCAAGGCGGGGATCGAGAAGCAGTACGATCTCAATCTGCGAGGCACTGATGGACGTGAATACAGGATGGTCGATGTCAAGGGAAAGAGCATCACCTCGGAAAAGACCGTCATAGATCCACCGACCATGGGCGCGAATCTCGTGCTCACCATCGACGAGCGGATGCAGAAGATAGCAGAATCGGCGCTCGGACAGCGGATGGGATCGGTCGTGATCCTCAAGCCCTCGACGGGAGAGGTCCTGGCGATGGTTTCCTACCCCTGGTATGACCCAAACGCGTTCTCCGGACCCTCAGCCGGAGACGAATACGCCAGGCTCCTGCAGGATCCCAAGACTCCCCTCATGGACCGGGCGATCCAGTCGAGCTACCCTCCGGCATCGACCTTCAAGACGGTGCTTACCACTGGAGTCATCGAGGAAAAGGCCTTTCCCATCGACAAGAAAGTCCTCTGCCCGGGAGAGATCAGCTATGGCGACCGCGTGTTCAAATGCCATATCAAGAAACCCGGGCACGGTTGGCTGGATCTGGCCGGTGGTCTCATGCAGTCCTGCGACATCTATTTCTGGACTGTCGGTCGTGACTACCTCGGTGTGGAACGCATCGTCGAATATGCGAAGGAGTTCGGTTACGGCAAGCTGGCGGGAATCGACATCCCGGGCGAGATCGAGGGCTTTGTGCCCACTCCTCAATGGAAGGACCGTCGCTTCCATGAAAAGTGGCTCGGGGGGGACACCATGAACCTCTCGATAGGCCAGGGCTACTTGCTGGTCACGCCACTCCAGGTCGCCAACATGATGGCGATGGTCGTCAACGACGGAGTCGTCTACCGACCGCACCTCCTCAAGGAACTGCGCGATGCGGGATCCGGCGCCATCCTCAGGCGGGTCGATCCGGAGGTCATCATGAAGTCGCGGGTTTCCCACGACACCTTCGCGCAGGTGCGGGCCGACCTCCGCCTGGTTGTCACCGACGGTACCGTCAAGTTTCCGATCAGCACGAAGGCAGTAGCCGTCGCCGGAAAGACCGGCACCGCCGAGGTTGGCCTGCCCGACCGCTGGCATTCCTGGTTCGTCTCGTATGGTCCGTGGAACGCTGCTCCCGAAGATGCGATTGTCGTAGTTGTGATGGTCGAAGCGTCAAATCCCTGGGAATGGTGGGCACCCTACGCGTCCAATATCATATACCAGGCCGTTTTCGCGAACCAGGCCTACGAGGACGCGGTCGATACCCTCGGACTCCGCTACCTGATCCCCAGGCCAGGGCGTGCGGAATGAGGAATCCCCGGAATCCCCTGGTATGGAACATGGATTTCGCCGCATTCGGCGCCGCGATCCTGCTTGCAGCCATAGGAATACTGTCGATCTTCTCTTCTGGCGTCACGGCCGACGGCAATATCATATCCAACGACTACATGAAGCAGATCATGTGGGCAGTCGTCGGGCTGGCCTTGATGATCACCCTTGTGTTCATCGATTACCGTCAGATCAAGGACTACTCGCTCGCTCTTTACATCCTGTTCGTCGTCATCCTCATATATACGAGGATTTTTGGCCGCGTCGTGAACGGGGCCAGGGCCTGGATCGGCGTCGGAGAGCTCGGGATCCAGCCCTCTGAATTCACGAAGGTCATAGTCATCCTTTTTCTTGCCCGATATCTTGACAATTCCGAACATGAGCCGGCACTTCGCCGCATCATCATCGCCTTCTCGATCGTCGCCCTGCCAATGGTCCTGATCCTCTCGCAGCCGGATTTCGGTACGGCCCTCGTCTTCCTGCCGATACTCTTCTTCATGCTCGTTGTAGCCGGTATCGAGACACGCTACCTCCTGTTCCTCGCCGTCACAGGCAGCCTCACCATGGGCTTCACGATCCTTCCGCTCTGGGAAAAGTACATCCTTGCCAATCCAAGCTCCTTTCTGTTTGTCTTCTACCGCGAACCCTACGATTTCCTGGTCCTCCTCGTCATCGGCATCATCGCGGGAATCGCCTCCTGGGGCTTTGCCACATTCAAGAAGAAGTACTATTACTGGATATCCTGGATTTCCATCGCCCTGTCGGTCGGCATGGGATTCTCCCTCCTTGCGCACAAGGCCCTCAAGGAATACCAGGTCATGCGGCTCATCGTTTTCCTGGACCCGAGTATCGATCCTCGGGGTTCGGGATGGAACATACTCCAGTCGATAACCGCCATCGGTTCGGGGGGCTTTTCAGGCCGCGGATTCCTTCTCGGTCCCCAGAGCCACAACAAGTACATCCCCCAGCAGAGCACCGACTTCATCTTTTCGATCATCGCCGAGGAATGGGGTTTCCTGGGAGGCGTCCTGGTCTTTGGCCTCTTCTGGCTTCTCCTTTCCCGTTGCGTGGCCGTCATGCGGACTGCCCGCGACAATTTTTCCCGTTACGCCACCGGGGGGATAATGGGAATGATATTTTTCCACTTCATGATCAACGCGGGCATGGCGATGGGCATAATGCCGATTACCGGAATCCCGCTTTTCTTCCTTTCGTACGGAGGCTCTTCCCTCCTGACTGTCATGATGGCAGTCGGCATACTGCTCGGCATTTCCGCAAGAAGGTACCAATGATGAAGGTCATCCGAAGGGTGGATCCCCTTTCCGCCCTTGGAGCCGACCTCCTCAAGGTTGAAAAACCGGCCCGCTATGTCGGGGGGGAAGTCGGTGCGATCGGAAGCCTCCCCGCAGCCGGTGGCCTCGATGAGCTGCTCGTCGGGCTCTCGTTCCCCGATCTTTATGAGATCGGCATGTCGAACAACGCCATCAAGCTCCTCTACGGTGGTCTCAATGGACTTGCAGGAGTGCGCTGCGAAAGGGTCTTCGCACCTGCGCCGGACTACGAAAAGCTCCTTCGGGAGCGGTGTATTCTGCTCGGGACGCTTGAATCCGGCATTGTGCTTGCTGATCTCGATATCCTGGGCTTTTCAGTAGGCTATGAATTGGCTGCAACCTCCATCCTTACCATGCTCGAGTCGGGAGGCATCCCCCTGCGGTCATCCCTTCGAGGCCCCGACATGCCCATCGTTATTGCAGGGGGGCCCGCTGTCAGCAATCCGCATTTCATCGCGGCCTTTGTCGATGCCGTATTCATAGGCGAGGCTGAAGACGCATTCTTCAGCCTCTGCACGGCGCTGGCAGCCTGCAAGCGCAAAGGCGGGAAGCGTGATGACTTTCTCGGCCTGCTGGCAGCTTCCCCTCACCTATGGATGCCAGGGAAGAAGGCTGTGCGCGCCATCTACAGCAATTTTCCGGCGAGCAGCTTTCGCATGATGCACCCAATCGCAGTCATGAAGCCGATACAGGGCCACGGAACAGTCGAGATCATGCGCGGTTGCCCCCATGGCTGCAGGTTCTGTCATGCAGGTTTTTACTACCGCCCCCAGCGGATGAAACCCGCAGACCTGATCCAGGATGAAGTGGAGGAGCTCGTCACCAAGGCTGGCTACCGCCAGATCACGCTGTCTTCGCTTTCCTCGGGCGACTATAGTGGCATTGGCGAGCTCATGACAGCACTCAACGATGAATGGAAGGACTCCGGAGTATCCTTCCAGCTGCCTTCGCTCAAGGTGAATACCTTCACGCTACCGCTCATAGAGGCACTCGCCGAGGTCAGGAAATCAGGCCTGACCTTTGCCGTCGAATCCCCGGAGGATTTCCGGCAGCTTGTCATCAACAAGGATGTAAGCTTCGACAGGATCGTGGAGATCCTCAGTGTCGCCCGGAGCCACGGCTTCAGGATGGCGAAGTTCTATTTCATGATGGCGAGGCTGCGACCC
>JBAXTA010000158.1:0-10394 GCA_037130415.1 Spirochaetota bacterium
CCTCCGATCCAAGGGGACGGTCAATGTCGCAAGGCTGGCCCAGGATTTCGGCGGTGGCGGCCACGCCACCGCAGCCGGCTTTACCTCGAGCCTGCCCCTCGAGGCCTTGAAATCCGCACTCATGCAGGGCCTCGAACTGGCATTCCTTTCTCGATGAGCCAGCCGCAGCCTTGGCCATCCAGAGCTCACGAACTCCCATGAAACGCATTGTCACCCTGCTGTTTTTTCTGGTTTCCGCCCTTGCCCTGGCCTTTGTCGGCTGGTACTGGTGGAAGTCGAACGCCGAGCGCGCGGACGCCGCCAAGCCAGTCTCGACCCGCAATCTTGTTGTCAACCACGAGGAGGGGGGAACAGCGGGCGAGGATGTGGGCAAGCCCGTGACCGGGAACCTGAACCGTATCGGAGCCTTGCCCGATGAAGTGGTCATCAGCGCCGAATCACAGAACCTTGACCAGGATGAGGGCGAAGAACAGATCCTCATAGTCAAGAAGACAGGGGTCAAACCCAACGGCCTCGCGGTGGTGATCGCGGACTGGCTTCCTGAGCGGAAGCTCTGGATCCGCTCCTGGGAGAGCCCCATACCTGTGACGAAGCTGACCACACTTCAGCTGCAGGTCCGGGACATCCTGGGGGATCACCGCCTTTGCATCGTCATCGCGGGAATGAACGAGATCAACGAGCAGACTCTCACCCTGTTCCGTCCCCGCATGGGAAGCGAGCTCACCGGCCTTGCCTATACGCCCATCGTCTCCCTGGCCGCGGACTCGGTATTCATCGAGGCGACTGAACGGCCGGAAAGCTATCAATTGGCTCAATCGAATGGCTCGCCCTTCAGGATCCTGTCCTTTACGCGCGACAGGGAATCGGGGAACCCCCTCGACCAGGTCCGGACAACCTGGACCTGGGATGGCAGCGGCAACGCCTACGCGGGCTCTGCCATCGACCGCATTCCCGGGGCGCAGGTCGAGCAGGAAATAGCGAACAAGGTACTTACGGGCCGGGCCTCCGATTTCGAGGACTTCCTCCAGGGCCTGTGGTATGACGCCGATTCAGGGCCACGGGACCCGAAGGCGCGGCTCCTCGTCTTCGACCGCAAGGGAGCTTCGATCATCTTTTTCTCGGGAGATTCCCAGGAAGTGTTCCACTGGAATGAATCGCACTCGACGCGGACGGGACTCTACATCGGCACGCAGAACGAGTCTGTCCAGACGCTGAAACGGCTTCTCGATATCGAGATGACTGGCGCAGAAAGTGTTTCCGTCCGGGTCTTTGAGGATCTCCTGATGAAAATCGACTCGGAAAACCGCTGGGATGGGACATATCGCAGGCTGACGGCGGGCAAGACAGCGCCGGTGAAGAGGGCAGCACCGTCTGCGCTCACCGGGGCCTGGCAGTCCTCCGGAGTCAAACTCGGATTCTCGGAAGGCTTGTATTCGCTTGAACTCGACAGCTCCACCTCATCCGGGCGCTATATCCAGTACAAGGTCGGCACAGACCAGGTCGTCGAGCTGATAGCCGGAACCGGCGGCCAGCGCATCCATTACGAGATTGAACTAAAGGACAACAAGGACGGCAGCCGCCATCTCACACTCACGCCCGTAGTCCCCACCATCAATGGTCTTGAGCGGAAGGAAAGCGGCAGCCTCGACCTGTCCCAGAAGAAGCAACCTTGACCTATTCGAAAAGAGGCCAGGCCTCATAGCCTGCATTCTTGAGCCGGTCGCCGAGATTTCTCCCGTTGTCCTTCGAGTTCACCACGACAGAGAGCAGGTCCTTCTCTCCAACCCTGCGCTTCTCAGTCCTTGCCATGAAGCCCTTCTTGCCGAGTTCTGCGATAAGGGCCTTTGCATTCTCCTCCTTCGAGAAGATGCCGATCTGGAAGCGCTCTCCTGGACTTGCCGCCGACGCGCTGGCACCAGGCTTCGGTGGATCGGCTTGAGTCGGGCTCGCCACATTGGGAGTGCCTAGGGCGGAATCCGCTGCTGAGGGAACCTTCGCCTCGGCGAGGTATCCGAGTCCAAAGTACCAGTGCGGAAGGGCAGCGAGCGAAACCGGCGGTGATGAAAACGCGATATGCGCTTCGGGACTGTCGGCAAAATCCTTTGCAAGCGCGTCCGCCTGCTCAGAACGATCCTTGCCTTCACCCGCTATCCACAGCAGAAAACGCGCCTCTCGCGCCAGGACGCGCCGCCCGGAAGGCATTCCCCTTGTCTCAAGGAGGCCCGCTGCGAGGGCCGTGGCAGAGCTCGGGTTGCCCGAGAAGAGCGCTGCCCACGCTGCGACCAGGCGCGCCCGCTCAGACTGAGGGTCATCGGCCGGAGCGGCCAGTACCCGAGCCGCAAGCCTCCCGGCCTTGTCTGATTCTCCTGCGGCAAGCCACATGCGTGCGGCCCGGAGCCGGAGCTCACCGGCCACCGTGCCGACCACCTCGCTCGTCACTGTTGATCCAGCCTCGCTAAAGGCGGCCGCTCCCTCGTAGTCGGAAGCCGCCTCGGGGAAGGCCCGGAGGAGGAGCCGGAGTCCCGCCGCGGCAACAAGATAGCGCGAGGAAGCCGCGGGGCTCGCGGCAGTGGGTGCAAAGGATTCAAGAAGGACTGCCCCTTCGCGGGGGTCGAGACCGGCGGCAGCCTCGGTGAGCGCTCCCTCGAAGGCTGCGGTCCCGACAAGGGCCGCGAGCTTTACCCGTGACGCGGCAAGGGCCTTCGAATCGGAACCTGGTCCTGGCGCTGCCAAAGGCGGCACGGCGCTGACCTGCGCGGACCCGGCCAGGCCCGTCGTCGGGGCAGGAGGCGGGGCCGATGGCTGACCCCCAACCCTCACATTGACAAGAATTCCGATTATCGCAATGCAGATTATTGACGCTCCCGAAGGGCTGTGCGTCCCCGGTCTTTTCATGCTTCTACAGCCCTGAAGGTGTTTCCAGAGAGCGAGTCCAGCCTGACGCGGGCAAAGCTCCCGACCCGCCCTGGGTCGGCCGGGAAAACGACCATCTCGTCGCGGGCCGTCCGCGCGAGCAGCTCTGACTTCTTCCGCCTCGAGACATCCTCGATGAGGACCTCATCGATGGAGCCGACGCGGGCTGCCATGATCCCGGCGGTGATGGACTTCTGGAGTTCGATCACACGCGCGAGGCGTGCCTTTTTGTCCTTCTCGGGCACCTTTGCCGCCATTTTCACGGCAGGGGTTCCCTCGCGGGGGTTGAAATGGTACATGAAGGCGTACGAATAGCGTACCCTCTCCATAAGGTCGAGGGTCTGCTCGAAGTCCTCCTCGGTCTCGCCGGGGAAGCCGACAAGGATGTCGGTCGACAAGGACAGGCCCGGCAGGGCCTCCCTCATGCGGGCGACAAGTTCAAGGTAACTAGTACGATTGTAGTTCCGGTTCATTGCCCTGAGCACGGCATCCGATCCAGCCTGGACAGGAAGGTGGATGTGCCTGCAATACAGCGGCTCAGCCGCGATCGCCGAAAGTGCCGCAGCGGAAAGATCCTTGGGATGGCTTGTCACGAAGCGGATCCAGCGGATGCCTGTATCCCGCCGGTCGCGCAGCCGCTGGGCGACAAGGGACAGGAGCCCCGGAAAATCGAGGGCCGCCCCGCCCCCCACCCAGCGGTAGGAGTTGACGTTCTGGCCGAGGAGAGTCACCTCACGGACGCCGTTTTCCTCGAGGTCCCCCAGTTCGGCCAGGATATCCGCCGGATCGCGCGACACCTCCCGCCCCCTGATGTGGGGAACGATGCAATAGGTACAGAAATTGTTGCAGCCATGCATGATCGGAAGGAAGGAACGGAATGAGGAGGGTTCGGCGTGGCTTTTCGCAAAGGTGAAGACGGGGGACTCCTCGAGGTCGCCGAGCGGCAATCCCTGGCCCGCCGCGTCGATGAGGAGTCCGAAATGCTGCTTCTGGAAGGTTCCGATAGCCTGGTCTACAGCCGGCTGACGTTCGAGGATGCCCTTCTTCAGGCGCTCGGCCATGCATCCGGTGACGATAAGCGCAAGTCTGCGGCCATTTGCGCGGGCCAACCTCGCCTTTTCACCCGCCCAATGGTCGATGCGGCCCCAGGCCCGGCTTTCCGCGGTGATCCTTACCGAACAGGTGTTGATTACGACAAGGTCGGGCATGGCCTCAATGGGTACTGCCTGCCCGGGGGGACTCGGCACTGCAGCCATCCATCCCCGTTCGCGGAACAGGATTTCGATGGCAGCCGATTCCGCACGGTTCATCTGACAGCCGTAGGTTTCCAAGAGGTAGGTCATTGCCATAGGACTCTATACCGATACCCCGGAGACCCGCAACGGGACGGTGAATCAGGACCGGTCTTTCATTCCCCGAGCGAACTTGAAGATGTTCCAGCCACCGTAGGCCAAAAGGCCAAGGCCTCCTGCACCGAGAATAAAGCCCAGCGGCCCGATATGAAGCTGGGCCAGGAGGACGGCGGCGCCAGCTACCAGGGAAATGGTTCCGTAGGTCTTGTCAGTCTTGGTCTTTCCGCCCATGCCCAGGAGACCGAGCACGGCTAGTCCACCGCCGATGGCCCATCCGACAACGGGTATGCTGATGAGGGCGTTGATGCCGATAAGGCCGATGCCCGCCCCTGCCGAAGCGAAACCGCGGGTTCCGCGCTCCGACAATGTAAGTTCTGTCCCAGTAGCCATTCGATGCCTCCTTCGCCATCCGCCGTGATGACTTTGCCCCGCCTACACTATTGGCGCTCGGGCCGCCTCCCCTTTCGGGCAAGGCATAGCTCCCACCGGATGCAACAACAGTGGAATTGTACTGATTTTTCCAGGGTATGGCAATGTCGCGGTTTTGCGGCCCCTAGGGATACTCCACCCAGGCATAGGCAGAATGGTCATGGATGCTCTCGAAATTCTCGGCCTCGACGGAAAACTTCGGGAATTTCCCGAGGTCGGCAACACGGCGATAAACCTCACGGACAACGTCCTCGACAAAGCGGGGATTGTCGTAGGCAAGCTCGGTCAGGTACTTCTCGTCTTCACGCTTGACGAGGGTAAAGACCGGACTCGAAGCCGACTCTTCCACAAGGGTGACAAGGTCCTCGATCCAGAAAAAAGGACCGAGGACGACCCTGAGCTTTACGAGGCCACGCTGGTTGTGCGCTCCGTGATCGCTGATGGCCTTGGAGCAGGGACAGAGCGTCTGCACCGGCACAGACACCGAGACCTCGAAGAGCTGCCCGTCGTCGCCAGAGCGGCCTTCGAAGGAGCAGTCGTAGGCTGACCAGCTTTTCTGCCCCGAGACCGGCGCTGCTTTTTCGATGAAATAGGGAAAACGCAGCTCGGCGTAGGCAGTACGTGCCTCAAGGGTGCTCCTGACCTCCTCGAGCATCGTGAGGAAGCCCTGCATCGACAGGACCTCGCGGTGAGCGTTGAATACCTCGATGAAGCGGCTCATGTGGGTGCCCTTGAAGTGCTTTGGCAGATCCGCATAGAGGTCGACGCTCGCCGTCGTGTGCTGCAGCTTGTTGGCGCGGTCGCGGAGGACGATGGGGGCGCGGACACCCTTGACTCCCACCTTCTGGATCGGAACGCCGCGCTCGTCCCTTTCATTCTGGATGTCGACCATATATTCCTTTCAGGAAGCCCGGTCCGAGGCCCCGAACTGCACCTCGAACCCAACCAAGGCTATTTCAGTCCGGCCTGGCGGCGTTCGGCGGCCTGGACGGTGTTGGCCATAAGCATGGTTATGGTCATGGGACCGACGCCACCGGGTACGGGAGTTATGAAGGCAGCGCGTTCGGCCGCCTTCTCATACTCGACGTCGCCTTTGAGACGGAAACCCTTTTTTGCGGTCGGGTCATCGACCCGGTTGACACCCACGTCGATGACGCAGGCGCCCTCCTTGATCCACTCGCCCTTGATGAGGCCCGGGCTGCCTGCGCAGGCCAGGACGATGTCGGCGCGCCTGACGTGCTCGGCGAGGTCCTTTGTTCCCGTGTGGCAAAGCGTCACCGTAGCGTTGAGCGCCCGGCGCACCAGGAGGTTCTGGAGGGGTTTGCCGGTGAGGTTGGAACGACCAATTATGACGGCATGGGCCCCATCGGTCTTCACGCCGCAGCGCTTGATGAGCTCGATCACTCCTGCGGGCGTGCAGGGCAGGTAGCAGGGCTCGTCAAGGACCATCCTGCCCACGTTGATCGGGGTGAAACCATCCGCGTCCTTCTCAGGCGCGATGGCTGCTATCACCTTGTTCCCGTCGATGTGCTTCGGCAAGGGAAGCTGCACGAGGATGCCGTGGATCTCGGGATCGGCGTTGTATTCCGCGAGGAGGGCCAGGAGTTCGGCCTCGGAGCTCGTCTCTGGCAGATGCTTGCCGAACTTGCGGATGCCGACCTCGTCGCAGGCCTTTTCCTTGCCGGTGACGTAGGATACCGAGGCGGGGTCCTCCCCGACCAGGATGACCGCAAGACCCGGCACGACGCCTTTTTTCCCAAGCTCGACGGCCCTCGCCGCCAGTTCCCTCCGGATGTCCTCCGAAACCTTCTTCCCATCGATAACAACCGCTGCCATGTTTCCTCCACCGATTTTCCGGCACCATTTTCCGGCACCATTTTCCCGACACCGCCTAGCGGGCCGCTGCTTCATACCAATTACGATAGATCCTGGCGCCCTCCGCGAAGCGTGCGGGCGGCAGGATGAGGCCAGCCGTAAAGGCCGCCTCCCTTTCCATGTCGAAAAAATGCCCGGGCTGGCTGTAGAGCCCGGCCTCGGTCAGAAGATGGAGGGCAAGGTCCTCCTCGCCCGCATACCGAGGCGATTCCACGATCGCCGTCCAGCCACCCTCGCAACGATACACTCGATGGGGGGATCCGGGGAACTCCAGTTCGCCGCGAAGCATCGAGAGATTTGCCCGGAGCCGCGCTCCCATCGCATGCGCAAAGCGGGGCCCGGCTGCAAGGAGGGCAGGGAGGGCATTCATCACGGGGGTGCCGGCCGACAAAAAGGTGTCGGCGATGGTCTCGAGTCCCTCGAGGGCTTCCTGGAGGAGGTCCTGCGGCCCCGAGGCGGCAATCCATCCGAGCTTGAGCTGGGGCAGGCCCAGGCGCTTGGAAAGCCCGTCAAGGACAAAGGTGAGGGCAGCCTCCTCACCGAGAAAGCTCCTCCCCTCGCCTTCCACGGGAAAACCGAGAAAAACCTCGTCGACGATGAGGGCGAGGCCCTCCCGCGCGGCAATTTCGACAAAGCGCCGCCGCTCCTCCCCGCTTATGAAGGAACCCGTCGGGTTGTTGGGATTGATGAGGATGATGGCCTTCACGCGCCCAGTGCTGCCTCGGGCTATGCTGCTGCGCCCCTGACTGGCGTCTCCCCTGATTGCCGCTTCCACCGAGTCGAAATCGACCTTCCAGCCCGCGGGGTGGAGGTACTCCAGCCGCCAGGGCCGGGCTTCCACGCCCTCGAGGCCGGCAAGGAAATCGAAGAGCGGATAGCCCGGCTTCGGCACAAGAACAGCGTCACCGGGGTCGCAGAGTAGCTTGAATAGCCAGGAGTAGGCCTCCGAGCTTGAGGCTGCGAGGAAATAGCGTGAGGCGTCTATGGCACCGCTAGCGCCGGATAGCTGACCGTGAGCGGCGAGGGCTTCCCGTGCGCGAAGCAAGCCTCGGGGATCGGGCTCGTAGCGAAGGTTGGCCGCCTCATTAAAGAGAGGTGCCAGTTCCGGCTCCTCATAGCCCTCGAGGGGGAGCACTCGTCGGGGATTGCTCTCGGACCAATTGAGGGGCATCTGTCCACCGGCCTGGAGGGAGGCCCGGGCGATACTCAGCGCATTGGCCGGCTCTGGCCAGGACAGTCGGCTGGAAAAGGCAGGACGCACGCGCTGGAGTATAGCCCTGAGGCAGAACAAGGTCGATACGGCCTGAGGCGCTTATAGGCGAGATATGGCAGTTGATTCACCCGACAAGGGTCAAACCATCGGGCTTGTCATGCGGCCGCGAATTTTTGACAGATGGCACCAAGAAGGCTATGTTTGGATATAGGTCGTTTCAAGAGTCAGCCTTAAGGAGGTAGACAACGAACGATCAGCTTCAATCCCAGGTACCCTCGTTCCTGTTTGCCACAGCCTTGGCACTGCTGCTCTTCGGCGGCTTCATCAATCGCCGCACGCGCTTGACCCTACGCTCATGGTGGAGCGGGCTCGATTTCCGGCCTGTCGGCATACGCCGCGATCCGGAACTCCTGCCCGGAAAGGAGGCTGGAATGGCACAAGGTTTGCCCTCCATCGATCTCAAGGACAGCCCCACGGGCTGCTGTCCGCGTTTCGATCCAGTCCCTTGGGATGAAAAGGAATTCTCCCTCGAAGGCCTGCATTTCATCAAGGCCCAGGCGCGCAGCTTTCTCTTCATGCCCCTGGACATGACCAGGGTCATGACGGAGACCCAGAAAGCCATCGAAGCTGCGGGCGCCGCGCCGAAAGACCGCTACCTCATGCTCTCGAGGGATCTCTCTCCCTGGAAATGCGAACACTATTTCCTTGTCGAAGGGGAGGTGGCGGGTTTCGAGACAAAGGAACTCCCCGGCATTTTCCTGGCCAAGGTCTTCGAAGGCCCCTACAATAACATGGGTAATTGGTATAAAGGCATCACGGCCCTCGCGAAGGAACGGGGCTTTGCCTTCAAGGAGCTCTTTGCCTTCTATACGACCTGCCCTGCCTGCGCCAAGGCCTATGGCAAGAACTATGTAGTCCTTCTCGCCCGCTCCGCCTGATGGTCGGACCGATGGGAGCGCCCATCGGTTATTCCGGCACGGAATCCTCATAGAGCCACTCCGGGTCCACGTCCGCGCCATTGGCCCAGGCTACCGAATTCAGATAAGGCCGTGCGCTTGCGAACAGCGAAGGGTTCCGAAACTCGCGGAAAATACCCTTGTCGAGAAGCGGTTCCATGTCGAAGATGCGAACCTGGCCATCCTTGTATTCCATGCGCAGCTTTGTGGGGGGAATAATTGCGACACTCGTGATGCATGGCGGCAGCATTGTGGCTCCTACTTAAGAGGGTCAATCTTGAAAAGTACCCCGCGCCTCTCTACGAGGGTCCAGTTGGCCAAGAGCTCCTCACTGTGGATCTGTATCCACGCCATGACCATCCGACTCTGGCGAGGCGGCAGACTGCCCTCGATCCTCCCTGCTGTGAGTATATCAAAGGACGCAGAGAATTCGCCATAGTCCGCACGGATATGGGGCGGTCGATGTTCCCTTGTTCCGGTGAACATTGAAATGAGAATCCCGAAAAACATCGAGATTGTAGGCATAGCTCCTCCTGCGTTCAGTACGCACGGAAGACCTGCCTATGCTTCAATTCGAGAAGAAAATTCGAGGTGGGGGTCTGTCGGCCGGGGTCTGACCCCGGGGGTTTGTCACCTTCGGGAGTGTCCAGTGAAGCCCTATTCCGCCCACGCTGGTTTCTTGCCCGTTGCCAACTCGTACAAATATTCAGGTGCAAGATCGAAGCCGCAGTCCCAGGCAAGAGTTGGCCAGCTCGTCAGATGAAAGTGGGCAAAGATTTCCGGAGAACGGAGTGGTCTCGCCGCTTCGTAGCTGAATACCGCATCATGAAGATCAACGACGGCTTCTTCGCCTGAGTCAAAGCAAAGATGAACGCGAAAGCCATCCACGTAGCGCGCTGATACCAAAAACACCATGACTGCATACTAGACGAGCGGGGGGATTCCCGTGAAGTCCTGGCTTATGTTCGGAAAAATGCATGAGGATGACGATTCCAAGAATACGACAAATTTCGGGCATGAACGCGAATACGGCAAGAACGCGCAAGGCGAACCATGATGTTGTTGCTTTCATGGCAACTCTAAAAAGCTATTGATGAAGTGAGTATACACCCGTCTGGACCGCTGGCAAGCCTGGATGTTGTGTTGCCGCCCCCACCGCAATCGGGCGATGCTAGTTGTGCACACGAAGCCCTGCGCGAGGCCAATGGACAACTCCGCCTGGCCCTGGCCCCATGACCGCTTTCCTGGCTTTCAGCGGCCTTTTCACCCGAATACCGCAGACTTCTTGCGCTAGAAGCCTGTATCATCGCTTGGCGTGACTGTCACCACAAGGGCAGCGCTGTCAGCACCAGGGAAAACAAGCTCAAGCGAGATCTTGTCGAGGGAGAGGCCAGTGACGGCGACGGCAGTGAGCGTCACCGTCACCACGCATTCCTTGGAATAGCCCCCATCCTTGCTCGTTGCCTTGATTGTCGCCCTGCCTACGCCCACGGCGGTCACGAGTCCGACCTCACTGCTTGCTGTAACTGTAGCAACCGTGGCGTCCGAGCTAGTCCAGGCGAGGCCTTGGTTGCTCGCGTTGGTCGGAGTTACCGAAGCAACAAGCGTCTCAGTCCCCGTGATAAGGAGGCTGGTTGTTGCCTTGTGCAGGGTGAT
>JBAXTA010000159.1:0-10341 GCA_037130415.1 Spirochaetota bacterium
CGACACCCGCCGTCCTACCTGGTCCTGCGAATCGCTTCGCAGGGTTTGACGCCTTCACGTCGGCTTGGATGCTTCCCGCCTGATCTCGTGGGTAGGGGGCTGATTTGATGCGGCTCCCCCAAGGGCGAGCTTCCGGCCCCGCTGAAGCATGTCCGTGGGGGCGGTCTCCGCGAGCCCGCCCCAATGTCGCGCTCGAACGGCGTCGGCGATAGGGCCTGCGGCCCTGTACGGAGCGGAAGAAGACGGTCTCTATGCCCGCCTCCCGGCGGGCTACCGAATCCCGCCCTTCCCCCTCTTCTGGTTCAGAAACTTGGCCACCCGAGGACGGGAAGCGAGAATAGCTACTACCTGGCTGAGACCTTGCTGCCCACGCACTAGAATCGCATTTGGCGATTCATAGTGCACGTCAAACGAGTTCGAGCCTGAGCTTCTTGCCGAGCACTTCGGCCGCGCGTTTGAGGGATCCCAGGGTCACGGAGTCGTTGTCGGGATCGAGAAGGCGATCGAGGGCGGCACGCGAAGTTTGGAGTCGGGCCGCGAGTTCGGTTTTGCTCATGTGCTCGTTCTCGAGAGCGGCCCTGAGTTGGAAGGCGATGAGTTTCTTGACTGCCCCGCTTTCCACCTCCTCCGCGATTCCTTCCTCCTCGAGAAAGCTGTTGAGAGTGGATCCGATATGCTTGTTCTTCATCGCTCGATACCTCCATTCTGGACATCCCTGCAGCGCTTCCGCGCGAGATCCAGCTCGCCGATCGGGGTCTTTTTACCCTTCTTGATGAATCCGTGCAACAAAACCATGTAGCCATTCCATACAGTGAAGAAGGTTCGCGCGATGCGGCCTGGCAGGGTTGAGCGGACCTCCTGGGAGATCGGTTTCAAGTTTCCGCACGAAAGGATGCCCACTTGGCCGGCTATACTCGACGGCCTTGAGGACTTGGCCGATGATTTTCTTCTGGCTTGCGGAGAGTCCCTCGAGCCAGTCCCTGCGGGTTCATTGATCGCCGGGGTCTTGAAGAAAACGACGTTATGCTTTTAGGCGGCTCCAGCGCAAGAATGTATCAAATATGGTACGTGAATGCAATTGCTATCGAAGCGATTTCGATCTTCTCCGGCTATTGGTTTTTAGCGATGCAAGCGGTTCCGTCTTTCCCTCACTTCTGGCCTTGAAAGGGAAGCGTTTGCAGTCGGCCCGCGATTATTGCATGCATGGTCTCATTCCTCGCCGCCGCACCAGAACCGGCATCCACCCCTGCCACGGCCGTTTATCTGCCTCGCGGCAGAAGCAACCTCCAACGCCTTTCCCCTGGCACATTCCGGAATGCCAAGGAGAAGAAATTCGTCTATGCCATATCTGTCTAGGCTGGGCGGTATTCCCAAAAACGACGACCGCTAGTGGCACTTTGCACCTGCATTTCGACCGGGCTGGAGCAAACCGCCTTGGTTGCCAAACCTTAATCTCAATCCCAAATCTGTAGTGTCCCCATTCTGGCCTCAGGCAAAATATATTTTCCTTCTTGACAGTTTTAAATTCAAGGTCTACCCTCTGCGTGTTCGGACACGCAAAAGGATATCTTGTTAAGTGTCCGGGCACGCAAGAGGCCATTTTGCTTAATGTCCAGTACGCTGACCGAAGTCGATAATGTGGTCATGCAGATTGCGTGCCCGGGCACCCAATCAACCCGGCTTGAGGTCAGGGAGGCGGTTTCAGCCTGCCGCAAGCATTGATCCCCGGGTCTGCAAGGTGATGGGTTGATTGATATGGAGGAAGCACAGTGGAGTTTCAAAATGAACCCCTCGAGCACGTGCGCCGTGACTTCCACATAGATTGGTACCGCAGTCCCCTTCCAAAGACCGATTTGGCGGCGCTGATGGTTCGCAGTGATTTTCGAGGAGCGGTCCAGACACTCGGCTATCTTGGCCTACTTTCGGTGCTCGGAGCCCTGGTCTGGGCTTTCTGGGATGCACGGGTTTGGGTGGCTTTTGGACCTGCGCTTTTTGTGTATGGCACTGTTTGTTCCTTCAACGGTGGCATTCTCGTGGGCCACGAACTCTCCCATGGAACCGTATTCAAGACGAAGTGGATGAACACATTTTTCCTTCGGTTCTTTTGCCTGATTGGCTGGGTGAATCCTCACCACTACAAGCGCAGTCATACCTTCCATCACATATTCACCCTGCATCCGCGCGGCGACAGGGAAGTCGTGTTGCCGAGAACCCCTTCCCTTCATCCGATACGGATACTTCTTCTTCTCACATTCAACCTATACGGATTCCTCCTCGTTGTCTGGAGCACTGTGACCCTCGCCTTCGCTGGACGGTTCGCATTCGACGGAAAGTTTGGCCGCCAGTGGTCCGAGGATCTCTATCCCGAGGAAGCGGCAGCCGAGAGATCGAAAGCCCGAAAATGGGCTTGGGTCCTGCTGATCTTTCATGCTCTGGTCGTCGCCTCGGGGGTCGTCTTTCACCTCTGGATGTTGCCTGTGCTGATCACTGCAGGAGGTTACATCGGGAATTTCTGGATGTACTTCGTGGGCGAACCCATGCACAACGGCCTTCGGGATAATGTCTCGGACTTCAGGCTCTGTTGCAGATCCATCAAGCTAGACCAAGTCTCGGGTTTCCTGTATTGGCACATGAACCACCATACGGAACACCACATGTACGCAGCCGTTCCCTGCTACAACCTCCGGAAACTGGCGACCGCTCTGGTTAGCGACATGCCCCAACCACGAACCTTGCTCGGAGCCTGGCGGGAGATGCGCCAGACGTGGAAGAGGCAAAGGATCGATCCGTCGTACCGGTTCGACACGCCTTTGCCTTCCCCTCCCTCGAAAGCAGCCGATAGCGATGCTCTCGCCGCGTCCCTAGGCGACTTGGCGAGCGGGGAATTCAAAGAAGAGGGGAAGGCTTGATATGACGAAGAAAGTAACGGCGCGGACAGTGGCCGAAGCGGCTGGTGTGTCCGTCGGGACTGTTGACCGGGCATTCAACGAAAGAGGCCGCATCAACGAGGAGACCAAGAAGCGCATTCTCGAGGCTGCAAAAAAGCTGAGCTACCGCCCTAATCGGATAGCTAGCGCCCTCGGCAAGCGGCGGGAGATCCGTTTCGCCGTGATGTTGCCGCGTGAGCCCGCGTACTTCTTCGACATGATGAGAAAAGGGTTCGCCGACGCTGAAAAGGAGTCGCGCGACTATGGGGTCTCCGTTGAATACATTTCCACTGCCAGTCTCGATCCGGCTGCCGAAGAAGTGGCCTTGCGTAGCATCGATCCTTCCTTGTATGCCGGCATCCTGATCAATGCCGGCGGCCCGAGCATCAACAAACAGATCAACGCCTTTTCGCTCGCTGGAGTGCCAGTGGCGACTTTCAACTCTGATATCGCATCAAGCAAACGAGTGTTCCACGTCGGCCATGACGATGTGAGCTCTGGTGCGATCGCCGCGGGATTGGTGGGTCAGTTTACGATGGGGCGCGGCGATGTCGCGATTCTGACTGGTTTTCAGAGAGTCCGTTCGCACCGCCAACGTGTTGAATCCTTCTCGAAAACCCTTTCAGAAGAATACCCAGGGTTGAAGATCATAGAGGTGCATGAGTACGAAGATTCAGAGGAGAGGGCCTTTGCGGCGATGAAATCGCTGCTTGAGCGCAAGAAGGGTCTCGCCGCCGTCTTCGCTTCCAGCGCACCCGGGGCCGTTGGCGCGGGCAAGGCCATTGCCGCAGCCAATCCCGACAGGATTCCGAGCTTGGTCGGCTATGACATAAGCAAGCACATCCGCGAGCTCATGCAGAACAAATTCTGTAGCGCAGTGATCTACCAGGATCCCTACTCCCAGAGTAATTTGGCTCTCAGGGCCATGGTTCGCCACGTCCTCGAAGGATGGGTGCCCGAATCAAAGCACATCTATATCGCGTCCAAGATCGTCATACGTCAGAACATCGACGAGTACCTTCGCGCCTCAATCAGGCATGAAATTTCCGCTTCCGAGATCCTTGAAAAATGAGCCTCGTAATAGACTAATAAAAATATGCACTAAATTAGTAATGCCTGACTTTCTTTGCATGGAGGGGAGTGATGATTACGAACCGTGAGCGGTTCATCGCGACGATAGAACGGAAACCTGTTGACCATCCTGCGTCATGGCTTGGAATGCCTACGCATGAAGCCCTGCCTGGTTTGTTCGCGTACTTCGGGGTTGCTGACACATTCGAGCTCAAACGCAAGATAGCTGATGACTTGTTCGTAGTCGACATCCCCTACCTGTCTCCCGTGTCCACACACGTCGCCTTTGCCTTTGATTTCGGAAAAGAAGGCCCAAAGGAAAACACCGAGCGTACACTGACTACACCGGGATGGTTCGCGGACAAGGAAGACCCTAAGGATGTGGATGCTTTTTCATGGCCCGATCCCAAAGAGCACATTGATAGGGCGGCAATAAAGACAGCGATCGCTTCGATCCCCAAGGATAGCGCCCAAATGGTCGCTGCCTGGTCCATCCATTACGAAGCGACCTGCGCGGCTTTCGGCATGGAGCAGGCTCTCGTGGCGATGCTCACAAATACCGGGCTTTTCTCGGCAGTAATGCGGAGGATCACGGATTTCTTCCTCGAAGCCAACGAGATCTTCTATTCAACCGCCGGTGACTCGCTCGACGCTGTCCTTATCGGCAACGATCTTGGGACGCAGCGCGGCTTGCTGCTCAGCCCCGAACACATCAGACGCTTCGTCCTTCCCGGCACCAAAGAACTCGTAGACCAGGCGCATTCCTATGGACTCAAGGTCGTGCACCATTCCTGCGGATCGATCGACGCGATCATCCCGGAACTGATCGAAGTGGGAGTCGATGCGATCCATCCCATACAGGCGCTCGCGGCCGGAATGGAAGCGCGGAGCCTCCGGGACCGCTTCGGCGACAAGGTCAGCTTTTGTGGCGGTGTCGATGCACAGCAGCTTCTCGTGAACGGCAACCCTGCCGATGTCCGCAAGAAGGTCCTTGATCTGCGCGCCGTTTTCCCCTCGGGGCTCGTGCTGTCTCCGAGCCATGAGGCGATCTTAAAGGATATCAGACCTGAAAATATAAAAGCATTGTTTGAAGCGGTTCGGGAATGAGCTCGCGCGCGGCGCCAGCGCAGTGCCTTTACCGACGCGGAGAACCTGATTCTAGGATGCTGGGGACGTGGTCCTCAGAATACGAAGAGGAGGAGTCATGAGAAGAGTCGCAGGTTCAATCGCTATCGCGTTCTTGCTTTCCCTCGCGTTGGGGAGCGTAGCGACGGCACAGGGCAAGATCAAGATCGGAGTCGCGTTCGAGTCCCTTGAGTCGCAATTCTGGGTGGCAAACCATGCCGCTATCATCGAGAAGGCCAAGGCCATGGGCATCGAGGTTGTGGAGGCCATAGCCGATTCGGACCAGAACAAGCAGAATCAGCAACTAGAGAATTTCATTGCAATGGGCGTCAAGGGTGTCATAGGTGTATCGAGGGACAACGCGGGAATCGTGCCAGCCATCAAGAAGCTCAACAAGGCGGGGATTCCTTTCATCGCCAACAACCGCCCCGCGGCCGAAGGCGCAGACGTCGCGCTGACTGTCATCTCCGACAGCTACACCATGGCCAAAGGGGAGGCCCAGTGGCTGGTCGACTTCGCGAAGAGGAACAACACCAAACTCAGGGTGCTCGAATTTGTCGGCGATCTCAAGGATCTTAACGCCGTGAAGCGGCAGAAAGGATTTGAGGAAGTCGTGAATGCGAACAAGAATTGGATCACCATCGTGAACACTGTTCCGACCGAGTGGAAGCCCGAGCTCGCCCTCGCGGGGACTGTCAACCTGCTTTCCGGCAATACGCAGATAAACTGCATCTTCACTCCCTCTGACTACTTGCTTCCGGCCATCGTCTCCGGCCTGCAGCAAGTCGACAAGTGGAAGAAGTTCTCCGAGGCAGGACATATCACCCTCGCGACCTTCGATGGCGCTGAAGATGCCTTGGATTACATCCGGGACGGCTATTCCGACGTATGCATGGTTCAGGACGCTATCTGGACCGGTGAGCAGTGCGTCGAAGCCATCGTAAAGCTCGCGAAGGGACAGAAACTGCCTGCGAAGGAAGTTGTAGACGGTGGGTTCATCGTGAACAGGGACAACTTTGCGACGATGTCGCCCAAGGCTTGGGGCTATGTAGGCCGAAAGTAAGTCGGGACTCGGGCAGGGTAAGGTGTTCCCCTGCCCGGGCGCGACGCTCACCGAGACATGGAAAGCGGCTTTTTTTGAGTCGAGGGAGACGAAGCCAGCATGTTCAGAAATGTTTTGCGACGATTCATCGCGATGGCCGAGGCGAAGCCAATACTGTCGTTTCTCATCGCCCTCGCGGCGGTCTCTTCTTTGCTCGTGCCGAACTTCTTCTCCGCCTATAATTTGTCAAACATTCTCATCCAATCGAGCGTTCTCGCGGTGGTTGCCTGCGGAGTCACCTTCGTGGTGTTGAATGGCGGAATTGATTTCTCGAGCACGGCCGTGATCGCCCTTTCGAGCGTCGTTGGATCATCCATCATGACAGAGAACGGGGGATTCCTCGGAGGAAGCCCCTGGGCGATTCCGGCCGCTTTATTGACGATGCTGGCCATCGGAATCCTCGTCGGAGCGATAAATGGATTTTCCGTCGTGGTTCTTCGGATGCCTTCATTCATCGTCACCTTGGCAACTATGACGATCTGCAGCGGTCTTGCCGTATGGTACACCAATGCCGAGACGATCATGGGCATACCCGAACCTTTCCTTGCATTGTCCACCGGTTTCATCGGACCCGTTCCGGTTCCCCTGATCATCGTGACCGTGGTTGTAGGTCTCTGCCAACTAGTCCTTTCCAATACCATTTTTGGCCGGCAAACGATTTTGGTCGGTTCAAACCCAAAAACGGCGCATATTTCGGGAATCCCGGTTAAGGTCACCGTCTTCACTCTCTTCGTCGTCAGCGGCGTCCTTTCAGGATTCGCGGGAGCGCTCATGACGGCGAGGATGGAGAGCGGAGCCTCGGGGCATGCGTCCCAGATGTTCATCGACATAATCGCAAGCATCGTCATTGGCGGGACGAGCATATTCGGAGGAAAGGGAAGTGCTGTCGGAACCTATGTCGGGGTCCTGTTCATCACGATAATCAGCAACATCCTCAACCTCATGAATGTGTCCTGGTACTACATCAGCATCTTCAAGGGAGCGCTCATCCTTCTCGCCTCGATGGCTGACATCTTGAAAACCTGGAAGCGAGGAGAGCGATGAAAGGATTGAGCCATGGATGAAGCTATTAAGAGTCTCCTTGCTGTCGACTCCATCGAAAAGAGTTTCGCTGGAGTCAAGGTGTTGCATGGAATCAGCTTCGCTCTTGATGGCGGGATGGTTCTCGGCCTTGTCGGTGAGAACGGGGCAGGGAAGAGCACGCTGATGAATATCCTGGGCGGCATCCTGAACCCGGACAGCGGCTCGATGACCTTGAAGGACAAGCCCTACGTCCCCAGCGGTCCCTACGAGGCCCATCTCGCCGGAATCGCTTTCATCCAGCAAGAACTAAACATCTTCCTGAACCTCTCTTTGGCGGAAAACCTTTACATCGACGAATTCCCGGGTACCGGGCGCGGCACGATAGATTTCGCGACAATGCGCACGAGAGCCCGTGCCCTCTTTGCCGAGCTCGGGCTGGACAGGAAGCCAGAATCCCAGGCAGGCGAACTTGTTATGGGAGAGCGGCAGTTGGTGGAGATCGCAAAAGCAATGACGAGGAAGGCGGATATCTACATCTTCGACGAGCCGACGACTTCCTTGTCCGCCCGTGAAAAGGAAAGCCTGTTCAAGGTTATCAGGGCACTCAAGGCCAGTGGAAAGGGGGTAATCTACATTTCCCACATCCTCGAAGATGTAATGACCTTGTGCGACGAACTCTGCGTACTGCGTGACGGGGAGATGGTCGGCACACGAAAACCCTCAGAATGCGGCCTGGACGAGATTGTCAAGCTAATGGTGGGACGAGAACTTACCCAGCTTTACCCTCGCACGCACCACGAACCCGGGTCGGCGGCCCTTGCGGCGGAAGGCTTTTCCGACGAGGTCCACTACCATGATATCAGTCTTTCTGTCCATGAAGGAGAAGTCCTGGGGCTCTTCGGCATGATGGGCGCTGGAAGGACAGAGTTTGCGAGGGCTCTATTCGGCGTCGATAAAGCGGTCAGTGGCTCCCTCAAGATCCATGGAATCGAAGTTCGCCCCATCACACCGCGCATCTGCAAGAGGCAAGGGATGGCCTTTGTCACGGAAAGCAGGAGGTATGAAGGTCTCTTCATGGCGAGAACAGTCAACGATAACCTCCTTGCAGCGAGTCTTGAGGAGATCAAGAGTGGGCTGTTCGGAGCGATGAACCGCAACAAAGGAATTGCACTGGCAACCAAGAGCATTGGCGATCTGGGCATCAAAACGAGGGACGGATCGAAACAAGAAGTAATCAATCTGAGCGGGGGCAACCAGCAAAAGGTCGTGCTCGGCAAATGGTTGGTAAAAAACCCCCAGGTGCTCATCCTGGATGAGCCTACGCGCGGCGTCGATGTAGGAGCAAAGTACGAGATCTATCGCATCATCGACGACCTTGCGAGGAAGAAGGCGGCAATCCTCCTGATCTCATCTGAATTGGAGGAGGTGATGGGAATATCTGACAGGATTATCACCTTTTGCCGTGGCCGGATGACCGGTGAGTTCCTGCGTGCGGAGTTCAACCAGGAAGAGATTCTCAAGCGCGCCATCGGAGGGTCAAAATGAGGAGTTCCTTTGCGCGCGGAGGAATCCAGAAGCTATTCCTGCATTATGCCGTTTACGGCATTTTTCTGGCATTCATCGCCGTCTTCTCCCTTCTCGAGCCTCGATTCCTCTCCGTCGCGAACATCATCAACATCCTCCAGCAGGCTGCACCTCTTGGCATAGCGGCGATCGGCATGACCTTCATCCTCCTCACGGCGAACATCGACATCTCCATGGCCTCGACGATGTTCCTGAGCGCGACAGCTTCGGCCTTTTTCATCAGCAAGGGAGGCGGTATCCTCGGTGCGATCGTAATCGCAGTTGCTGCTGGCGGAATCGTTGGGGTCCTCAATGGCCTCCTGGTCGCCCGCTTTGGAATCGTTTCATTCATCGCGACCCTTGCCATGATGGGGATCGCAAAGGGTGCCGGGCTTGCGATCAGCCAATCGAAGCTACTCCTCATGGGAAACGTCTCGCGAATGGTTTCCAGCGCCAGGCCCTTCGGAGTCCCCATCACGGTCTTCCTTTTCCTGGCATTGCTGATCATTGGCGACCTCATCCTGAGAAGAACCCAATTCGGGAGGCAGCTTTTCGCGATCGGTGGTGACAGGAGGGCTGCGAGGATGGTCGGCATTCCGCTAGTCTCGCACGTATTCATATCCTTCGTCATTTGTGGCCTGCTTGCCGGGCTGGCAGGATTCATCACTGCGGCGCAGGTCTCGGCCGTGAACCCAAACCTCGGGTCTGGCGACGAGTTCGTAGTCATCAGCGCGGTCGTCCTGGGCGGGACGAGCCTCTTCGGAGGCAAAGGCAGCGTGCTTCCCGGAACACTCATAGGAATTATTACTATCGTCGCGATCATCAACGGGCTGACTTTGATGAACGCGTCTCCTTTCGCCTACCCTATCGTCAAAGGTTTTGTCATTTTCCTCGTGGTGATGGTCGACAGCATCAACAACAAGGGCGAGCTAAGATAACCTCAACCAAGGAGAGATCATGAATCAAGTGCGCAAGTATTCCGTATTCCTTTCGAATGTCGGGTCTTGTTCAGACCGCTATTGCGCGGCCTATGACAGGAAGTTCGAGCTTGGCGAGCTCTTCGACCGGGCAAAATCCATTGAGTTACTGTCCGGTGTGGATCTCGTATATACCTCGGAAATGGCCGGAAGGAAGTCGGAACTCCTCGAGCATATCGAGCGCACAGGCTTGAAGGTTGTCTCGGTGGCCGTCGACCACTTCGCGGATCCGCTCTTCAAGCAGGGGTCGTTTTCCTCGGTTGAGCGAAAAATTCGGGATCGTGCGCTGAAGGACACGGAGCGGGCCATGGACTTTGCCGCGGAGGTACGCTGTCCTATCGTAACGATTTGGCCCGGCCAGGATGGTTATGACTATTTATTTCAATCGGATTATATCCAGGAACGCCGATGGTTCACCGAAGGGATAAAAGCGGCCTGCGGATATCGAACCGACATAGACATAACTTTGGAGTACAAGGCGAAGGAACCGCGAACCCATAGCTAGAGCCTGTCCCAGATTATCAAATCTGCCCGACTTGACATAAATAGTAAT
>JBAXTA010000016.1:0-28879 GCA_037130415.1 Spirochaetota bacterium
GACCGGTGTCACCGAAGTGCTGAGGGAAGTGCCGGTTGGGTCCAGATCGGTAGCGGGTGTACCGGCATTGATGGTCTTGACCGAGCCCGCCGTGGTGTAGGTACGACCGGGACTGCCGCTGTTGTCGATAGCCTGCAGAGTCAGCGTACCGGGCGTGCCATTCCAATTCGCCGCCGGCAGGAAACGCAGCAAGGCGGAACTGTTGAGCAGCAAGGCGCTGCTTGTGGGCACCGACCCTAGAGCGCTCCAACTGGCACCGCCGTCGGCCGAGTATTGCCACTCGCCCTTGGTGGCATCGATGGTGTTGGCGCTGACGGCGACGCCGGCCAGAGTGTTGCCGTCCACATCGGAAAATTTTCCCGACAGCAGGCTGGCCACGGTTGCGCCGGCCGGGTTGGTGGCGTCTTCGGCGACGGCCGCCAGCGTCGGCAGGTTGCCGGATGCAGCGCTCACCGGCGCATCGGCTACCGGGGTGACGGTGACGGTAATGGATCCGGTCGCGGTCTGTGCTGCGCCGCCCTCGAACTCCTGGTTCCAGTCTTCGCGGTGGTCCTCTTCTTCACCGGGCTGGCAAGCCTCAGGGAAATCGCCGCCTTCTCCGTGCTCTACATCGTACTCGTTGAAACCATCGTCAAGCGGGAGTTCGACCTGGCTTCCCTCCTCGCCGTCGTCAGGAAGGCCATGCCGGTCATCGGCGGCACCCTCGTAATCATCGCGGCCGCCCGTGGGCTCTCCTACTATGTGATCGATTCCGACATCACCACGGCCTTCTCCTCCTGGATACAGGCGCGAGTCACCTCGCCCCTGGTCTTCCTCCTCGCCCTCAACATCTTCCTCCTCCTGGTCGGCTGCCTGATGGACCTCTACTCGGCCATCCTCGTCGTGTCGCCCTTTGTCATCCCCCTGGGCGTCATCTTCGGGATCCACCCCGTTCACCTCGGCGTCATCTTCATCATGAACCTCTGCATCGGCTTCCTCACGCCGACTGTGGGCATGAACATCTTCCTCGCCAGCTACGCCTTCCGGAAGCCGGTCATGCAGATCGTGAGGGACACCTGGCCCTTCCTTTTCGTGCAATTAGGCATACTCATGGTGATAACCTATGTGCCCTGGCTTTCGACCGCCCTCCTCGGGCTCGTGACCAGGCCCTAGGGCGATGCGATGAAGCTGCAGGATGCGTTCAGGCCGGTCTCGACCGAGCTCAAGGCGGTCGAGCGCGAACTTGTCTCGCTCGCGCAGGGGCTCTCCTTCTCCTCCATCAAAGCCATCCTCGAGCGCTTTTTCACGACGCCGGGCAAGTACCTCAGGCCTGCCCTCCTTCTGATGTCGGCCAAGGCGATACAGGAGAAGCCCGAGGGCCAGACGCTGCGGAACCTGGTGCTGGCCGCAGCCGGGGTCGAGCTCATCCACAACGCAAGCCTCGTCCATGACGATGTCATCGACGAGGACCTCGAGCGACGGGGCCAGCCCACGGTAAACGCCGGACACGGCAACCGCATCGCCATACTCGCGGGCGACACCCTCTACTCAAAGGCCTTCAGCATCATGATAGAAGCCCTGCCCAAGGAACTCCTCCGGGACATCGTCGAGCTGAACATCCACATGTGTTCGGCCGAGGTCGAGCAGGAAAAGGTGAAGTCCTGCGCCGAGCCCATCACCAGGGAGACCTTCCTCCGCATCAACGAGGGGAAGACCGCGGCCTTCATGTCGGTGTGCTGCAAGCTCGGCTCGAGCCTCGCCGGAGGAAGCGCCGCGGAGGTCGCGAAGCTTGCGGCCTTCGGCCTCGACTTCGGCATGGCCTTCCAGCTCTATGACGACCTTTCCGACGGCGACGCTGACTGCGTCGACCTCGATGTCCTTTCCGAGGCGAAGCGGTTTGCCTCGGCCGCCCTGGCCGACCTCCAGGGCCTGAGTCCGCGCATCGGCGTGAAAGCCCTTGCTGCCTTGCTCGACCACCTCGTCGAAAAAGGCGGGAATTAGGCCGACCTTCGGCCGCGCCCGCCCCTCGCCCTCCCCCGGGGCATGGAAAACCCGGCCTTGCAGCCGGGTTCCAGGACAGAGATCGACAGAATTGCTGCTATCAGGGATTCTGGTCCGAGACGCGGCGGAGGGGGTTCGCTGCGTCCGGTACCTTCACGAACCATATTTCGTAGAGTGGAAGGAGGAGGAGGAACACATAGGCGATGCCCAGCGAGGCGCCTCCGAAGATGACGAGGATGGCAGCCTGGCCCCAGATCTTCGCAAGCCACCAGGAACCGACATCGAGGACGAAGGAGGCGAAGGAAAACACCATGATGGCACCCTTCAGGCGGTTGCCGTAGCGGGTAAAGCTGAACACGATGCTCAGGCAGAACATGAGGGGGAGGAGGGCGTTGACGTGGGTGTGGCTGAGGCCCACGAGCCGGGAGATGGACTTGCCGGTGTCAGTTTCGAGGAGGGGCGCGATGTCCTTGTAGGTCGAGGTGATGATGCCCGCAGTGGCGACTTCGGCCGAGTGGCACATGTCGCAGGAGCCTGAGATGATCGGCTGCACCGAGTCGAAGGCCGATTCCTTGCCTCCGGCCTTGATCCAGGTAATGATCGCCTCGGTGTCGGCATCCGAATTCATGTATTGCTTCATCGATCCGTAGAGGGCCTTTTCCATCTTTGATCCGCTGGGATCGCCATGGAAGGAGAGCCTGATGTCGTCGATGGACAGTCCTGGTTTCTGGTCGACGGGCACGTAGCTGAACCAGACGTTCGCGACGCCCAGGAGATACCCCATCCCGCAGACGCAGAGGAAAGCGGTAAGGGCAAAACGGAAACTGAGAGGGAGCTGATGAAGTCCCTTGTTGTCTTGCCAGAGCATGAAGACTCCTTTAGGTAGGAAGCGCGGGGATGCCCACATCGACGAATGCTGTAGCCTATTTCATTTGAGTACGACGGTCAAGGAGTATCATTTTAGTATAGATAAAAATCATTATATAAGAAATTCCTCATCTGTTCCTGGGCCGAGCCTTGATAGGTTCTCTTTTCCACATAAACAAATCGTCGGAAAAGCACTGCGCTGCTTCAGGGGTAAAGCTCTTATATGTAATAAGATATCCATTGACAAAACAAGAGCCGAAAGACGAAACTCCCTTTCGTGGATATCGCCTCAGGGTTGCGGTGTCCCTGAATACCTAGCAGGCCGGAGGAGTCATGAAGAAGGTTCTTGTCTTCGCGCTCGTGATAGCGTGCGCGATGGTCATGCCGGCAACTGCGGCCGCGACCATCGACTGCATGGGCTGCCACGGCAGTACAGCGCCGAAATATCCCATCCTGGGCGCAAAACTCGGGTACGAGGCTTCCGTGCACTCGATTGGCGGAAACGCGCGCTACTCGAACGCGGGTGGATGCCAGCGCTGCCATACGAACGAGGGCTTCATCGAGTATGTCACCATGGGGATGGATCCGGTCGCCTACAACGACTTCGCTGCCAAGACCCCGGTGCCCTTCATCAATTATCCCTCGCAGCCTGGTTGCTTTACCTGCCACGATTCGCACAGCACGGGCGACATGTCGCTCCGGACGGTCAAGCCGGTCACCCTCGTCGATGGCACCATCTATGACGGCGGCAAGGGCAATCTCTGCGCAAGCTGCCATCAGTCGCGCACCAACATCGCCAAGGCCATGCCGATGATGACCGCGAAGAGCCTCAACGCCAACTGGGGCGCCCACCACGGTCCCCAGGCCGACGTCATCGCCGGGACCGGCGGCTACCAGTTCGCCGGCAAGAAGTACACGGCCCACACGATGATGGTCACCGATTCCTGCGTCACCTGCCACATGGGCCAGCCCGACGGCCGCTATGGTTTCAGCCCCAAGGTGGGCGGACACAGCTTCAACATGGCTGGCAACGTGCACGAGGCGGAGGTGATCAACATGAACGCCTGCCTGTCCTGCCACCCCGACGTCAAGCAGGTTGTGGGCACCCCCCTCTACGCCATCAAGGGCAAATCGGACTACGACCAGAACGGGAAGATCGAGCCAATCCAGCAGGAAGTGCAGGGACTCCTCAACAAGTTCGTCAACAAGGCGGGCAAGGGCTATCTCCAGACCCTCAAGCCGCCGATGTATACCTCCGACGGCAAGTGGGCTAGCCCTCCTGCGGATGCGCCCTACAAGCTCGCGCACTTTGCGGCCCTGTACAACTACAAGCTCGTCCTCGAGGACAAGAGCCTCGGCGTACACAACGCGATCTATGAAATCGAGCTCCTGTACGACTCGCTGCAGGCCCTCGATCCCAAGTTCAATGTGAGCGTGCGCCCCTAGTGGCCAGCAGCGCCGGTTCCCGCCCCCTTGGCTGCGGCCAAGGAGGTTGCCGCCAAGGGGGACCGGCGCGTTTCCGAAGAATGTCTGAATGCCTTGTGGGCGAAGGATAGGGGAGGGGAGATTAGATGAAGCTACACATTCTGAGACCGTTGATCGTTTTTGTCGTCCTGGTCGGTCTCATACTTTTCGCGCGTGCGCTCTTCCTGCCGAAGGATTTCGCCACGAACGAGCGCGGCTACCGCTTCGGCTGGCATCGCTTTGGCAATGAGCAGGAGTGGAAGGATTTTCCGGTCAAGTACGTGGGTTCCGACACCTGCATCGGCTGCCATGCGGACAAGGGGACCCAGATCCTCGCTTCCCTGCACAAGGACAACCAGTGCGAGAACTGCCACGGTCCCTACCAGGAAGGGCACTCCAAGGAGAATCCCCTGATGGTAGTCGACAAGTCACAGGGGCTCTGCCTGCGCTGTCACGCGGAGCTTCCTGCCGCCTTCGAGGCGCGTTCGAAGATAAAGTTCATGAGTCCCTATCCTGACGGAGAGTGTGTCTCGTGCCACAATCCCCATACCGCCAGTTTTGTGGAGGCAGGAAAATGACAAGAAGGGACTTCCTCAAGAATAGCGCCCTCGGGGTTGGGGGCGCCACGGCGGCCATGCTCGGCCTCCAGATCGTAAACCCCAAAGAGCTCTTTGCCGCGGTTGCAGCGGAAAAGGGCACGACCCGCTGGGCCTTCCTCGTGGATACCTACAAGTGCGTGGGCTGCGGCATGTGCGTAAAGGCCTGCAAGACGGAAAACGAGATACCCTGGGAGGCCAACGCGAGCCGCACCTGGGTCGAACGCTATGTCATCACCAAGGACGGGAAGCGCTACGCCGACTCTCCGAAGGCGGCACGGGATGGCTTCACCAATCCGAAGATCGACTTAGGCGAGGGGCATGAGGTCGAAGTGAAGGCCGAGGACATCGACAAGGCCTTTTTCGTACCAAAGCTTTGCAACCAGTGCGAGGACCCTGCCTGCGTGCAGGCCTGCCCCGTCGGTGCCACCTACCAGGTCCCCGATGGAGTCGTACTCATTGACCGCAAATGGTGCATCGGCTGCGGCTACTGCATCATGGCCTGCCCCTACGGCGTCCGCTTCTTCAACCCGGTGACCCACACCGCCGAGAAGTGCACCTTCTGCTATCACCGCATCTCGCAGGGACTCAAGCCCGCCTGCGTGGACGCCTGCGCCTTCGGCGCGAGGAAGATAGGCAACCTCAAGGATCCGGATGATCCGGTGACGAAGATCATCAAGACAGAGCGTGTCGGGGTACTCAAGAGCGATTTCGGGACCAAACCGCAGGTCTTCTACATCGGCCTGGATGAGGAGGTCAAGTAATCATGGAAACACTTATCCACGGGGAATTCTGGACGCTCAAGGAGCTTTTCGTACTTCCCAACGAGTACATCGTCTGGAGCATCCAGATCGTCATGTACCCCTTCATGACCGGCCTCGTGGCCGGTGCCTTTGTGCTCTCCTCGCTGTACCACGTCTTCGGAGTGAAGCAGCTCAAGGACATCGCGCGCTTTGCGCTGGTGTTCTCCTTTTCCCTCCTTTTCGCCGCGCCGATCCCGCTCTTGCTTCACCTCCAGCAGCCCTTCCGCGCGCTCAATGTCATCCTGACGCCGCACTTCACCTCGGCCATCGCCGCCTTCAGCGTCGTCTTCTTTACCTATGCCGCGATCGTCGCGGGTGAGCTGTGGTTCCTCTACCGGAAGCACCTCATCGAGACCTTCCAGATGTACAAGGGCAAGGAAAAAAAGAGCCTCTGGGACAGCCTCATGGCGATCCTTTTCGGGGCTCTGACCCTGGGCGCCCTCGACCTCAGCGAGAAGGCCCTGCACAAGGACGAGAAGGCCATCAAGTTCCTCGCCGCCCTCGGCATTCCTGTGGCTGCCTTCCTGCACGGCTATGTCGGCTTTATCTTCGGCTCGGTCAAGGCCAATGCACTCTGGATGACGCCCCTCATGCCCGTCATCTTCATCGTGTCAGCCATCGTCTCGGGCGTTGCCCTCTGTGTGCTGACCTACATAATCACGCTGGAAATCCGGAAGCTCCTCGCTGCCCGCAAGGCAAAGCGCGCCGAAGCCCACATCAAATTTCCCCAGATCGACAGCGCCGACCTTTCGGTCATCCAGCTTTCCATCCGTTACCTCATGATATTCCTGGTCTTTGCGATCAGCCTCGAGCTTCTCGACCTGATCTTCAGGGGCTACACCGCGGTCAAGTCCTGGGACATCCTCCGGAGCGTCATCTACAAGAATGACTTCGTGCCGGTCTTCATCCTCCAGTACGGAATCGGCGACGCCCTGCCCCTGCTGCTCTTCCTCCTGCCGGGCTTCAGCATGCGGCGTGCCCTTATTGGTACTATCTGTGTCCTCTTCGGGGTCTTCATGATGCGCTGGAATGTCGTCATCGGTGGCCAGGCCTTCTCCCTGACCTTCGCGGGCTTCATGCACTACCAGCTCCCGATCATCCCGCACGACATCGAGACGCTGAAAGAAGGCCTGTTCGGCATCATAGGCGTATTCGTCGCGCCCTTCTGCTTCTTCTGGGTGGTCAACAAGATCTTCCCGGTGTTCGTGAAGAAAGCCGCTGTCGCCCAGGGCAGCTGACAGGTAGGCGGGGCTCCCGCTGTCCGGGCCATCTGGTCGCGCTTCCCGACCTTCCCGCGCAGGCGGGGTGACGGGAAGCGTTTCTTTGTTTCAAGGCGGGAGGCCATGTTCAACATCGGGTTGCCGGAGTTCCTGGTCATGGCGCTGGTCGCTGTCGTTGTCATAAAACCCGAGCAATTGCCCGGGCTTTTCAGGAACCTCGGCAAGGGGCTCAGGCAGGTAGCCCGGATCAGGGACGAGGTCATGCAGGGCCTCCGCGAGGTGAAGCAGGATCTCGGTCTTGACGAAGCTGCGCTGAAGGCCGCTGATGGCCGGGGCGCTGATGGCCGAGGCGCTGATGGCCGAGGCGCTGATGGCCGCGGAGTCCGCCCTGGGGTACCGACAGACCCTGCCGCTGCCCCGGTGAAGCCATCCGCCGCCGAGCCGCGCCCTGCTACCGAATCGTACGATCAAGGAGGGGGAATATAATGGGTACGACCGAGATTCTTATCATCGCAGCGATAGTGCTTGTGCTCTTCGGGGGAGCCGCGATCCCGAAATTCGCCCGCTCCCTCGGAAGGGCGCGGAAGGAATTCTCCGAGGGGATCGCCGAGGGCGAGACTGAGGCCAAGGGCGCGAAGAAGGACACGAAAAAGGAGGAGTGAGGTCTAGCCCCGCACTCATGTTCACTTTTTCCGCCCTGCTGGCGTCTTCCCCGGCAGCGCAGCCCTGGCCCTCCCCCGGCCCGCGACGAGGGCAAGCAGGATGCTCACGAAGTAGAGGGCTATCAGGGGTACTGACACCAGGGCAAGGTTGAAGGGGTCCACGGTTGGCGTGATGACGGCTGCGATGGCAACAATCCCTACGACGGCAAAGCGCCAGACCCTGATGAGGAGCCCGGCTGTCACGATGCCGAGCCGCGCCAGCACGAAGACGAGGAGGGGCAGCTCGAAGCAGAGGCCGATCCAGAAGAGCAGCGAGGTTACGAAGGGTATGTAGTTCTGCGAGGTCCATTCGGTCTTGAAGATCTCGGGGCTGAAGCCGGCGAGGAACTGGATCGCTGCGGGTATCATGAGGAACCAGGCGAAGGCTGCCCCCAGGGTAAAGAGGCCCAGGCCAGCAGGGATCATCCAGCCGATGAAGGCGCGTTCCTTTGGAAGGAGGCCCGGGGTTACGAAGGCCCAGAGTTCCACCAGTGCGTAGGGCAGCGCCAGGGCTGCCGCAGAGCTGAGGGCGACCTGAAGCCAGGCGGTGATGCTCTCGGTGGGCCCGATCACCTTGAGCTGGGCTCCATAGGGTGCAATGAGGAGCTTCAGGAGATCCGGTGTAAAGTAGAGGGCAAGCCCGAAAAGTGCGAGGAATACAAGGGCCGTACGCAGGAGCCGGTTCCGGAGTTCGACGAGATGTTCCATGAAGTTCGGGTTTCCAGACACGGCCATGGCAGATCCCCTTCCCGACATTCCAGGCCAGCGCGCATGGAGCTCGCAGGCAGGGTCCACATAGTGCGGAGCAGCTATCATGCTGTCAAGACGAGGGGTAATATGCGATTTGTGGAATAGAAAAAATAGTGAATATTCATGTATCTCTCTATATTGATCTATAAAAAATATTGCAATACTACGATTTTTCGGTATAGATTCCTTGCCATGCAAAGGAGCACGAGGAACCAATGGACAGACTGAAAGAACATTCCCGGAATCCCGGATGGCTCTCCGTCAGGAAACTCAGGGTTCTCCTGTTTTCAAGCTGCATGCTCGCAATGGCTGCCAGCGGCTTTGCCCTTTCCAAGGAAGCCGATACCTGCATGGCCTGCCATTCCGACGGATCCATCGCTCCCAAGGTCGATCTTTCGAAGATGGAATTCTCCAAGCATGGCTCCCTTGACTGCAGTCTCTGCCATGCCGACGCGGCCAACCTTCCACACAACGCTTCGAAGATGAAGGCTGACTGTTCGACCTGCCACCCCACCGAGGTCACCGAGTATGCCGGGAGTGTCCACGGCAAGGCCCTGGCCAGCGGAGACAAGGAGGCAGCTTCCTGCGTGAGCTGCCACGGTGACGGCCACGCCATAATCGCGGCCAAGGACCCATCCTCGCCGGTCTACCACGTGAACCTTCCTGCCACCTGCGGGCAGTGCCATTCCAAGGGCAAGCTTGCATCCTCCCCGAACGCGAACGTGAACAACGCCTTTGACATCTATACCGATTCGATCCACGGCAAGGGCGCGATGAAAAGCGGACTGCTGGTCTCGGCGAACTGCTCTGACTGCCACGGCTCGCACGCCATCCAGCCGAAGAGCGATCCGAGCTCGCCCATCAACAGGGCCAACGTGACCACGACCTGCGGCAACTGCCACGTCAATGTGCTCAAGGACTGGAACCTGTCAGCCCACGCCGAGGCTTACAAGAAGGACCCGGCCAAGGGTCCGGTCTGCAGCGATTGCCATGTCGCCCACTCGGTCAACAATGTGCAGAATGCAAAGGCCCTCAACGCCCTCATGAAGGCCTGCTCCGACTGCCACCAGGGCGAGTTCGGCACCTACCGCGACACCTTCCACGGCGAGGTCACCCAGCTCGGCGACACTTCCCGCGTAGCTTCCTGCGCCAGCTGTCACGGTGCCCACATGGTCCTGCCCACGGTCGATCCGCGTTCGCCGACTTCCTACAAGAACCTCCTTGGCACCTGCCAGAAATGCCACGCCGGGGCCACAGCAGCCTTCACGGAATACAAGCCCCATGCCGAGCCCCAGGATGCGAAGAAGAATCCCATCCTCCACTACATCTGGCTCTTCATGACCTGCCTCCTCCTCGGTGTCTTCGGCTTCTTCGGACTTCATACGATACTCTGGCTCATCCACTCGCTCCGGACCGGCAAGCACCGCCGTGGCAGGGACGCCGGCCCGAAGCAGGAAAACAAGGAAACCAAGGAGGGCACCGATGCCCGCTGAGTCCACGCGCTATTTCGTGAGGTTCCGGCTCTACCACCGGATCCTCCACATCATGGTCATCGTGAGCTTCCTGGGGCTCGCGCTGACGGGCATGAGCCTCAAGTTCTCTGGCCAGGACTGGGGTGTCTGGCTCTCCTGGGTCATGGGCGGTCCCATGGCTTCCCGCTTCCTCCACCGCCTTTTCGCCGTCGTCACTTTCTTGTATTTCGGGCTCCATGTCCTGTGGATCATCAGGTCCTGGATCAAGGACGGCTTCAAGAAGACCTTCTGGGGTCCCGACTCGATCATGCCCCAGTTCATCGACATCAAGCAGATGTACCAGAACGTGAAGTACTTCCTCGGCAAGGGCCCTCAGCCCAGGTTCGACAAGTACACCTACTGGGAGAAGTTCGACTACTTCGCGGTCTTCTGGGGCGTCGCCATCATCGGGTCGACGGGCCTCGTCCTGTGGTTCCCCGTACTCTTTGCCCATTTCCTTCCGGGCATCCTCATCAACGCGGCCATCATCGTGCACAGCGACGAGGCCCTCCTCGCTGTCGGCTTCATCTTCACGATCCACTTTTTCAACACCCATCTCCGCCCCGAGAAGTTCCCGATGGACAAGGTCATCTTCACCGGGCGCGTCACCGAAGAAGAGCTCAAGAACGAGCGGCCCGCCGAGTACGAGCGTCTGATCGCATCAGGCAGGCTCGAGAAGATCGAGACCACCGAGGCCAAGCACTGGGTCTACACCGCCGCCAGGATCGGCGGCTTTACCGCAGTCACCATCGGGCTGATCCTGGTCATCATGATCGTCTGGGCCCTGATAGCCGGGTAATCCGGGTCAAGGCCTTCCGCCCAGCGGGGCGGAAACGACGCCGGACCCGTAACCTTGCGCGTCTGGCTTGTTTGTATCCGGGGCGGCGATCGTTGATCGAGGCGCTCCGGATATCCCCGTAGGCAGTCCGGCGGCTTCCGCGCTACTCTGCCCACGTCCTGCGATCGCTTGCGATCAATCCCCCCATGAGGTGCATCCCGTGAACGCCATATTCAAGTTCTTCAGGTCGGTGAAACTCGCCGTAGTACTGATAGCCTTCCTCACCGTCTTTGCCCTGCTGTCGACCCTTGTCCAGCAGGGAAAACCTGACGAGTTCTACACGCAAACCTACGGAACCGCTCTCAGCTGGTGGATCAAGCTGGCTGTCCTCGACCGTTTTACGACCTCCCTGCTCTTCATCGTTCCGATGGTGCTCTTCGTAATCAATCTGAGCGTCTGTACGGTGGATCGCCTGGTCTCAAGGGCGCGCCGCAGGGCAGTCAAGCACTTCGGTCCCGACCTCATCCACATCAGCCTCCTCCTCCTCACCATCGGGGCCATGACCACCACGCTCGTGCGCCGTGAGCAGGACTTCTGGATGGCCTCGGGCGACAGGGTCAACCTGCCCGGCGGCTACTCGATGAACCTGAGCAAGTTCGAATATCTCCAGTACCCGAACGGCAGGCCGAAGGCGTGGACCTCCATCGTCGATGTCATGAAGGGCGATGTGGTAGTCCGCAAGGATTTCAAGATCGAGGTGAACCGGCCGCTTTCCATCGGATTGCTCAAGGTCTACCAGATGAACTACAGCCAGGGTGTCATCCGTTTCCTCGATGCCAAGGGCGCGAGCCAGAGTCTGTGCATTGGCCAGAGCCTCCCTATGGGCACGAGCAACATGTTTTTCAGTGAACTCCGGACGGCTCCCGACGGGAAGGGCCTCGGGGCCCACCTCCTGCAATGGAGCGGCGACAAGGTGCTTGCAGAAGGAGATGTCGCCTCAGGGGATCTTGTTGGCGATTATACGGTGGCCTCAGTCAGCGACGAGGGGGTTACTGGCCTCCGCGCCGCCGTCGATCCCGGTTTTATCACCGTCCTCATAGCCCTTATCATCATGATGGCGGGTCTCACCTTGACCAGCATCCACAAGAGCAAAGGAGTAGATTGATGCCACTCAATGAAATACTCGCGATCGTAGGCTTGGCCCTCCTCTGGGTCGCAGCCGTGCCGCAGATTGTTTCCTTCATCAAGAAGGGAGGCCAGGCCGATAAACTTTCTCCCTGGATACTCCTCGCTGCGGGCGTGATGCTTCTCGGCACCATAGCCGTCCGTACTGTGGAGATCGGTTTTCCGGCAGTCACCAATACCTATGAAGCTGTCATTTTCTTTTCGGCATCCCTCTGCATCATCATGGCAGTGCTCCGCTTTGTGGCAAAAAAGAGCTCCTCCACCATTCGTTGGAGCATCTTCGGCGGCACGATCATCGCCATTGCCCTTGTCATGCTGACTTCTTCGCCCATAGTCGGAAAAGACGTGAATCCGCCCATCCCGGCCCTCCAGTCCTACTGGCTGGTCCTCCATGTGACCATGGCCTTCATCGGGGAGGCCTTCTTTGCGGTATCCTTTGTGGCGGCGATCAATTACCTCCTGACCAAGGACGAGGGCAAGCGCTTGGCCATCGACCGGATCGTATACACCACCGTGATGATCGGCTACCCGATCTATACCGCCGGCGCCCTGATCTTCGGGGCGATCTGGGCAGAATACGCCTGGGGTTCCTACTGGACCTGGGATCCCAAGGAAACCTGGGCCCTCATCACGTGGCTGGTCTACACCGCCTTCCTCCACACCCGCTTCGTCATGAAGGTGAAGGGCCGGGTCTCGGCCATACTGTCGATCACCGGTTTCCTGTTCACGATCTTCACCTTTGCGGGCGTCAACTTCCTTTTGGCGGGCCTGCACAGCTACGCCAAGGGAGGCTGAACCACCTTCCAGTCGTCTCTGCTGTCCCTGGCCACAGCCACAGCCACAGCCACGGCCACGGCCACGGCCAGCGGGGACAATCCTTGGCGTCATTGACAAATGTGCCTGCCAAGGTGATTCTTTACCTGAGCAGCTTTTATCGATATCTAGCATGAGGAGTGTTCACATGCGTAAGTTAGTGCCCGTTGTAGTCTTTTTCGTCCTCGGCCTTTTTGCGATGGTCTTCTCCGCTTCGGCGGCAGGCAATATGCCCGCCCTCCCGGGAATCAATGCTCCCGATAACCAAGCCAAGGGTTGCGTGGATTGCCATGTTGCAACGGCCAAGCGCGACTTCCGTCTGACCAAGGTCCTTGATGGGATAAAGGGCGGGCATCCTGACGTCAAGAACCTTGTCAAGAACGTACCCATGGATTGCCTGAAGTGCCATTACGCAAGCGCCATGGCCCCCGTTCTCGGTCGCATGGTGCACCGCAACCACTACCAGAACCAGAAAGACAATGACTTCCTCATCATCGACAAGGGTTCCTGCCTGAGTTGCCACACGGTGGATACAAACTCGGGTGCTATTGCCGTGAAGAACGCCGCTGCCAACTGGTAGTTTTGGTCTGCCGATTTGAAAACCTGGCTTTGGAGCCAGGTTTTTTTGTCCTGCGAGGTCCTGCCCGATGAGCTGCCTTGGCTTGCACGTTCAGCCAATCTCGGCGAAAATGCTTCCGGAGGCCTCAAGCCATGCAGAAAGTTCCTGTCCTGTCAGCGCTGTGCGTCCTGTGTGCCCTCGCAGTCCTCCCTGTGTCGGCCACTCCGGGCGACTTTGCCGGCTATATAACCTATGCCCCGCCCGTCCAGGTCCGGAACGTCGCTCTTCCTGGGGACGAGCTGGTCTGGCTTGGCGACATTGCAGCACTTCTTGCGCAGGGGGACACGACCCTGCTGCGGCGCCAGGATTCGGACCGCTGGGCCTCGCTGACGCATCGGAGCGCCGACTGGCTCCTCCAGATCCGCGACGATGGTTCTGACTTCAATTTCCGCGCCGCTGTCGATCCTTCGACAGGCAAGATGGCCGTCATCCATGGTGTCGATCGTGAGGGAACAGACCGCGTTTCCGACGCCACCCGCGCTGCCCGCATCGCTGTGGAGTACATCCGGAAGATGCGCGTCGAGCAGGGTGTCTTCTCGGAGAGGAAATTGGCTGCCACCGAGTCGGGCAGCGCCAACGCCTGGAAACGCCTCCTCGAGGGCAATGCGCGCTTTGCGTCGGGCAAGCCCCTCCACCCCTCGCAGAACCGCGCCCGCGTCGCCGAGATCGCGAAGGCCCAGCATCCCTTTGCTGTAATAGTGTCCTGCTCGGATTCCCGGGTACCTCCGGAGATCCTCTTTGACCAGGGAATGGGAGACATCTTTGTCGTGCGCACAGCCGGCGAGGTTGTCGGTGAGCTGGAGATGGGGAGCATCGAATACGCGGTCGAGCACCTCGGTGCGGGCTATATCCTCGTGCTCGGGCACTCGCGCTGTGGCGCGGTGGACGCGACCATAAAGGGTGGGGTGATGCCGCCAGCCATCGCGGCGATCGCCGAGATGATACGTCCCGCCATCGACAAGGCCAGGCCGGCAGGCGGTGACCTCCTGGACAACACCGTCCGTGAGAACGCCCGCCTCATCCTCGCGTCGATCGCGAAATCTCCTGCCATCGCCGATGCGATGGAGAAGGGCGACCTTGCCTTGAAGGCCGCCTACTATGACCTCGATTCGGGGGAAGTTACTGGTCTGAAGTAGTCGGTCATGAAGTAGTCAGACTCAGTCGAGGCTTTCCAGCTCTCCCACGAGGGGTTCGGGCATCACCAGGCTGCACACGCTGCCCTTGCCTGCTTCGCTTGCCACCTCGAGGTAGGCGTCGAGGCGCTTGGCCAGATCGGCGCAGAACACGAGCCCGATGCCGCTGCCCCCCTCGCCCTGCGTCCCCTCCCGGCGCTTGCCGGGATCCATGGTGAAGATGCGCGCCTGCTGTTCTTCGCTCATGCCGATGCCCTCATCCCGTACAGAGATCCGGGTAGCCTGGGCCTCGCCGTCCCAGGTCGAGGCAAAGCCCACGCGGCCCCCGGGGAGCGAAAATTTGATGGCGTTGGAGAGGAAATTCTGGAGGATCGCGGCGATGATACGGCTATCTCCGGTGATGTAGGCTTCGTCGCTGATCTCGTTCACGATAGTGATGTTCTTGCGCGCCGCAACGGAGGAGAGGCTGTCTATCACGGAAGAAATCAGATCCCTGGCGGCGAGGCGCTGCCTCAGGACCGTGATTTCGTCCATCTGCCCTCGCACCCATTCACGGAGGTTTTCCAGGAGTCCAAAGGCGCTGTGGATGGACCGCTGGATCTCGGGCATGATGTCGACCATATCCTGCCCGGAAATGGGATTATCATCGGAGAGCGCCATGTCCACCATGCCACGAAGGGCACCCAGGGGCCCTCGGAGGTCCTGCGCGAAAACGGAGAAAAGGCGATCCTTGAGGCTGTTCTGCGACTTCTCCCCCTCGATGAGTTTGCGAAGGTCACGAGCCTGGGTTTCGCGCTCCATGGTGAGCTGGGCTACGGTCGCGATAAGGCTCTCGCTCTGGTACTTGCGATCGAGGTGGCTTTCGACGAGCTGCCCGAAGAGCACGGCAAGCCAGCGTTGGAGGGGGAGGAGGGGACGGTGGCGCAGGTGGTTGTCCGCCGCAATCCAGCCGATGACCTGATCATCGTTCCACAGGGCGATCATGGCGTTCCAGCCTCTTCCCACTGCCTTTCCCCGGTTCAGGAGGACCCTTCCGTCGCGCACGGCAAGGAAGTTCCGTTTTCTTAGATTATCCCGGACGAAGTCGTCATCCGGGGCGACTTTAGCTTCGAAGTCGTGCTCGTCGACGAGTTTGCCCGCCTCGTCAATGCCCCAGGTCCCGTGTATGGCCTCGGTAGCGGCATCGTAGCGGAGGAGGGCTAAACGGTCGAAGTCAAGGAACTCACGACCCCGTTTTACTACCAGCTTGCTGAAATCCTCCATCGTCGTAGCCCGGTGGAACTCATTCTCGATGTCGTGCAGCTCATTCAGGAGGTCTGGCGACTCCTCTTCGCAAGCGCTGCCTGAGAAGGGATCCTCCAAACCTGGCTCTGGCCCAAAACGCTCGACGCCGAACTTCTGCAGGGCCTCTGCGACCTTTGCGGCTGACAGCGGCTTTATCAGATAGAGGTCGCATTGGTTCTTGAAGGCTGAGGAGACGGAGGCGTAGTCCTGGAGTTCGGCGGCCATCACGATACGGGCGCCATCGCCAGGGGAAATTCCGGCCTCAAGCTCGAGCCGCCGCATGGAGGTCAAGGTCTGGGATCCCTTTTGGTCTTCGATGCCAGAGGCGAGGAACACGAGGCCATAGCGCTGGGCGTTGAGGGCATGGTGGAATGCATCGATTGCCTCTTCCGCCGTGGTGGCGGAATCGATCCGGCCGAAGGAAGCCAGCATGCGCTGCAGCGAGCAGAGGTCCCTTGCATCGCTTTCTACAATAAGGATGCGGGGAAGTGGAATGCCCGGCTGCTCCGGGGCCACAGGCGGGAGTAGGGTATTCGGGGCGACAGGAGAAGGGACGGCGGCAATGCTTTCTGCTGGAGGCTTTGTAGCAGTGGCGCGTTCGGCCTTGGCTGCAGACTTTTCCTTCGCAGCTGGAAGGGGCGGGGTGGCCGCAGCTTCGGGGGAGACCTTGAGGGCGGCTATCTGGGCTGCTGACAGGGGCCGGAGGGTATCGAAGATTCGGAACGACAGATCGTCTGCCGAAAGGGCCGTGGCGAAGAGGGCAACGAGGATCCCCTCCGGCGCGTCCTGGTTCGGGCTGAGGATCTCGAGGCTTATCAAAATGCCGATGGATTGGATTGTCTCGAAGACGGGAAGGGTCCTGGCCGTCTCAGGGTCGAATTTCCCGCTGACAGTTTTTTCGAGGACCCAGGCACTCATGCCCTCCGCGACTGCCCCAGCAAGGGAACGGGCCTCTGTGGGGGAAAGCTTGACTCCGGGACCCTTGGACTCGGCAGGGGAGGCGGGCACTTCGTTGCAGAAGGCGCGGAGCGAGGAACGGGTTGCTTCAGGGATTTCCTCGGACTCCTGGCTGTCGTTGATATCGTTCCGGCATTCGTCGATGGCATCCATGAGGAGGTCAATGAGCTCCTGGGAGGCGTTTCGCTTGCCGGAACGGACCAGCTCGAGGGCCGACTCCACTGCGTGGAAGGTTTCGCCCGAGCCCTTCCTGCCCAAAAGACCCAAGGAGCTTTTCAGGTTATGCGCTATCCGGAACAGCATGTGGACCAGGGGACGGGCATCTTCGCCGCGCTCGAAGGCCCGCTCGAATTCGAGGAGACCTGATTCCAGGTCCTCAAGGGATTCAAGGACAGCGGCCGTGGTTTCCTGGTCGTCAGTCATGGACCTAGAAGCCGGCCTTGGCCAGGGACGCCTCGATCTTCTCCTTCGTGAAGGGCTTGACCATATAGGATACTGCCCCTAGCTTCGTGCAGCGCTGCAGGACATCGGGGCTGTCGAGGCTGCTGAGCATCACGACAGGGATGGCCCGGCTCTCTGGCCTGCCCTTGATCCAGGCGAGGAGTTCAAAGCCGTTCATGTTGGGCATCTCGATGTCGCTGACCACGAGGTCGAATCTGCCTGCCTCGATGAGCTTCTTGGCCGCCAGGCCATCCTCCGCCATTTCAACATCGAAGTGCAACATGAAAAAAAAGGTCCTAATCCTCGACCTGTTGGCCTCGACATCGTCCACAACCAGGATTTTTTTCCGTGGTTCCATGAAATTCCTCCAAGCTGCAGAAACAATCCGCGGATTATAATTCAGCTAATGGGGGAAAAGCCAGACTCCTGGTGCTACAATAGCCTCGAAACGACTGGGAATCCCCCTTTGACAGGCCGATATTACGAATGTTACTCTGCTCAGTATATTGTCAGCTGGTTTACAGGAGGATCGGGGAGTGTCTGCCCTAAGAGCATACAAGAAGGCCGAGAGCGCGTTTTTCGGACGCGTGACCGGCCGGGTTCGAGCCGCTGCCACCTCCCTGGGCGGTTTTCTCGGGCGGCTCGCAACGGGTGGCAGGCAGAAGCTCACGATCATGTTCATCCCCCACACCGAAAAGAAGATCTTCAACTTTCAGATCACTTTCTTCAGCCTCATCGGCATTGTCGCAGCCTTTGCGATCATCGTGTCGGCAGCAGTTTTTACGATCTCCCGCTTTACCGACACGAACAAGGTCCTCGGTTCGCGGACCAGCGATCTTTCGAGCGCCCGAGCCAGCCTGGACGCCATGCGTGACGAGACCGGACATCTGGTGAATGCAGCCCGACGCTTTGAGGTGGCCCTGGCCCAGACCGTATCGCGTGTCGGCACCCGGGCCAGCTCCCCAGACTCAGAGGCCCAGCGCGGTGACCTCTCCTCCTTTTTCGAGTCTGACATTTCTGGCGCAGGGTCTGTCCGTGAGGTCACCGAGATCAAGAAGGTCACCGACTACCTTGAAAAGTCCATCGATCCGGTCAACGAGATCGGTTCCCTTCTTTCCAACCAGAGCGCAGTGCTTACGAGCATACCGAACATCTGGCCGGTCAAGGGTGGGATCGGGCACATCTCCATGTATTACGGGCAGAACGAGAATCCTTTCTCAGGCCAGTGGTACATCCACAAGGGCATAGACATCTCGACCTACCGCACCGGAGATCCCGTCGTGGCCACTGCCGACGGCAAGGTCGTTACGGTCAGCTTTGCCAACGACTTTGGCAATTACATCATCATCCAGCACAACCGTGGCTTTTTTACCCGCTACGCCCACCTCGCTTCCTTCAGGGTCTATAAGGGACAGAAGGTAGAGCAGGGCCAGGTCATCGGCACCATGGGCAATACAGGCCTTACAACAGGCCCCCACCTCCACTATGAGATCCACCTCGGGACCGATGTCATCGATCCTATCCAGTTCCTCAACCTCCGGGCCAATGCGAGCGTAACTGCCACTGCGACGCCTGGAAACGTGGGATCCGACGTGTACAGGGACTAATCATCCCTCACCCAACATGGCTGAAATCCGCGATTCGCTCGTAAATACACTCGTAGGGGCAGGCTCGGCCCTCGAGGGAGACCTCGATGTCGACGGGATGATCCGTGTGGACGGCGATCTCCGGGGGTCAATTCGGGCGACCGGTCGTGTCGTAGTCGGGGCTACAGGACGGATAGATGCCTCGATCAGGGCGCAATCGGTCATCGTGGGCGGTATCGTACGGGGCGACCTCTATGTGACCGATCGTGCGAGGCTCCTTTCGGGAGCGGTGGTGCTGGGAAACATTTTCGCCCCGCGCTTCGAGGCGGAGGATGGGGCGACCATCCACGGCGCTGTCGAGGTCACCGGCAGATCCACGGGCGCGGAAGGAGAACTCAAGCGCTTTGTGGAGCGGCACGGCGATCCCCTCCGCTTCCTGGGACCCTTCCGGGGCGACGCCAGCCTGGGCGCTTCACGACGGGAAGACCCTGCCGATGATGATGGCAGCGGGGATTCCAGGGCAGACAGGTTTTGATGTGGCACGAATCGATTTTCCCGACGGAACGAATCCCTTTCTTCCCCTTCTCCCGCGCAGGAACGACGAGGATAAAAAAACTGGAAGACAGGGAAAAACCAAGGGCCTCTTCCGTTCGAAACTTGTGGAAGCCCTCGACGAAGCCAAGGGGAGTACCGAATCTGGCATCTCGGCCAGGCTCTCTGGCGAAGCCTTTTCGGACGGAGCCATCGAGGGCCTCCTCGACGCCGTCCACGAGGCTGGAGACAAGCTCAAGGACGACCTCGGGCTCGAGAGCATCAAGGCCTACAAGAAGGCGGTGAGGGACTTCATCCACCAGGTCGTGGAGCGCTCCTATTCGGTGGAGCGGCAGACAGGTGGAACCATCCTGAACCGCAAGGAATACCTCAGCATCACGCTGGTCGACGAGTCGCTCGAAAGGCTGGCGGCGGAGATCCTGCGCAGCCAGCGGGACCGTCTCGAGATCCTCCGGCGGATCGACGAGATCAATGGCATGCTGATAGATTTCATTCAATAATGGCGCAGTTCCGGGCGATCCCGGGGCGAGACGACGAGTGACCGGGGAGACTGGGCGGCAGGAAGCCGACGGCCATCCCTTCTGGGGGAAGCAATGGCCGATTTCGTGGGCGACGGCGACGAGGATCTCAGCCACCTCGAGGACGAGACTCAGGGGCAGGACTTTGCATCGACAGGAGAGGCAGCAGCAGGGGAAAACGGCGGTTCCGCCAGTGGCTCCGCCCGGGGACACCGGGGCGACGGGCTTCCAAGCCCCCTGTTCCGGATCTGCGCCAGCCACTCCAACGAAACCTACTTTGCCTGGCTGGAAGGCGAAGTCCTCGAACCAGGCATGATCGTGGTAGCACCGACGCGCTATGGCAAGGACCTTTGCACCGTGCAGGGACTGGTGAATAACCCTGGCCGCGTCAACCACGAGGACCTTATCAAGGTGGACCGCATCGCGACCGCCGATGACCAGGCCAAGGCCCTGGCCAACGAGGAGAAGGAGCGCAAGGCATTCGAACTCTGCCGCCAGAAGATAGATTCGCGCAACCTGGCCATGAAGCTGGTGACCGCGCACTACCTTCTAGAAGAATCGAAGATCCTGTTCTTCTTCAGCGCGGAGTCGCGGGTGGATTTCCGCGAACTCGTGAAGGATCTCGTCAATGTCTTCAAGATGCGCATCGAGCTCAGGCAGATCGGTGTGCGCGACGAGGCGCGCGTCATCGGGGGCTGCGGAGTCTGCGGGCGCGTCCTGTGCTGTCACGGGGTCTCGGACAAGCTCACTCCTGTTTCCATCAAGATGGCCAAGGACCAGAACCTCTCGCTCAACAGCATGAAGATCTCCGGCCCCTGCGGGCGCCTCCTGTGCTGCCTTGCCTATGAGTATGGGTTCTATCGTGATGCACGCCGGGAACTCCCGGGGGAAGGCGTGCGTTTCCCCTGGGATGGGACCAACTTCCGTGTCATCGAGGTCAATGCCCTTTCGGGTACCGTCAAGATAGCCGGCGAAGACGGAAGAATGCTCGAAATGCCCGCCTCGCGCTTTTCACACGCCGAGGGTCGATGGAAGGTCAAGGACGAGGAAGCAGCTGAAAAAGACTGATAACGCGACAGGGGCCTCGTTGAACCGCAGGGCCCTCTGCGCGTATACCCTTACGCATCGGATGATGTCGGGCTTGTGCCCATAGCCCGCAGGACGGGCGGCATCACGGAAGAAGGCAGCATGGACGCGAACAAGGTTGGACTGGGAGACATAGGCTTCTACGTTCCCCGAAACGCGATGATCCTTTCGGAGCTGGTGGCGCGCAGGATCGCCGACAATCCCGAACTCAAGAAGCACCTGGAGCGTGCCCTTCAGACGACAGGACAGCGGGAACTGCGTTTCCCCGGCTCCCAGGAGGATACCGCCACCATGGCCGCTGAAGCGGCGAGGGCCCTCCTTGCTGCCAATGCGCCTGAAAAGACCCGTGCCCTACGCTGGCTCGTCACCGGCACCGAGACCGGGCTTGATCATTCCAAACCGGTGGCCGCCTACGTCCAGGGCATGCTGGCCAAGGCAGGCCTGCCTGTGCCCAGCTCCCTGGCGACCTTCCAGGTCCAGCACGCCTGCGCCGGTGGTTCGATGGGGCTCCTGTCCATAGCCGCACTCCTGTCCATTTCGCGGGAGAGCCGGGATACCGGCCTCGTGATCGCCTCAGACATTTCCCGCTATGCGCTCAAGTCGACTGCAGAGATCACCCAGGGTGCGGGCGCTGTGGCCATGCTCGTGGAACGCGATCCACGGCTTCTGTGCTTTGACCCGGCCTCGGCGGGGCTCTGCTCCCGCGACGTCGACGATTTCTTCAGGCCCCTGGGCTCGACCATCGCCCGGGTCAAGGGTGGCTACTCCATGGAGTGCTACCTCCAGAGCCTCGACGAGGCCTGGGGCGACCACGCTTCCCGCCTCGGTGTCAGCCGGGCAGGGCAGTTCAACTCCATCGACGCCGTCGTCCTTCATACTCCCTTCCGCAACATGCCCGAAATAGCCATGAAGCGCCTCCTGGCCAAGGACCTCGGCCTCGACGAGGCAGGGGCCCTTGCCTGGTTAGAGGAGCGCTCCTTCTTCGATTCGGTCGACATCATCGCCGACATCGGGAACTCCTACTCAGCCTCCCTCTTCATCCTCCTGGCCAACACCCTCCGGATCCTCAGGAAAAAGCACGGCGACGCGGTCGTCGGGAAGCGTCTCCTCCTGGCCTCCTATGGCTCGGGAAGCGTGATGACCGTCTGGACGGCGACCGTGATGCCCGGCGCGCCGGCGGTGATCGACTCCTGGGACCTTGATGCCGTGATGGCCGGGCGCAGGGCCGCGACGATGGATGACTACGACCTCTGGACCTCGGGCTACGAGGAGGCTGCCGCCGCCTCCCCCGGCGCCGCAGGTCTGACCGGCGGCACAGGCGCCTTCGCCTTGCTGGGTGTCCGCGCTGACGGGTACCGGGAATATGGGTACTAGGAATACCTGTACTATTATCATAAGTTGCCCCCGGCAGGGTGATGCCAGCGGCATGGACCGGGTGTCCGCGCCATGACCGGAGAGTCCGCGAGCGAGCGCAAGGAGAGGCATCTGTCCATCTGCGTGGACCCGGTCCTGCACAGGGTCGAGACGCGTGCTGGCGGCTCTGGCTGGGAACGCCTGTCCTTCGCGCACCGGGCCCTGCCCGAGCTTTCCCTTGCGGCCATCGACTCAGGTTCTGGGTTCCTCGGCTACAGGCTCAGGCTGCCCCTCCTGGCCTCCTGCATGACCGGTGGCTCAGCGGGCGGCGGCCGCGTAAACCAGGTCCTGGCGGCTGCTGCCAACGAGGCGCGGATTGCCTTTGGGCTGGGCTCCTTCCGGGTCCTCCTTCGCGACTCCTCCTGGCTCGCTGATTTCCAGCTGAGGCGCCTCCTTCCCGACGTTCCCCTCCTCGCCAACATCGGAGCGGTATCTCTGCGCGAGCACGGGCATGCCGCAGTCCTTGACATCGCGCGGCGCCTCGAGGCCGATGCCCTCGTCGTCCACCTCAACCCCGCTCAGGAACTCTTCCAGGAGGGTGGCGACCGCGATTTCGTGGGTCTCCGCGACGCCCTGTCCGGGCTCTTCGAAGCAAGTCCGCTGCCCGTGATCGTCAAGGAAACCGGCTTTGGCATCGGGCCAGCTGAGGCGCGCGCCCTCCTCGCAGCGGGGGCCTCCCAGATCGACCTCGCAGGGGCAGGGGGGACGAACTGGATCGCCGTCGAAGCCGAGCGCCTTGATCCTGGCCCCCTTCGCGACGCGGCTGCCGATTTCCAGGAGTGGGGCTATCCCACGGCCCTCCTCCTGGCAGCCATCGCTGGCGGCGGGACGGAGCCAGCACGCCTGATCGCTTCGGGAGGCATACGGAGCGGCCTGGACCTGGCCAAGGCCCTTGCCCTCGGTGCGGGCCTCGTCGGAACGGCCCTTCCCCTCCTCCGCGCCGTCGAGTCTGGTGGACGGGATGGGGCCCTGGCCTTCATCGAGCGCCTTGCCTTTGGCCTCCGCTCCGTGATGCTCCTGACAGGATCAGCCAGTATCGAAGCCCTCAGGCGGGGCATCCTCATCGCCGACTCAAGCTTCCATGCCGATGTGCGCAGCCTCGCCTCCGCCGATACGGCAGCCTTCCTGTAGGGCCTGTCCTTCTGTAGCGCAGGCCGATCTGCTAGAGTGGGGTCATGGAACCAGTGCGGCAGCCCGGCGACCTCGCGCTTGCGTACCTTCGGTCGCGGCGGCAGCTCATCATGACAGGGCTCTCTTCCCTCGTCCGCGAGCGCGGAGCAGCGCCTGCAGGCTGGCCTGCAAGCCTCCACCTGGGGGGCACCGAGCTTATGGCGCGCCTCGCAGAGTATGCGGGACGCGGCAAGATGCTGCGCGGAGCCCTCGTCTACCTTGGCGCAGAACTCTGCACGGATGGGGATGCGCCGTCAGCTTCCGGTATTGCCGTGGCGATGGAACTCTTCCAGGCAGGCCTCCTCGTCCACGACGACATCATGGACCGTGACGAGCTTCGCCGAGGGAAGGCGGCCATCCACGCCAGCTACCGTGATGAGGCGGCATCGAAGGGCGCCTTCGATGCCCCCCACCTCGGCGAGTCCCTTGGAATCTGCGCAGGCGACATCTGCTATTTTGAGGGTTTTGGAGCCCTCGCCCGCTCTGTTGCTGGCCTGCCCCTGGGCCCCGGCATCCTGGAGCTCTGCTCGGGCGAGCTGACCCTTGTTGCCCTCGCCCAGATGGCTGACTGCCGCTTCGGCGGCCTGCCCGAGGAACCGGACGAAGAGGCTATCCTCGCTGTCTACAGGGGCAAGACAGCGCGCTACAGCTTTTCCCTCCCCATCGCCTGTGGTGCGATGCTGGCGGGCGACGAGGCGACAGCGAAGGGACTCTTTGCCGTGGGAGAGCTGGCCGGCCTCGTTTTCCAGCTCCGTGACGACGAGATCGGCCTCTTCGGCGATCCGGCTGTCACCGGCAAGGGCGCGTATTCGGACCTCCGGGAGAACAAGAAGACCCTTATGCGCGCCCGCCTCTTTGCCCGCGCCGATGCGGCTACCCGGCTCCGGCTCTCTTCGATCTACGGGTCGCCCGAGGCGGGTGAAGCGGAGGCGGCCTGGGTCCGTGGCCTTGTGGAAGGGCTGGGCATTGCCGGCGAGCTCAGGCGCGAGAGAGAGGAGCTCGGTGTCCAGGCGCGTGCCAGCGTGGAGGGCATCCCCGGCCTCCGGCCAGTGCCGAAGGAAACCCTCCTCGACCTGATCGACTGGCTTTCGGCGCGCAGCTCATGAATCGGCCCTGCGCGTGAGGACGGCGATTGTGCCCCTCCTTCTGGCTGGCCTCGGCCTTGGCTGCGGCCTCTTTGGCGAACCCGCAACCCTGCCCCTGTCGCCCCTGGCCGCAGGCCCAAGCCCCGCGTGTTTCGGGGAGTTTCACGCCTCGGATTATCCCTCCCTTCCCCTGGGCGCCGACGGGACCTTCCGCATCCTTGTGCTGGCCGATATCCAGGTGGGGCTTCAGCCCTTCATGGACGCTGCAGGCTTCCGGCAGATCCGGGAGCTGGCTGCCCTCACCGAGCCCGACTTCATCCTGAGCCTTGGCGACAACAGCGTGGGTCCCTTTTCGCCGGGGGCTGCGAAATCGGTTGCCGCCCTCCTGGGCAGCCTTGGCAGGCCCTGGGGAACCGTCCTGGGAAACCACGATGCCGAGGGGCCGCGGCCGAGGTCCTGGTACGGCGAGCTGTATGAAAAGGCCCCGGGCTCCCTCTTTTCGCAGGGACCTGCCTCGATCCATGGTGTTGGCAACTGGGTACTCCGCCTCGTCGATGGTGAGGGTCGCGACGCCTTTGCCCTCATCATGCTCGACTCAGGCGAGTACCGGAACTATCCCGGAGGTCGTAGCTACTATGACTATATTTATCCCGACCAGATCAGTTGGTACGAATGGCTCGTGCAGGGCCTTTCGCGCGGACAGGGCCTTTCGCGCGGACAGGGCTCCCCGCCCCTGCCCACCCTCCTGGCCTTCCACATTCCCCTGCCCCAGATGACTGCCGCTGTCGCGGCCTTCCACCAGGATGGAAGAGGAGCGGCAGACCGTGGCTTCGCCCGTGAGGCTCCCTGTCCGCCCCTTGAGGACTCGGGGCTCTTTGCCAGGGTGAAACGGCTTGGAAGCACCTCGGAGATCCTTTCAGGCCACGATCACCTGAACAATTGTTCCCTTCTGGTGGAGGGCATCCGGCTTACCTACGGCACGAAGACCGGCCCCTCCTCCTACCACGCGGCCGACCTCCTCGGCGGAACCCTCGTGACGGTGTATCCGATCGACGGTGGCTATGCATCCCGGAGCGAGGCTATCATCCTTCCAGCCCGATAGCAGCTGCAGGGCTTTTGGAGGCTGGACATGGGCAAGCGATCGGGCGGACAGGGCGCCCTCGTGATGATCACCGACAACCGCTTTGGCGAAGCCCGCATCGAGCGTGAATTTGTCGAGAGTAGGGGAGGGCGCCTCGAGGTTGCCGACTGCCGGAGCGCCAGCGATGTCGCCTCCCAGTGCCGCGACGCGGACGCCCTCCTGGTGAACATGGCCCGGGTCGACGGCAGCGCCATCGAGGCCCTCGACCGTTGCCGGGTGATTTCCCGCTACGGGGTGGGCCTCGACAACATCGAAGTCGGGGCTGCCGAACGCCGGGGCATCGCAGTGCGGAACGTGCCAGGCTATTGCAGCCAGGAGGTCGCCGAACACGCCCTGGGCCTCATCCTCAGCCTCGCTCGCGGCATTCCCGCCAGGGACCGGGCCATCAGGGAGGGCCTGTGGAACGAGGTGGAGCCGGGTCGGAGGGTGGCGGGCAGTACCCTGGGAGTCCTGGGCTACGGAGGCTCGGCCCGCGCCCTCATTGCGGCAGCCAGCGGCCTCGGCTTTGCCCGCATCCTGGTCTGGTCGAGGAGCCTGCCCGAGGGTCCTTTGCCCTCACCGGGCCGGGCCTCAGGCAGCCCCCTCGCCGCCGCGCCGCTCGAAGCGGTACTCGCCGAGTGCGACTGGCTGTCCATACACCTCACCTTGAATGAGGAGACGAGGGGCCTCATTGACGCTGGGGCGATCGCCCGCATGAAGAGCACCGCGATGCTCATCAACACCGCGCGGGGGCCCATCATCGACGAGGAGGCCCTGGTCGCAGCCTTGCAGGCGAAGCGCCTCGGAGGGGCTGGCCTGGATGTCTTCGCCGTCGAACCCCTGCCCCAGGGCTCGCCGCTCCGATCCCTTCCAACCGTCGTGCTCAGCGACCACAGCGCCTATGCCTCGGTGGAGTCCATCATCGAGCTACGGACGCGTTGTGTTGCCAATGCCTGGGAGGAGCTGTGAGCGTGACCATGAAGTGGGACTTCACATGAACCGGAATCCCGAACAAAGGGCGAGAGATTCAATCGATGTATTGCTGTCCGAAGCGGGATGGCTTGTCCAGGATCAGAGCCAGTTGAACCTTTCGGCCGATCGCGGAGTGATACTCCGGGAATGCCGTACAGACTCGGGACCAGCCGACTATGTGCTCTTCATCGACGGCTCCCCCGTCGGCATCATCGAGGCCAAGCGCGAGGACGAGGGTCACCGCCTCATCATGGCCGAAGAACAGTCCGAGGATTATGCGAAATCCAGGCTCAGGCACCTCGACAATGCGCCTTTCGAGCAGCCGCATTCCGGCCGGAGCGGATGTCTGCATCTGCACCATCCAGCGGCTCTACTCGATGCTGAGGGGTGATGAGCTCGAGGAAACAGCCGAGGAAGCGAACCCTGCCGAATCCGAATGGCGCGGGCGCGAGACGGTTCCCGTCGTCTACAATTCGGGGATGCCGCCGGAGTTCTTCGATTTCATCGTGATCGATGAATGCCATCGAAGCATCTACAAGGTCTGGAAACAGGTGCTCGAGTATTTCGATGCCTTCCTCATTGGTCTCACCGCCACTCCCGATGTGAGGACCTATGGCTTTTTCAACCAGAACGTGGTGAGCGAGTACAGCCATGAGGAGGCCGTCGCGGATGGGGTCAACGTCGGCTACGATGTCTTCGTGCTTGATACTAAAGTCACGAGAAGCGGCGCGGGCATCAAAGCCAGGGAACTTGTCGATTTCCGGGAGGAACTCTCGCGTCGTCGACGCATGGAGGAGCTCGGTGAGGATCTGGATTACTCCGGGAAGGATCTCGATCGCGACGTCGTCAACCCGAGCCAGATACGAACAATTGCCAGGGCATATCGCGAGCTCGCCCAAACCCTCTTTCCCGGGCGCGGAGAAATTCCCAAGACCCTCATCTTTGCCAAGACCGACAGTCACGCGGACGACATCATCCATATCTTCCGTGAGGAATTCGGCGAGGGCAAAGACTTTTGCAAGAAGTAACCTACCGCTCCGAGGACCCCAAGTCCACCTTGGCGCGCTTCCGCAACGCATACTGGCCGCGTATCGCTGTGACGGTGGACATGATCGCGACCGGCACCGATGTGCGCTCCCTCGAGTGCCTCATCTTCATGCGCGATGTGCGGAGCGCGAATTACTTCGAACAGATGAAGGGGAGGGGCACACGGACGATCTCTCTTGACGATCTCCGCAAGGTGACTCCCTCCGCGCGCGAGGTGAAGGATCATTTTGTCATAATTGATGCGGTCGGCGCAACGAAGTCCCGGAAGACGGCGAGCCGCGCCTTGAATGCGAAGCCTGGGATACCGCTCGAGTCACTGCTCCAAGGCGGTGGCAGTCGGTGCGCGGGACGAGGCGCTGTTTACGACACTGGGCGCCAGGCTCGCCCGCCTCGATCGGGTGCTCACCGGGAAGGAGCACAAGGAATTCAGCGTCACATCGGGCGGCAGGGAACTCAGCGAAGTAGTCCGGGCGCTCTTCGCCGCGCATGATCCCGACCTTATCGAGGAGATGGCGAGGGCGAGCGAAGCCACGCTACCCGCGATGCAACCTTCGGATGGAGCTCTCGCTGCGGCGCGGAAGCGCAGGACCGAAGCAGCTGCGCGGGTTTTCACCGGCGAGCTCAACAAGTGGATCGAGGAGATACGACAGGTTCACGAACAGCTGATCGATATGGTCAATCCCGATGCGATCGAGACCGCCGAGTGGGCCAAGGAAAGTGAGGAGCGAGCCGGGCGGCTTGTCTCGGAGTTCAGGTCATGGGTGGAAACACAGCGGGACGAGGTTCTCGCCCTCCAGATCCTGTTCGGGCAGCCAGAACGCCGCCGCGAACTCACCTACGCGGCAAACGAGGATCTCCACGATCAGCTTGTCCGAGAACAGCCCGCGCTCGCGCCCTATACGGTCTGGACAGCTTGGGAAAGGCTCCATGGAGCGACCGGTTCTCCGGCCAGCGCCCTGACGGCCCTGGTCGCCCTCATACGCGCGGTTTTTGGCATCGACACAATCTTGACCTCCTATGACCGCACCGTCGACCGCAACTTCAAGGAATGGATCTTCGCCCGACACTCGGGCTCGGGGACCAAGTTCACCGAGGCGCAGGTCGCCTGGCTGCGTCTGATCAAGGACCATGTCGCCCGAAGCCTCCGAATGGAGGCGGAACGAAGTCTAGCGGAGCGTTGCACTAAACCGCTGCGCGGTGGAAACAACTTGTACGTAATCCTTTGATT
>JBAXTA010000160.1:0-10339 GCA_037130415.1 Spirochaetota bacterium
CCACGCGAAGTCCGCAGCCTTGTCGGAGCCCTCGATGAGGGCCTTGATGCGCTTGCCCGCTTCCTCGATGGGCTTGGCAGCCTCCACCGAGGCGAACTTCGGCCGCCCCGAGGGCAGGTATTCCCCGGTCTTCCAGTCGTAATAGAAGTATTTAGTACCTTCGGGGCCCTTGTCCCTCCGGAAAAAGCCCTGCTTTGCCTTGCGGCCCAGGAGTCCTTTGCCGACCATGTCCGCGATGAAGGCCGGGAGCCTGAAGATCCCGCGCTCGTCGTCACTGGCCAAGAGTTCGTAGGAATTGTTGGCAACGTGCATCATTGTGTCGATGCCGACGAGGTCGGTCGTCCCGAAGGCTGCGCTCTTGGGCCTGCCCGTCGCCGGACCGGCCACGGCATCGACCTCCTCGACATTCATGTCCATCTCCACCATGTGCCTGATGGCGCTTGCGATCGAGTAGACACCGATGCGGTTGGCGATGAAGTTCGGCGTGTCCTTGGCAAAGACGATGCCCTTGCCCAGGCGCCGTGCGATGAAATCCGACATGAAGGCCACGACCTCCGGATCGGTTGCGGTGCAGGGAACTATCTCAAGGAGGCGCATGTAGCGCGGCGGGTTGAAGAAATGGGTGACGAGGAAGCGCTTCCTGAGTTCAGGTGGCAGCACGGCGGCCATCTCGTTCACGGAGAGTCCGCTCGTATTTGTAGAGAGGATGGCCCCTTCCCTCATGTTCGGCACAACGGTATTGACATAGAGGCTCTTCTTGATCTCAAGGTTCTCGATGACAACCTCGATGACCCAGTCGCATTCTTTGAGCCTCGCCGCGTCATCGTCGAAGTTGCCGACCTCGATGAACGAGGCATACGACGGCACAAAGAAGGCAGCAGGGGACATCTTCTTAAGGCCCTCGAGACCTGCCAATGCAAACCTGTTCCTCGCCGCCCTATCGCCGGGACCGGGGCCCACAGCCTTGGCAGGGTCACCCGCGCCTGCGACCGCTGAGACCGGTTCCCCCGGAACCATGTCCAAAAGGAGCACGCGTATCCCTGCATTTGCAAGGTGCGCCGCGATTGTGGCTCCCATCACGCCTGAGCCGAGCACCGCCACCTTCTCTATCTGTCTCATTCCATCCTCCCCCAGCCGTTCCCTGTCAGGAGCGGCCCTTGGCCTCGACGTCCGTGGTGACTGCCGTGCCGTGCCAGTTTTCCGAGTACATTTCCTCGATCTTCTCGCCGTACTGCTCGATGATGTTCCGGCGCCTGAGCTTGAGGGTCGGCGTCAGTTCGCTCCCTTCCACCGTGAAATCGCGGGAAAGTATGGCGAAACGCTTGACCGTCTCGTATCGGGCCATCCGCGCGTTGACCTCGGAGATTCGACCGGCCATGAGGGCCTCGACCTCCTCGTGGAGCACGAGGTCGGAATCATCGAAATAATTGATATGTTTGTCCTTCGCGAATTCCCTGACGCGGTCGAAGTTCGGGACTATGAGGGCCACGAGGTAGGGCTTGCGGTCGCCGTAGACCATGGCCTGGGAGATGAACTTGTCGAGCTTGAGCTCGTTCTCGATCGGCTGGGGAGCTATGTTCTTTCCGGCAGCGGTTATGATGAGTTCCTTTTTCCGGTCCGTGATGTAGATATAGCCTTCCTCGATCTTGCCAATGTCCCCCGTGCGGAGCCACGGGCCATCCATGGCCTCCTTCGTGGCCTCGGGGTCCTTGTAGTAGCCCATCATGACCGGGGGGCCCTTCACGAGGAGCTCTCCGTCCCCGGCCACCTTGAATTCGACACCCTCCATCGGCGTACCGACGGAACCGAAGCGCAGCTGTGTGAGGGTGTTGAGGCTGACAGGCGCGCTCGTCTCCGTAAGCCCATAGCCTTCCAGGATGGGAAGGCCGATGATCCAGAAGAATTCGTTGATGGTCTTGTCCAGGGGAGCGCCGCCCGAGCAGAAGGCACGCAGGTTCCCGCCGAGGAGACCGCGGATCTTCTTGAAAACGAGGGCATCGCCGATGGCATGGGCGACGCCGAGCCCGAAGGGGACCTTGGCCTGCTGGACATAGCGGATATTCACATACTGCTTGCCTTTGGCGACCGCCCAGTGGAAGATCCACTTCTTGACCAGTGGCATCTCGTGTACGTTCTCGAAGATGCGCGCATAGGCTTTTTCGAAGAGCCTCGGTACCGAGATCATCACCGAGGGCTGGTACTCCCTCATGTTGGCGGGAACCTTGTCCATGTTCTCCGCAAAGGTCATGAGGCAGCCCTGCATCATTGTCATGTAGTAGCCCACCACACGTTCGAGGACATGGCTCAAGGGAAGGAAGGAGAGGAAGGTGTCGTCATGGCTGACCACGGCAGCCTTCTCCGCAGACTTCTGCGCCGCGAAGAGGGCGTTGTAGTGGCTCAGCATCACGCCCTTGGGCATGCCGGTCGTTCCCGAGGTGTAGATTATGGTCATCAGCGCCTCTGGCTTGATCGCGTCGATGAAAACCTCTATCTCCCTCCGTTCCTCTTCCGTAATGGGATCGTCGATCTCGGACAGGGTGTAGAAATGACAGACCGGGAGGGAGGGATCGCCAATAAAGCGCTCGAAGGGAGAAACCAGGGTGATCTGCGGAATGGCCGCCCTCATCTTGAGGAGCTTCAAGTACTGGAACTTGTTGGAGACAAAGATGATCTTCGCCTCGGAGTGCTTGAGCATGTACTCGATCTGATCGGGGGTACTCGTCGGGTAGATGGGAACTGAAATCGCCCCAAGGGCCAGGATGCCCATGTCGGCTATGACCCAGCCGGCGCGGTTCTCCGAAAGGATGGCCACCTTGTCTCCCGCTCCGATGCCGAATTTCCTGAGCCCCCTCGCCACCATGAGGGCCCGCTCATAGAGCTGTGGATAGGTGAGTAGCTGGAGCTTGCCCTGCCTCCTGTACTTGAGTGCCAGTTGATCCACATAACGCGTCGCATGGTCACGGAGCATGTCGGGAATCGACTTGTAGAGAACCTCGCTCATACGCCCTCCTTGGTCTCGCGCCTTGCGCGGACAAACCTGCCAATACTCAAGTGTGTAAGTGACCTTTACGCTCATGTCAAGTTATATCCATCCCTCCCTTGCTACTGATATTTTTTTATCGCAACCTTTGCCAGCCTTCACCCTGTGATTCGTACTTGACGCTCTGGTTAAGCTACCCTATTTTGGGCAGGGACCGACACCGCAGGGAGGACAGCATGGCAAGCAGCATCTTCGGGGAATTGGCGGCAGTATATAGGACGGGAGTCTTCACGACCCCGACGGTTTTCTATTTTTCGCTCGACGAGGAAAAGAAGACCCTGACCCTCGGGCCCGAGGGCTGCACGATCGAGGAGGGCAAGACGGTGGAAGAAGCCGACTGTGTCTGCAAGACGAGCGCCGAGTTCCTCGGGAAGGTCTGGAACGAGGGCTACCGCCCCGGCCCCCTGGACTTCATGTCAGGCAAGATCAAGTCCAACGCGCCACAGCTCCTCTTGAAGTTCATGGAGGCCTTCGGGAAGTGAATCCGCGCCTGCTCGTCACGAGTTACCGCGCCAGCTTCGCCGTCAGCGCAGGCACGAACTGCAGGAGGTCGGCAACGACGAGCACATCGGCCACCTCCCCTATCGGAGCGTCCCTGTCCTTGTTTATAGCTAGTATGAACTCGGACTTCTTCATTCCGGCCAGATGCTGGATGGCGCCTGAGATTCCGCAGGCGACGTAGAGTTTCGGCGCGACAGTCTGGCCGGTCGTGCCCACCTGGTGGCTCTGAGCTACCCAGCCGGAGTCCACGACAGGGCGACTGGCGCCAAGTTCTCCGCCGAGGGCCTTGGCCAGGGCCTCGACGATCTGGACATTGTCTTTCTTGCCGACGCCCCGGCCTGCCGACACAATGACCTCGGCAGTGGCAAGATCGACAGCCCTTTTTTCAGGCTCTTCATATCCCAGGAATTCCATACGCGAAGACGCTTCAAGGTCGAGGGCCTGGATATCCGGGCTACCTGCCGGCTTCTGGCCCTGGAAGGCGCCTCCCTGCAGCGTAACGACAAGCCTCGCCGTCGTTGGTACCACAGTGCGGCGCATCTTGGCATTGCAGGCACCGAGTTCGAAGCCGCCGTCGGCGATGCCGATGAGCTCGGAAACCTGGGCAGCGCCGAGGGCAGCAGCCACGCGTGGAGCGAGGTCCCAGCCGTACGAGGAATGCATGAAAGCGATCTGTTCCGGGTTCTCGCGCCTGATGGCCTCAAGTATAAGGAGTTTGTGCGCCTCTGGATTGTACTCGCCCTGCTTCGATGCGTCGGCGAGGAGGACACGGACGCCCGCTCCCGCGACGGCATCCTTCGTACCGACCATGAAGAGAACAGGCTCGACACCGGCCTTGGCGGCATAGCCAAAGAGCTCCCAGGTCGAGTCGAGGGCCTTGCCTCCGCGGCATTCACCGATCAACAGGGCTTTCATGCGTACCTCCGGGAGCTGGTGCTTTGGATTGTCGGGAAGTTGATGCTGGCAGCACTCATCGGAGCACCGCCGTCTTTTCCTTGAGGAGGGCGATGACCCTGTCGACGAGGCTTGCGACATCGCCCTCGAGGATGAGACCACTGCCCTTGCGCTCTGGCGCCCGGAAAGCCTTCGTCAGGGCGAGCGAGGCGGGAAGCCCGAGCTCGCCCGGCTGGAGCAGGGTGACTTCCTTTTTCTTTGCCTTCATGATGTTCGGCAGGGTCGGGTAGCGCGGGGTGTTGAGGCCAAGCTGGCAGGTAAGTACTGCCGGACAGCGAAGCCTGAAGCCGGCGCGGAGGCCACCCTCGAGTTCTCGGCGCAGGGTGACGAGGCCGTCTGCCCACTCAAAGGCCACGACGGTGGTGACGCAGGGAAGGCCGAGGATCTCTGCCACCAGTGGGCCAACCTGCGCTGAGCCGCGGTCCTGGGATTGCATACCCATGAACACGAGGTCAAAGTCCTTGTCCTTCGCGAAGGCAGCTATCATCGAGGCGATCTGCCAGGGATCGCGCGTGGTCGATTCGGGATCGCGCACTTGCACGCCGCGGTCGCAGCCCATCGCAAGGGCCTTCTTGATGACCTCGCCTACCCTGTCAGGGCCGACGGAAAGCACCGTGACATCGGGCTCGCCGCCGAGCTTTTCCTTGAGGCGCACCGCTTCTTCGACGGCATACTCATCGTACTCGTTCATGCGGAAGGCCACGTCTGCCTCTTCGTACCAGGTGGCAGCGGCGTTCGGCTTGAAGCGTGACTCCAGGTCGGCAACCTGTTTGACGCAAACCAGTATCTTGATGGCGACTCCCTCCGGGCAGCCCGGAGGCGCCCGTGGGCGCTCATAGGCGCCCGTATGCGATACACAAATAGACAGCGTATCCTTATCCTACTTGACGCAAGTGTCAAGTAAGAAAATACTCATGTCAGGACGAACAGGGGAACACATGAGACTGAGCGACGAAAGCCACCTGATGATCAGCGACCTCGCAGAAAAGCTGGGCATCACGACGCGAACCATCCGGCTCTACGAGAAGCTCGGTCTCGCCAACGCGCCGAAGCGCACGGTGGGCAAGGTCCGCTACTACGAAGCAGACGACATCATCCGCTTCAAGATGCTGCTCAGGCTCAAAGCCCTGGGCCTCAGCCTCGAGGAAATGAAGGAACTCGCCGACCTCTTCGACCGCGAAGAGAAGACGCCAATCAAGATCATGCCGCGCCTCATCGAGCTCCTCGAAACGCACCTTGTCGCGATACGCGAAAAGGTCGAGACACTCCAGAAACTCGAAAGCGACATTGCCGCCTACCGCATGCGTATCATCACCCAATACAAGCTGGGGAAATAGGGATGGAATTGAGCTGGGCTGCGCCAAGTAGAGAGGCAGCACCGGGCTGCGCCAGGTAGAGAGGCAGCACCGGGCTGCGCCAGGACAGGTGGCGGGACTGGGCGATCAGGGAAAGCGCGAGAAGTCGGGTGCGCGTTTGGCAGCGAAGGCTGCGATGGCCTCAGCCGCTTCAGGCGAAAGGAGACGCTCGCGGAAATGTTCGGCCTCCAGCCTTATGGTAGCGCCAAGCGCCTGGCGGTCACCCCGGCGGAGCAGCTCCTTGGCGAGCCGCAGCGCTGCCGCTGGCTGGGCCGCGATCCTCAGAGCCTTTTGCCGCGCCACCTGGCCTGCCTGCCCCGTGGGTACTACCTCGTTGACGATGCCCGCCCTTTGGGCGGTTGCCCCGTCGAAGGGCTCGCCTAAGATGAGGAGCTCGGCAGCCAGCCGGTAGCCTGCGGCCAAGGGAAGCAATTGCGAGGAACCAGCCTCGGGGCAGAGGCCGAGGCTGACGAAGGGAAGCTGGAAGCGCGCGCCTTCGCCTGCGTATACCAGATCGCAGTGGAGGAGCATGGTCACCCCGATGCCGATGGCCAGCCCCTCGACGGCCGCGACGAGGGGCTTCCGCGCGGAATGGAGCGCCTCGACAAAAAAGAGGATGGGACTGTCCAGACCGAGGGCAGCAGGATCGCGGAAATCTGCCAGGTCATTGCCACTCGTGAAGTTGCCGGCCGATCCCTCCAAAAGCACGACCCGGACACCGGGGTCGGCATCTGCCTTGGCCAGGGCAGATGCCAAGCTCCGGTACATCCCGAGGTCGATCGCGTTCCGTTTTTCCGGCCTGACCATCCGTACCGTCATTATCCCGGAATCGACATTGGCGGAGATGGTATCAATTGCCATTGTTTTCCCCGTGCAGCCTGAGCCAGGCCTCGACCTGGGGAAAGTGGTCCCGGACGCCATCTGCGTGGGTAAGCATGCCGATATGGTCATAGTCGTGAAGGTTCCCCGCCTTTCGGGAAAGGACGGTGTACCTGGTTTCCCCCTGGCCCGAGCCCTCCATGAGTCGGCGGACATCATCGGGATGGCCGAGTGCCCGGTCCTTCAGGCCGGCAATGTACCAGGCAGGAGGAAGGCCCCTCGCGGCGAGGGCCGCAGCGTAATCGAAGCCATCGTCGGAGTCTATCCATGCCTCGCGTCGCACCCATTCGAGGCATTGGCTGAAGGATTTTGCGGTTTCGTCATCGGAACCGAGGCCAAGCCGACGGGCAGGAAGGTAGCCGAACAACCCGATCAGGATGGGGCACAGCAGCCCCCAGACAAGGTCCACCTTGAAGAGGCGCTCCAGGGTCTGCGCGCGAACACTGCGCTTGCTCCCGAAATAGCAGAGTGAGGCGACGCTGGCCTGGCGCTCCGGGTAGCGCGCCAGAAAGGACGACATGAGCACACCTCCCCAGGAATGCGCGATCCAGTGCTGGGGTCGGCCTCCCGAATGCCCGGCCACAGCATCGATGAGGGCTGGAAGCTCTTCTGTTATCGACTCGCTCTGGCCCCAATGCGCCCCTCGGTCTATGTGCGGGGGACTCTGCCCATGACCCCGGAGATCGGGCACGAAGACGTCAAAGCCCCGGCTGGCAAGCCAGGGCGCCAGGCCCTTGCCGGAGCGCGACCAGAATATGCGGCCGCTTTCTATGGCTCCGTGAAGCATTATGACAGGGGGCAATGGGTGAGTCTGTCCGCCCTTGGACAGACCTCTGAAGCGGGCCATGCGAAGGCCCCCTCCGGCAGGCAACTGAACGTTGAGGAATTGCACGCCAGCAGGCGCGGCCAGGAACGCTGGGGCCTCGCCTACGTCCTCAGCCACGAAGCCCGGGCCTTCCGCAGAACGGAGAAGCCAGAGGCATCACTGCTGTCCGAATTTTACCAAGAGGATGATCGAGATCTCCTGGTCGGTGATCTTGTACTTGGCTGCCTTCGCGACTGCTACAAGGGCCTTTGTATTCAGGTCGGGATTTTCGGTTTTCTGCGCGACGACCCAGGCTATCTTGTCCGGTGGAATCACCGTCGGGCCCCTGAAGAAGCCCGTGTTGAGGGAGGCCATGATGGCTGACTCGATGCGTGTAAAGGCGGCTTCGAGTTGTTTCGCCTGTTCCTCGGCGGCTGCCTTTGCGGCTTCTTTCATGGCTGCAAACTCAGCGGCATTCTTTTCGTCGGAGGCTGCCAAGGCTGCCGTTTGCTCGCTGCTGGCTGTCTCGAGGGCTGCCCTCTGCTCCTCGCTGGCTGCCGCGAGGGCTGCCCTCTGCTCCTCGCTGGCTGCCGCGAGAGCTGCCGTCTGCTCTTCGATGGCCGCCTCGAGGGCAGACTTTGCCTCGCTGCTGGCAGCATCAAGAGCAGCCCTGGTTTCCTCGAAGTTAGTCGCCGTCTTGGTGGCCTGGTCTTCCAGGTCTTTTCGCAGGGTATCCACGGCAATGGAAATCTCGGTGATTCGCCGGACCGCATACTGGGGATCGCGCTGGAGAAGGAAGGCTACCGGATCGGTCCAGGCTAACTTCACCGTTTTGACAAGCTCCGACATGGTCGTGAAAAGCCCTGACATGCGGATGGCATAGGCTCCCGAAATCACGCGGAAGTCATATTCGGCGTTCTTGGCGTACCAGAAGGAAAGACCACCCGGCACCGCAGAGCGAAGGTTCTGGCCCTCGACCACAAAGGTTTTGGGGAAGACCGTGATTCTGAGCTGATCAGGATTGTTGGTAACCTCAAGCCGGCTAATTGTGAGGCCGTCCGTAGCGCGTAGTGCCTTGATGATCGAGCCCATGGTCGAAAGGCGCTTTGCGTCCGGGTCAAGCTGCGCTGAATAGACAATCTCCCCCGCGCCATCGTCAAGCAGGGTCCAGTCCGTTCCGTTCTCTGTCCTTGTACCGGCCACGCTCATGCCGATCGAGGAAAAATCAGTCGCCGAAACAGAAGCCCCGATTGCCAAGGCGATGAAAAGTGGCACTAGTATCGAACGCTCGCTCTTCATGGCTGCGTGCTCCTCATTTGGCTGTTTGTGAGTCCACCGGGATGATGATGCTGTCGAGGGGCTGGATGCTCTCGCCCGGCGTGACGGATACGGTTGCGGCAAAGGACTTGCCGTCGCGGCTTGAAATACGCACCGATCCCACCGCCTTCTCTCCCCGGACGACCAGCGCGATGGTACCGTCAGGGACCGAAGCCGCGTAGCCTAAGAGGATGGTCATGATTCTGGGATTGCGCGTATCTACAACATAGCCGTCATCGCGCTGCAGCGAGGCGTGTCGAATGATGGACCAGGAATAGGCATCACGCTCTGCCTGCATCGCCAGAAGTCGTAGATTGAGGTCGGCGATCGTCTTGTCCCGTTCAGCTATGGTCTTGTCGCGAAGATCCAGTCCCTTGGATGCCTTGTCGAGGAATCCACGGTAGCCGGCGATGGATGTATAGGCTTCGTTCTTGAGCCGCGAAAGCACAGTCGGGGGTGAATTTACCCAGGGGACTGTCTCGAGCTTTCCTGCAAGGAACTGCAGGTTGTCGAGGGATAGATCCGATTTCTTGATGTCCTCGGGACCGAGGACCGACGATTTGACGAGATAATCGGGAATCTTTACGAAATCGGGGTTGGTCGCCGGGGGTTTCCAGCTGCCGATCAGGGTCTTGGATCGCGCATCGGTGAAGACAGGATTGAAGCGTGCAGTCAGGGCTGCAGCCAGTTCGTCGCGCTGCTTGATCACGGCAGTTACGGCTGCTTCGCTTCGCGCTTCGAGGTCCTTTGTCCTGGCAGCAAATTCATCAGAAAGCTTCTGCTTCTCCAGTTCGAGCACCTGCCCAGAGCTGTCAAGGGCATCCTGGTTGGCCATGGCCTGGCTGACCTTGCCCTGGTCCCCGGTGGCAACGCCGAGCTTCTTGAGTTCATTGGTCCTTGCGGCAATCTTCTCTGCGTAGGATGCTTCGGTGGCCCTGCGCTTCTTTTCCCATTCCTGGCGCTCGGACTCGATCAGCGTTGTCTCCTCCTCCGGTGAGGAAGCCTTCGCACTGATGGCGAGGAGGGCGGACTGGTGGTCTCGGTCGAGGGCATCAAGGTCGTTCTTCCGGTCGGACATGAACTGGTTGATCTCGCCCTGGACTTGCTGCACCTTTTTCTGCATGTCTTTGGCGCCAGAAAGGATGTTTTTCAGGTCGAGATCCTCGAAGACCCGGACGTTGACCGGAATCGAGTCATTCTGCTTTTTGATGAAACCTGTGACCTCGAAGGCAGCGAATCCGAGCGCCAAGATGGTCGCAAGCGAGCCAAAGATCACGAGAAGGGACCGGTTTTTGCGCGAGCCGGAAAACTCGGACGCGAAGTCATAGGCAACCACGCCCTGCGTCGTGACTGCCTTGGCCTTCTTGAGAAGGTCCTCGGCCTCGACATGGATGAGTTGTCTTATTTCGTTGTCATCGCCCATATGCCATTCCAGCCTGCGGGAGCCGTCCCGCCTTCGATTCGATCACGGAATTCCTCGATGAGCGG
>JBAXTA010000161.1:0-10336 GCA_037130415.1 Spirochaetota bacterium
GGCTGATCATGGCGTCGGCTACCTTCTTGAATCCGACGATATTGGCACCAATGACGTAGTTGCCTTCAAAGCCATACTGCTTCGCCGCATCCCAGGAAGCCCGGTGGATGTTGATCATGATCTCGTGGAGTCGGTCGTCGACTTCCTTTGCGCTCCAGTTGAGGCGCATGGAGTTTTGGGACATCTCAAGGCCTGAGGTGGCAACGCCACCGGCGTTTGCTGCCTTGCCGGGTCCAAAGGGTATCTTTTTCTCGATAAAGAGCTTCCAGGCTTCGGGCGTGCAGCCCATGTTGGATGTTTCGACGACGATCTTGACTCCGTTGGCTATGAGGGACTTGGCGTCGTCTCCGTCGAGCTCGTTCTGGATGGCGCAGGGCATGGCGATATCGACCTTGACTCCCCAGGGCTTCTTTCCCGCATGGAACATGGCGCTTGGGAATTTTTTCATGTAGGTCTCGACCTTGTTGCGGTCAATGATGAGCATTTGCTCAAGGTAGTTCCACTTGTCCTGGGTCCCGATGCCGTCCGGATCGTGGATGAAGCCATCGGGGCCGGAGATTGTCACAACCTTGGCGCCAAGCTGGGTAGCCTTGATACAGGCACCCCAAGCGACGTTCCCGAAGCCGGATGCGGAGACGAGCTTGCCCGTCAGGTTATCGTTCTTGACCTTGAGCATCTCTTCGGCAAAGTAGATCGCGCCAAAACCGGTAGCCTCGGGACGGATCAAGGAGCCACCGAAATTAAGACCCTTGCCGGTCAGGACGCCGCTCCACTCGTTCCGGATGCGCTTGTACTGGCCAAAGAGGTAGCCCACCTCCCGGCCGCCAACGCCGATGTCACCTGCCGGAACGTCCGTGTCAGGCCCGACATGCCTGCAAAGCTCGGTCATGAAGGACTGGCAAAAGCGCATGATCTCGTTATCGCTCTTGCCATTGGGATCGAAGTCCGACCCGCCCTTGCCGCCGCCCATAGGCAAGCCGGTCAGCGCGTTCTTGAATGTCTGCTCAAAGCCGAGGAACTTGAGCGTGGAAAGCTGGACCTTGGGATGGAAGCGAAGGCCTCCCTTGTACGGGCCGATGGCGGAATTGAACTGCACCCGGTAGCCCCGGTTGATATGAAAATCGCCCTTGTCGTCCATCCATGGAACCTTGAACATGATAGTTCGCTCTGGCTCGATGATACGTTCAAGGATGCGCTGTGACTTATACTTGGGCTCCGCCTCGATGAGGGGCTCGATGGACTCGAGCACTTCCTCGGCTGCCTGGATAAATTCGCTTTCCCAAGGGAAACGTGCCTTGAGATCGTCCAGGACCTGTCGGATATAGGCATTCATGCAGATTCCTCCCGCGCGGAAACCCGCGCATTTCAGGATAAAAAAGCAGCAAAGCAATAGTATCCCGACTTAGAAAAACCGACAAGAGAAATATCTATCGAAATGAGGTTTTGACATACGAAACGCAGAAGACCCTTCTTAATGCGCGAACCTTCGGAAAGGAAGCCAATCCCATAAATCTATCCCTGGGACCTGCACAGGCAGACAGACAGCCTTTTGGGGTCATCAAAGGCTCGCAAGAGGAAAATGAACGGCGATCTACCTGGTGAAAGCCGCCTATGGTCAGGCGTGAACCAGTTCGAAGAGCTTGTAGACCAGGAAGGCTGGCCAGACCAGGGCCTTGAGAAACCCCAGAACTCCCATCCAGAAACTCGTCGCAGATCCAATGTAGTAGATCGCTGCTCCGATCATTCCGAGGCCATAGAGTCCACCCGAAGAAGCGGTCGCGGAGCCATTCGTCATGCCATCCTCCTAAATTGTCGAGTCGCCAATCAAGATCCTACCCAAGTCTCCCAAATGCAAGGAACGGATAAATTTAGCTTTCACTTCGGGCGATGGCCTTGTCCTCCTGTGGCGGTGGCAAGAATGGTAGGCTTCGAAGACTTCTTCGAGGAAAAGGTTTCATCTTTCTGGATAGCCTTTTTCCCTGGCTTCCCAGGATTATGGCCGCCTTGCGCTCCGAGATCGCCGCGCGGGTGCATGGCCTCGCTTCGTTGCGCTGAGTGCCCCCACCACCGACGGTTGCACGGGGACAGCCCTATTGTACTGCCGCTTTCCGACTGAACCGACAATCAGAAGCTGGTTCAGCAAGGAGGGGCAGGACGCAGCCACCCTTGTTCAGCAAGCGGTCCCACTCAACCCAAGGGTTCATTAAAAACCCCGTGGTTCAGAAAACCTGATTCAGGTCGAGATCCCAATTGACCTTCACGTAGCCCCTGACAGCCCTCGAGCCAAAAAGCCAGACTTCGCGCAAGTGGCTACCCAGGGAGTCTGCCAAGGATGCTTTGAGCGCTGCAAGAACTGGATCAAGGCTAATGTCGCTCTTTTCAGTCGCTGTCACAAATGGGCTCCTAGTCGAAGAATAGCGCAGTCCAAAAAGGCAGTCGAGTGCTTGGACCGAGGGTCCGACCCCACTACTTGAGCGGCTCTATTTTGAAGACCTCGCGGCCTGCGATCGCCAGGTCCCGGTCAGCGAGAAGCTCATCACGATGGATTTCCATCCATGCTTCCATGAGTTTGAGCTTGTTGCTGGGCATTGTCCCTTCCGGAAGGACTCCATCAACCAAGGAAAGAACCGCTTCGAATCCTTGGTATGTGACATGGATATGCGCGGTGTGATGTCTTTAATTGTCAAGGAAATGCATGGAAACTACGATTCCGCAGAACATTGACAGGATGGCCATGTCCTCCGCGTCGTTGGGCGGATTCTTGAGGCGTTGACCTGGTAGGCCCCGTTGCCTATGACGAGGGCAACGCGGGCACTGGAATTTCCCGCAGGAGTCTGGGCACCTGCTGAGGCCACGAATACAAATACGACAAAAGCGACTGAGACGAACCGGGATATTATTGCTTTCATGGTGAACTCCAGAAGCCTGCGATGATGCAATCATACGCACGTCTGGGTCGACAGCAAGCCTGGATGCGCCGTCCCGATCAGGCGCCGACCCTCTGGGTTTGTCAGAGTGAGTGGCAACTGTCACACGGGCTCCGGTCATTGCCGGGCGGGAACAGCTCCCACCCTAGCGAAGCTGCCGCACCGCCATGAAAAGCCCTGGGAATTGGACAGGTTCCGCGGGCTTGGGAGCAGGCGGTTTCTTCTGCGCCGCAGCATCGGGGGGTGGGGGGGCGGCGATGACCTCGTCGCCGATGTTGATGGTGTCAAAGAAACCCGAGCTTTTCAGCAGGCCCGAGGCGAGCTCTTCATCGATGGCCTTGACGGTAAATGTTCCCAATACTGCTGAATTGGGCCAGGTCATTCCAAGCCCCTCGTTCTTCACGTCCATGGCACCCTTCTTGACCACAGCCAGGATATCCCCGACCTTGAGGCCATCTGCCAGGCCGAGGTCGACGAGGGCCTCGTCCTGTCGCCTCCCGATGAGGGATCCCTTGGGTTGCAAGGCTGCTGCAATGCTCTCCGCCAGGCGCACGGTCGTGCTCTTCACCCGGTCGTTGCCGCTGCGGTACGAGCGGAGCGTCGTGGCGAGGCTGCCTGTCCGCCCGACGCGGAGCTCCCCCCCGGCCTGGATCTCACGGGCAGTCTCGTCAACGGACAAAAGGAGATAATAGTCAGCATCGTTTTCCCTCGCGAGCCGGAAGGCTTCTGCCGGACCGGAGACCTCGGGCTGAAGCGGAAGGATCTTGAGCCGTGAACTGGAAGCCAGGATGTCCGTGAGGTAACGCTCCACGATGGAAGTCGCTTCCGGATGGATCGTTTCGCCGCGCCCGGCCTGGAAGAAAAGGGCTACCCGGTAAGGTCGCTTGGGCAGGGCGTACTGGTCGGTGTTCCAGTTCTGGCTGACCGAGCCCTGGAGGAGGCTCGTGAAAATCTCGATGGTGTCGAGGGTAGGCCGGTCGGCCTTGCCAATGGACTCGAGGAAGCGGAGTTCCGATAGCTGTCGCGCGGGGAAACCCTGCTTTTTCTCGAGCTCGGCAAGCCGTGCGCGTCCAGCCACCGAGTAGGGCCAGATCCTCAGCGCGCGCCGGTACTCGACGAGGGCCTGGTCGAAGTAGCTCCTGCCCTCGAGTTCGATGCCCCTGGCCACATGCCAGTCCGACAGCGGTTGCCGGCGCGGGCTCTCGAGGGAAGTTGAATCAATTGTTATGTTTTCCACGGCAAGCCTGGCGATCTCGTCGTCGCTCTGGAGGTCGGAGGCGGTCTGGAGGCTGAAGGCAGCGTCGTCGGGCTTTCCAAGGGCGACCTGGGCCAGGCCGAGCGAGAACCAGGCGGCGTTGTCCCTGCGGTTCCGCGCGATGGCCTCGCGCATTATGTCGGCCGAAGCGGAGTAGTCACCGCCCTCGAACAGGATGCTTCCAAGAAGGCTCCTGTATTCGCCCTGCGCGGGCTCGAGAGCGATGGCATTCCGCGCGTGGAACAGGGCTGCGGCCCTGTCACCGCGTTGCCGCGCAACCCGGGCCGCGACCGCCTGCACACGTGCGTCGTCCGCGTGGGCCGCGAGCGCCCTGTCAACGAGGACCGCAGCGTCTGCTTCCCTGCCTGCATCGAGGGCGATCAGCGCAAGGGAGAGGATGGCGCGCGCGTTCATCGGATTCACCCGGAGGCTGTCCTCAAAGCGGGCCTTGGCCTCGGTACGCCGGCCTTCGGCCAGGTCTATAAGGGCCAGGCCAAAGCGCGCGTCGAGGTCGTTGGGGGCGGGCCCGAGCACGGCCTCGAAACGCTTCCGGGCACCTGGCACATCGGAGAGGGCAAGGCGGATGAAGGCCTCGAGGTCCACGAGGGTATTGTCGCCCTTCCTGAAGACCTCGGCCTTCAGCACGAACTGGAGGGCCTGGTCATATTCACCCAATTGGTAATAGCATTCGGCAAGGCCCCCGAGGGCGTCGCCATAGGAGGGGTTGAGCCTGAGGGCGGCCTGGAAGTCGTCGATGGCACCGTACCAGTCACCTGCAAAGCTGCGCTCCTCGCCACGGGCACGGTAGCCCAAGGCGGTGGTCGGGGCCGGCGGCGCAGGAGCCGGCCGCACCGATGTCGGCGATGCAGGCACCGGTACCGCCGGCGATAGGGCCTGCGAAGCCTGGGCCACTGCCAAGGAAGCGACGCAGGCGAAGGCCAGGGCGGCAAGCGCCATCCTCGGGATGCTCCTCATGTCGATTTCACTCCCTTTGCGCCAGGCGCAACGCGGACAAGCTCGATGCGGTGCCCCTCGATCTCCTGCACGGTGAACTCGGCCCCAAGGCTTTGGATGGATTCCCCACGCAGGGGGATGCGGCCAAAAAGGTCGAAGACATAGCCGCCCAACGAATCGAAGGCGTCCGCAGGCAGCTTGAGTGCAGCGGCTGTATTGAGGTCCTCGAGGTTGACGCGGGCGTCGCAGAGGAGGGAACCGTCCCCAAGTTCGACGATGTCCTCGCGCTCCTCGTCGAATTCGTCCTGGATGTTCCCGACTATCTCTTCGATGATGTCCTCGAGGCAGACGATGCCCGACACGCCGCCATACTCGTCTACCGCAATGGCTATGTGGACGTGCCGCTTCCTGAACTCACGGAGCAGCGAGTCGATGCGCTTGGTCTCCGGCACGAAAAAGGGCTTCCTGAGGAGGGCAGGAAGCGAGTACTCCTCGCCGACCACCAGAAAGCGGAGGAGGTCCTTGGCGTACAGGACGCCCACCACATCGTCGATGCTGCCGCGGAATACCGGGATGCGTGAGTGGCCCGCCTCGACCACGGACGCGAACATCTCCTCGCGTGTAGCGGTAATTGGTACGAAAAAGGTATCGGTGCGCGGAACCATGACTTCCTTGACTGTGGTCTCGCCGAGTTCCTGGATCCCGCGGATCATCTCGCTCCGCTCCTCCTGGAGCCGGACCCTCTCCGTCTCACCGGCTCCGGCGTCGGAGCCGGCAGCGTCGCGCTGCGCGGTCCGCCGCCCATGGAGGATGCGGCTGACGAATCCATTCACGCCATTACGGATACCCCTGTCGGCCATGCTCACTCCAGTATCCTCGCACGGCCGGCAAGCTGGCCGAGCATGGTTTCCTGGAGGGCCAGCATCGGCCTTTCCTGGTCGTTGTCCTCATGGTCGTAGCCCGAGAGGTGGAGGAGGCCATGCACGATAAGTCGCTTGAACTCCTCGTCCTGGCTCACCCCGAAGTCGGTGGCGTTCCGGCCAAGAGCCTGCATCGAGATCGCAAGGTCGCCCGCAAGCACGCGCATCGTCCCGTCCTCGTCCGGATATTCTCCGCCCTGCTCGAAGGACAGGACATCGGTGGGCTCGTCTCGTTTGCGGTAGCGCAGGTTCAGGCCCTGGATCGTCGCATCGTCACAGGCGAGGATGGAGGCGTCCCATCGGTCCTTCCGCATCAGGTCCATCGCAGCGAGGGCAAAGTCCCTGGCCGCGTCTGTCCACCCGGCCTCGGGGATCCCCTCGAAGGATATGTCCACCCTGTTCACCGAAGCTCCCGCGCCTTGCTGTCCCCGAAGCGCGGTTCGGAAACCCGTGGGTACTCGATTCGGGCATGGAGCTGTCCGGCCAGGGTCCTCGCAAAACTCGACTTGATCGTATCGAGGTCACGGAAGGTCAGGTCGCAACGATCGAGCTGACTCTGCCTGACACGGTCCAGTATGAGTTCGCCGATAAGCCCCTCAAGGCGTCCCGGCGTCGGCTTCTTCAGGCTACGCGAGGCAGCCTCGGCCGAGTCGGCGAGCATCACGACGCCAGCCTCGCGGCTGCCCGGCGTCGGACCGGGATAGCTGAAGTCCTCGACAGCGACATCGTCATCGCGGTTCGCGCGATCATAGAAAAATGAGATGATGCCATTGCCGTGGTGCTCCGCAATGATGTCCACGACCTCTTCGGGCAGGCCAAGGACCCTCGCCTTTTCGACGCCGAGCTTGACATGGCTGCGGATGACCGTGACCGAGAGCCGCGGATTGATCTCGTCGTGGCGGTTGTAACCAGCCTGGTTTTCGCTGAAATACTCGGGCTGCTCTGATTTGCCGATATCGTGATAGTACCCACCAACTCGTGCCAGGAGTGGGTCGGCACCTATCTCCCTGCACGCTGCCTCGGCGAGGTGGCCCACCGAGACGGAGTGGCTGTAGGTGCCTGGCGCAGTCGCTGCCAGGCGCTTCATGGCCGGCGCATTGAGGTCGGAAAGCTCGATGAGCCTGAAGCGGGTCGGGGTGTTGAGGGCAAGCTCAAGTACAGGCAGGAGGCTGAGCGGAAGGAGGGCTCCCGTGAACCCCGCGAAGCCGCCCCAGGCGAAGGCCTCGGCGAGGGCGCGGAAACCGGAGACTGAGCTGGCTGTCAGCACGAGGGCTATCATCGCCTCAAGGAGGCCAAGGGTCAGGCCCGAGCGTACCAGGTCCATCCTGGATTCAACGCGGCGCACGCTGAATATGGCCGCGTTGGCTGAAATCAGGGTAAAGGCAGCCGCGCGCGCGTCGAAGTCGGTGGCAGCCAGGGTGCAGACGGCAAGCACGACTGCATAGAGACTCGCAAAGCGCTGTCCGGACAGGACAGCGACCATCACGATGACCAAAGAGGAGGGCAGCAGCATCGCGACATAGACAGGCGAAGGGAGATCCAGGGCGCGGGTGGCCACGATGCCAGTCAGGAGACAGGCAAAGGCACCAATTGAAGCGATCATGACATCGTCGTTGCCGGGCTCCTTGCCTGCGATCTCCTTGCCCAGGAGGAAGAGGCCAAGGAGCAGTATCGTCACAAGCATGCCCGCACCCCCGAGGATGCGTCCCCAGTCGGGGCGGGAAAGGGCGATGCGGGCCGCGTCGAGCCTGTCGGCGTCAGCCTCGGAGACGACCGAGCCCTTCCTGATGATCTTCTCGCCGGGAGCTATGATCCTGATAACCGGCTCGGCACGCTTTTTCGCCGAGTCAAGGTTTCGCTCGCTGGAGTCGGCCGAGAACCAGGCGTTCTCGACGGCGAAGCGCTGCACGACCAGGGCCACCAGGGAAGCGAGCGGCCGGGAAAGCCCGCGCGCCAGGGTCTCGTCCGCCACCGTGCGAGGAAGTCCCGCCATGGTTGTGGCGGTTCCAGCCGGTATTTCCAGGGGATCGCCGGAGGTACCGCCCTTGTGCAGGAGCCGGAAATAGTCTGAATTGTAAGGTTCGAGGCCAGTGGCCGGGATCGACCAGATTCCCCTTTCAAGGAGGTGCCGCAAAACCGTATCCGACTCCCCGAGAAGCTGGTCTGGATTGGGAAAACGGACGAACTCCGCGAGCTCCGCCTTCGAGAAGAGGCCGGGAAAGGCGCTCTGGACGCGGAGGGTCATGGAATCCGGGGGGAGCTTTTCCGATGACAGGGAGATGACAAGCTTCCTGAAAGAGTCAAAGCGGTCAAGGGCAGTCTGGCTGACCCGCGCATCAAGCTCGAAAACCGGCAGCACAAGCCTGGCTTCAGCTTCCGCCCGGAGCCTCGTGGCCTTCTCGTCGAGGTAGCTGATCCTGCGATCAGCTACAATGTCCCGTTCTGCGACCTTGCCGATGGAGACAGGTTTTATAGGGGTGCCAGGGGCGATGGAGCCGGAACCCAGGAGGACCATAGCGGCCAGGCCGCCGATAAACGACAGACCGATGGCCGAAGTCCGGACGCGCTGGCCCGGGCTGGCCAGGGCAGCGAAAAAGGCAGGCACCGCGAAGGCCTGCCGCTCACTCGTGTTCATAGGCCTCTATGATCCTTCGGACGAGACCGCTCCGGACAATGTCCCGCGCATCGAGCCGTGAAACCAGGACCCCCTCCACACCTTCGAGGAGTCCTACCGAGTGGGCAAGACCTGAGCTAGCCTTGCGAGGGAGGTCGGTCTGCGTGATATCTCCAGCAACGATGGCCTTGCTGTTCTCGCCCAGGCGCGTGAGGAACATCTTCATCTGTTCCTTTGTGGCGTTCTGGGCCTCATCGAGGATGACGACACAATTGGCAAGGCTTCGGCCTCGCATGTAGGCAAGTGGCGCGATCTCGATGGCGCGCGTCTCCTCGAGGCGGCGGACCGTCTCGAAGGGTACGAGGCTCTCCATCGCGTCGTACAAGGGGCGGAGGTAGGGACTGATCTTCTGGGCCAGGTCACCCGGCAGGAAGCCCAGGCTTTCACCGGCCTCGACAACGGGCCGCGTGAGGATGAGCTTTTTCCTTGATTTGGTCAGGAGTTCATGAAGGGCCCAGGCTATGGCGAGATAGGTCTTTCCGGTACCGGCCGGACCGATGGCGAAGCAGAGATCGTGAGTCGCAAGGCCCCTCATGAACAGGCCCTGTGCGCGCGAACGGGGAAAGACCTTGGCGAAGCCTCCCGGCATCTGCAGGCAGGTATCGAGGAAACCGTCGCGGCAGCTGGGCCCTCCTTCGGGCGTCAGGTTGGCGTGGAGGGCTATGATAAGGTCGGGAGTGGCTGGGAGGCCGTCCTCGAGCGACTGGATGAGCCCGTCCACAAGTCCCTGGAACAGGTGCCTCGTGCCACTGTCGCTCGCCTCGAGAAGGAGCTCGTTGCCACGGGTAAAAACCCTGCAACCAAGGAGCTTTTCCATGACAGCCAGGTTGTAGTCATTGGATCCGCAGACGTCGGCGAGACGCCGGGTATCATCGAGGACTATGCCGATCGATTCGTCCACACATGCCTCTGGAACGCGAGGTTATTCGCAATCGCGAGGGAAATCAATCGTCCCGTGCCTGGCGCTCGGGGGGAGCGAGGCTTTCGTCGATGCGCATGATGAGGCGCTCCGTGATCCTGGCCAACTCCCCCGCTGCCTTGTCCGCATCACCCGAGCTACCCCGCTCGCGCTCGAGGTCGTCCGACAACGTGATGCCAGCGAGGATGGCAAGCTTGAGTGGATCGTACACGTTGGTTGCCTGACGGAGCAGGTCATACCTTTCCGAAAGACCCACTACCAGCTTTTCGAAATGCTCCCTCGTCGCGTCGGTCTGAACCGTGAAGCTTGCGCCGAGCAGTTCGACACGGAAGGTACTTACGGCCATCAGCCAGCTGCTAGAAGATGTCGAGTTCGTCCACGGCCTTTTCGGCCGTGGCGACAGGAGCATCTGAGTCTTCGCCAGGGAGGGAGGTGGCGAGGGGGGATCCGGAGCCATCGGCTGTAGTCTCTGCAACAGAGTCATCGTCGCCCGATGAGAATGCGACAAAGGCAGTTGCTCCAGCACTCTCAGCCTCTGAATCGGCTTCCGTACGATGAGCCTTCCGGACGGTTTCAGGGAGCCCGGGTTTCGTGACCGCCGACTTTGCCGTTTCGCTTCGAGGCGCATCGCCACGAAGCACAAGGTCCTCGAAAGCGTCGAGTTTCTCCAGGGCGTGAATGATGCCT
>JBAXTA010000162.1:0-10333 GCA_037130415.1 Spirochaetota bacterium
TACCGGCTCGATTCCCCCATGTCCCTGTTGCTGCAGCAGGGCTTCGCCGCCATTCCTAAGTCCATCGACATCATGGAGACGATCTCCGTCTCGGAACTGGCCAAGAAGATGAACCTCAAGCCTGCCGACCTTATCGGCAAGCTGATGGCCCTCGGCGTCATGGCCACCATGAACCAGAAGATCGATTCCGACACGGCGACAATCCTGGCTGAAGAATACGGCTGCGTTGTCAATATTGTCTCCCTCTACGATGAAACGGTCATCGAAAAGGCCGATGACATCGCCTCCGACCTTGCGCACCGTGCCCCCATCGTCACGGTCATGGGCCACGTCGATCACGGAAAGACCAAGCTCCTTGACGCCATCCGCAAGACCGATGTCGTCGCCGGCGAGTTCGGAGGGATCACCCAGCACATCGGCGCTTACCAGGTCGATACCCACAAGGGCAAGATCACCTTCCTCGACACCCCCGGCCACGCCGCCTTCACTGCAATGCGCGCCCGCGGAGCCGGTATCACCGACATCGTCGTGCTTGTTGTCGCGGCCAACGATGGCGTCATGCCCCAGACCCGCGAGGCCATCGACCACGCCAAGGCAGCCAAGGTTCCCATCATTGTCGCAATCAACAAGATCGACCTTCCCGAGGCCAATCCCGACCGTGTCATGACACAGCTCTCCGAGCTCGGGCTCATTCCCGAGGCCTGGGGCGGCACCACGATGTTCTGCCAGATCTCGGCCCTCCAGAAAAAGGGTATACCCGAGCTTCTTGACGCCATCCTCCTCCAGGCTGAGATCCTCGAACTTTCTGCCAATTATGATCGTCCGGCAGAGGGCAAGATCCTCGAGTCCAAGATCGACCATGGCCGGGGCATTGTCGCCACGGTGGTCGTCGAGCGGGGAACCCTCAGGATAGGCGACTGCTTTGTGGCCGGCATCTATCCCGGCAAGGTCCGTGCCCTCTTCAGCGACAAGGGTGTACGAATTGATGAAGCCATTCCCTCCACACCGGTCGAGGTCATCGGCTTCGAGGGCATGCCCAACGCCGGCGATCCCTACGAGGTGGTGATTGACGAGAAGTTCGCGCGGGCCATTTCTGACAAGCGGCAGGAACTCAAGAAGTACGAGCAGGGCCTCAACGTCAAGAAGATCACGCTCGATAACCTTTATGACACCATCCACCAGGGCAACATCCAGGAACTCAAGGTCCTCATCAAGGGCGACGTCCAGGGTTCCGTGGAGGCGCTCAAGGGCCTCCTTGAGAAGCTCTCGACGGTGGAGGTCCGGCTCAACGTGCTCCGCGCCGCAGCCGGCGCCATCACGGAGGACGACGTCAACATGGCAGCAGCCTCGGACGCCATCATAATTGCCTTCAATGTCAGGCCCACTCCCGCGGCCAAGCTCCTGGCCGACCGCGAGAAGGTCGATATCCGCAAGTACAACATCATCTACCGCGCCCAGGAAGAGATCCAGAAGGCCATGGAAGGCATGCTTGCCCCCGAGCTCAAGGAATCCGAGATAGGCAAGGTAGAAGTCCGCGAAGTCTTCAAGGTGCCCAAGATCGGCCTCATCGCGGGTTCCTACGTCACCGAGGGCTGCGTGCGCCGCAACTGCAAGGTCCGCGTCATCCGTGACAGCATCGAGGTGCACGTCGGCAAGATCGTCTCGCTCAGGCGCTTCAAGGACGATGCCAAGGAAGTCGTGGCCGGCTACGAGTGTGGAATCGGTATCGAGGGCATCACCGATCTCCTGGTTGGCGACACCCTCGAGGTCTACGAGACCATCGAGATAGCCCGCACCCTGTCCGCGCCGATGGCCGAAGGGAAACATGGACGAGATAAGGCAGAGAAAGCTTGAAGAACAGATCAGGGAGGAACTTTCCTCCCTGATCCTTTCGGGTGAGGTGAAGGATCCCCGTGTGGGTCCCTTTACTTCCCTGACCCGGGTAGAGGCTGCGCGCGACCTCTCCTACGCGCGCGTTTTCGTGTCGAGCTTTGCTGCTGCGACGGGCGCAGCGGCAGGCAGCGACGCAGCAGTTACGGGCGAAAGTGTGGCAGGCGAGGGGAAGGCTGGCTCCGACCCGGAAGGCGAGGCCCTCGCGGCTGCTGTCGCTGGCCTGAACCATGCAGCAGGATTCATGCAGGCCCGCCTCGCGCGTCGCATACATACCCGACTCACTCCCAAGCTCCAGTTCATTGCGGACCGGGGTATCAAGGAGGGCCTGGCGATGAACGAGAGGATCAAGGGCCTGTTCACGTGATCGGCATAGGCAGGGCGGTCGGTGGCCCCGCTGCCTGCTCCGGCATAGCCCTCGTAGCCAAGCCCGCCGGCGTCACATCCTTTCAGGCATTGGGACCGCTCAAGCGCATCCTGGGTACCACCAAGCTCGGGCACACCGGCACACTGGACAGCTTTGCCAGCGGACTCCTGGTAATCCTTGTAGGGCGACTAACGCGCCTGGGTTCTTTTTTCACTGCCATGGACAAACGCTACGTTGCGAGCGTCAGGTTTGGCGAGGAGACTGCAACCCTCGATCCCGAGGGCGAGGTCGTCGCGAGGGCCCCCCTTCCGACACTGGCCGCCATCGAGGCGGCCCTCCCCGCCTTCAGGGGCCCTCTCATGCAGGCGCCGCCAGCGTACTCGGCTGTCCACATCGATGGCGAGCGCGCCTCTGACCGCGCCCGTCGCGGCGAGTCGCTCGTAATGAAGGAACGGCCTGTCACCATACATGAACTCGAGCTCCTCGCTTATGAGGGGGGGGATGCCATCCTCTCGGTGCGCTGTTCGTCGGGTACCTACATCAGATCCCTCGCCCGCGATCTTGCGAAGGCCTCGGGCAGCGTGGCGCGACTCGACAGGCTTGAGCGAACCCATGTCGGACCCTACTCGCTGGAGCAGGCCAGGCCGACGGGGCAGTTTTCCGGCCCGGCTGACCTCCTGCCCTTCGATCCATCGGCAGCTGCCGGGCTGGGACTTTCTGCCTGCGGACTCGCCCGGGGGAGGGAAGAGGCGTTCCGGAACGGACAGCCCATCGTTCCGGCCTGGCTCTCCCCGCTCGGTGGAGGCTCAGAAATCCCTGAGCCTCCACTTGCCATATTTTCCGAAGCAGGCAACTTCCTCGGCGTCCTGGGCCGGACAGCGGGTACGCTCAGCTATCTGATGGTCGTGGGAGCTCCATGATGCGCGTCGTAGGCTACGATGAGGCGGCGCAAGCGTCCAAGGGTGTTCCAGGAGCCGCAGTCACCATAGGAGTGTTCGATGGGCTCCATTGTGGCCACCGGGCCCTTGTCGAAGGCTGTGTTCATAGAGCGAAGGCAGGGCCATCGGTCGTATTTACCTTCAGGAGCAATCCCAAGAAGCTGCTCAAGCCGGATACCTTCCCCGGCGACCTCCTGAGCCTGGACAGAAAGCTCGAGCTTCTCGAGGCCTTCGGGGTCGATCTCGTCGTGCTGATTGACTTTTCCGGCGATTTCAGTAGAATGCCGGGCAGGATTTTCCTGTCCGCGCTGCATGAAAGCGTCCATCCCGACTTTGTCGCGATCGGCTCCGATTTTCATTGCGGTAAGGGCAGGGATACCGATGCTGCGGGGCTCCTGGCCTTTTTCGGAGAACGCGGTGTCAGGGTGGAGATCTTTGCGCCGGTCGTCGCGGGCGGGGAGGTCATCAGTTCCACGCGGATCAGGCTCGCCCTCCAGTGCGGCAACATAGGTGCCGCCTCGGAGTTGCTGGGACGAGAGGTGGAAGTGGAGTTGGGTGTGCATCTCGGGCTCCGGGATGGCGTTCATCAGTTTGCGCGGCCGGAGGGGCTGGTACTGCCTCCACCCGGCCTCTATCCGGTGACGACCGGTGATCCCGAAGGCTCCGGGCAGGGCGGGATCATGGTCAAGGGGAACCGCCTGGAACTGGTTGGAATGGGCGCGTGCGAGGGCCTGGCGCGGGTTCGCATCATGTAGGCCCTCCGGGCAATCATCAGGCAGCAAGGAACGACGAACAAATAAGGAGTAAGACGAATGGCTCTTACAAAAGCTGACAAGGCCAAGGTCATTGTCGACTATGGCAAGTCGGAGAAGAACACGGGCTCCACCGAGACCCAGGTTGCCCTCCTCACGGAGCGCATCACCTACCTCACCGAGCATTTCAAGGTCCACAAGAAGGACACGAATTCCCGCCGCGGGCTGCTCAAGCTCGTCGGCCAGCGCAGGAAGCTTCTCAAGTACCTCCAGCGCACCGACCTCTCGGGTTACCGTGTCCTCATCGAAAAGCTGAACATCCGCAAGTGATCCCACGAGGGATGCAGATCTCCCACGTGGATGCCGCATGGAAGGCCCGCCCCTCAGGGGAAGGGCCTTTTGTCGTTCCTCGCGACGCCGTGGCGTGACGCCAAGGCGCCGCGCGAAAGAAGGTACTAATGCCGACTACAATGAACATCAAGCTGGGCGCCGTGGACATGGTCCTCGAGACGGGCAGGATGGCCAAGCAGGCCAATGGCTCCGTCTTCGCGCAGTATGGCGGGAGCGCCGTGCTTGCGACCGCCTGTTGCGCCGCGAGCGCCACCGAGGGCCTGGACTTCGTCCCCCTCACCGTCGAGTACAACGAGAAGTACTACGCCGCGGGCAAGATCCCCGGCGGTTTCATCAAGCGCGAGATGAGGCCCAAGGACCGCGAGATCCTCGTGTCCCGCCTCATCGACCGACCGATGCGCCCGCTCTTCGACAAGGCCTTCGGCCGTGAGATCCAGGTCATTCCGACCTGCATCCAGGCCGACGGGGTCAATCCGCCCGACATCCTCGCCATCAACGCGGCCAGCGCGGCCGTGGCCATCTCCGACATTCCCTTCAACGGCCCCATCGGTGCCGTGCGGGTCTGCCTCCTGGGCGATGAATATGTCATCAACCCCAGCTACGAGCAGTGGAAGAAGGCCCGTCTCGAGATCGTCGTAGCTGGTACGAAAGACGGCATCACGATGGTCGAGGGCGACTCCGAGGAAGTCTCGGAAGCCGAGATGATCGGTGCCATCGAGGCTGCCCGTGGTCCGATCGCCGAGGTCTGCAGGAAGATCAATGAGCTCGCCGCCTCCATCGGCAAGCCCAAGCTTCCCCTCTCGCCCCTCAGGATCAAGCTCAACCGCGCCGACGAGATCCGCGCCTATGCCCACGGCCTCCTCAACAAGGCCCTCTTCACAAAGATCAAGCAGGAGCGCTACGAGGCCATCGCCAAGGCCATCTCCGAAGTCAAGGCCAGGTTCGCCGATGTCCTGGTCGACGAGACGCAGAAGAAGCTCTTCGCTGCCCTCATGGAGGACCTCCAGTACGAGATCCTCCGCGGCGGCATCCTTGATTCCGGCAGCCGCGTCGACGGGCGCGGTCTCGAGGACATCAGACCCATCACCTGCGAACTCGGGGTCCTGCCCCGCACCCACGGCTCGGCGCTTTTCACCCGGGGCGAGACCCAGGCCCTGGCAGTCGTCACACTTGGTACGGTCTTCGACGAGCAGATCTTCGACGACATCGAGGGCGACCGCCGCGAGCGTTTCATGCTCCACTACAACTTCCCTCCCTACTCCGTAGGCGAGGTCGGGCGCACCGGTACAGGCCGACGCGAGATCGGCCACGGCAACCTTGCACGCCGATCGATCGAAAAGGTCCTGCCTACAAAGGAAGTCTGGCCCTACACGGTGCGCGTCGTCTCCGAGATCCTCGAGTCCAACGGCTCCTCGTCGATGGCCTCGGTCTGCGGCGGCTCGCTGTCCCTGATGTACGCGGGTGTGCCCTTGAAAAGGCCAGTCGCGGGCATCGCGATGGGTCTCATATCCGAGGGTTCCCGCTGGGCCGTCCTGTCCGACATACTGGGCGACGAGGACCACCTCGGCGACATGGACTTCAAGGTTGCGGGTACCACGCAGGGCATCACTGGCTTCCAGCTCGACATAAAGATCGCAGGGCTCTCCCAGGAGATCCTCACCAAGGCCCTCGATCAGGCCAAGCGCGGCAGGCTCCATATCCTTGGCATCATGAACGCAGCGCTGCCGAACCATGCGGACGAGATCTCCGAACTCGCGCCGAAGGTCGTAACCATGAAGATCGATGTCGAGAAGATCGGCGCGATCATCGGACCGGGCGGCAAGAATATCAAGGCGCTCTGCGAAACCTATACCGTCAAGATCAACGTCGACGACGACGGCTCGGTGACGATCTATGGCAGCACACAGAAGAACGCCTACGAGGCCCGCGACGCCATCAAGGGCATCGTCGAGGATCCCGAGGTCGGCCGCATCTACGACGGAATCGTCAAGCGCACCATGGACTTCGGCGCCTTCATCGAGATCCTCCCCGGGAAGGAAGGCCTCTGCCACATCTCCCGACTGTCGAAAAACCGCGTCGACCGCGTCTCCGACGTGATCAAGGAAGGCGACAAGGTCAAGGTCAAGCTCCTTGAGGTCGATCGCCTTGGCCGCCTCAATCTCGCCCACATCGATTCCCTCGACGAGAACGGAAACGTTGCGGTCGATGCCAACCGCGAAGCAGGCCATTCCGACAGCGACCGGCCCTCACGCCCGCACGATTCCCATCGTGATGGGGATCGCCCACCCCGCCCCGACGGTGATCGCCCTAGATATGACGGTCCCCGCCATGACGGTCCGAGGCACGACGGGCCCCGCAGGGATGACCGAGGTCCCCGGAGGAGCTAGTGCTCGCAGCCATCGCGCTCCCTCGCGGCGCTTCCCTCTACGCGGAGCGGGTCGAGGGGGCGCGTTCTTTCAGCGCGGGATTCTGGTTTCAGATCGGGTCCCGGCACGAGGAAGAGCAGGAGCGGGGCTTTGTCCATTTCTCCGAGCACCTCCTGTTCAAGGGGACGGCGACACGGAGCGCGCTTGACATAGCACGCGCAATAGACCGGGTTGGCGGCTACCTGAACGCCTTTACCGAGCGTGATACGCTCTGTGTCCATTGCACCGTTCCCGCGCGCCATTGGGAACTCGCCCTCGAGCTCCTGTCTGATCTTTGCTTTGGTTCCACCTTTCCCCCGGACGAGGTCGAGCGGGAGCGCGAAGTCATCGAGAGCGAGATCCTCGCCGCCCGGGACGACCCCGAGGAGTGCGCCAACGATCTTCTCCTTGAGATGATCTGGCCTGGGGACCCGCTGGCCCGGCCCATCGCGGGCTCGGAAGATGATATCCGCAGGGCCGCTAGGGACCAATTGTTCTCTTTTTATCGGGGCACGCTCCGGCCCGAGCGTCTGCTGGTCACTGCCGCGGGGCCCCTGGACGCTGCCGTAGCCGGAGCCCGGCTCGGAATGTTCCTCGATGCGCTTCCTGAGTTCGCCGTTCCCGCGAAGACTCTCCCGCTGCCAAGCGAGCCCCACTGGCGGGGAGGAATCCGTGCTGTGCCCGAAAGCCTGTCGCAGGCCTATCTCCTGATTGCCCTGCCCTGGCACCCTCCCTTCCAGGATCGTGACTACTATGCCATGTCCGTACTGAATGGGGCCTTCGGCGAATCCATGAGTTCGCGCCTGTTCCAGGGACTCAGGGAGAAGGAAGGCCTCTGCTACTCCGTGGCCTCGGGCTTCTCACTTTCCCGCAGCGAAGGTCTCTGGGTCGCGCAGGCCTCGTCCTCCGTGAAGTCCTTTCCGGAGCTTCTGGCCTCCCTCGAGCGGGAGATCAACGGGCTTTCGGGGGACCGTCCACTCTCAGGGCAGGAGATTTCGGAATCACTGTCGCGCCTCGAAGGGGGCTTTGACCTTTCCCTCGACGATCCTGAGTACCGCATGAAGCGCCTGGCCAGGCAGGCCCTAGAAACAGACCAGGTCCTCGATATCGAGGAGACCCGGGCCCGCATCGTGGCGGTCGATCCCGAAGATATCGCTGCCATGACCAGGCGTGTCTTTGCTGCTGAGGATCGTGCAATCCTTGCCTATGGCCGACTTGGCGCAAAGGGTGAGCGGATAATGGCCGAACGCAGGGGGAACCTCGCTCATGAATGAACCCAATGTTCGAATTGTCGTAGCTTCGGGGGCGCGGCTTCCCGAGTACAAATCCAGCGGTGCTGCTGGCGCAGATCTCTGCGCCAGGCTCGACGCGCCACTTCCGCTTGCACCCGGCGCGCGCGCGGCAGTGCCCACAGGCCTCCGTATCGAACTCCCCGCGGGCTACGAGGCGCAGCTGCGCCCCCGCTCAGGCCTCGCCCTTGAAAAGGGCCTCACCTGTCTGAATTCCCCCGGCACCATCGACTCCGACTACCGGGGAGAGGTGAAGGTCCTGCTGGTCAACCTCGGTTCGTCGCCCGTCGTGATCTCCGACGGCGACAGGATCGCGCAATTGGTCGTTGCTCCAGTGTCACGGGCCTGCTTCGAGGCCGTGGAAGGCCTGTCTGACAGCGGGAGGGGACCTGGCGGCTTCGGCTCGACCGGGCTCTGACCATGCAGCGCCGAGGCAGGCTCCTTCCTGGCATTTTCGAAGCCTACATCGCCAGGGAATACATTTTCTCCTTCCTGGTTTCCTTCCTGTTTTTTTTCATCATCTTTTTCGTGAACCAGCTCCTTCTCATGGCGGAGGACATCCTTTCCAAGCGCGCGCCGGTGAACGAGGTCCTTCTCCTTCTCCTTTTTTCGACGCCTGCTGTCGTGGCCATGTCGGTGCCCTTTGCGTCCCTGGTCGGCGCGCTCATGGCCGTGGGCCGTTTTGCGGCAGACAGTGAATATCTCATCTTCCAGGCCTCGGGCATGCGGAGGCGCCGCATATTCCTCCCCTTCCTCGTGGTAGGTCTCCTCCTGTCGGCCCTCTCCTTCGCAGTCAATGACGTTTTCCTTCCACTTGGTACGATCGAGTTCGGGAAGATATACCGCAAGCTTCTCGTATCCGCACCCTCGTTCGAGCTCCAGAGCTGGTCTTCGAAGAAATTCGATGGCATCACCCTCGTGACCGGTGAGGTCACCTCGAGCACAATTTCCGACCTCCTGATCTTCGACCGCACGGCGGAGGGCCAGAAGCGTGTCATCTCCGCCAAGAAGGCCTGGCTCGAAACCATGGCTGACGAGAACGCCATACTTCTCAAGCTCGACAAGGTGTGGACGCAGACCCTCAAGGATGGGTCTTCCCAGCGTTTTGAATACAGTTCCTGTGCGTCCATGGAATATCGGATCGAGCTGTCCGGAAGCCAGGCGATCCATACGACAGTCGGTCCTCGCGAGATGAGCTCGAGGGATCTATGGAAGTCCATCGCGACACAGGCATCCACCATCGATGGAAAATCAGCCCAGCTCGCTTCAGAAACCGCTACGATGCGTGGCAACCTTGCCGACGCCTACTACATGGATGTTTCATCGCCGACAGCCTGGGAGGGCAGCGTTCCCGACCTGTCCCGGCAGCTATCCGCCTTGCGCTCGAAGGAGCAGTCCAAGGTCGAGCGGAGGAATCTCGACCTCTACCTCCTTGAGTACCACAAGAAGTACTCGATTCCGACAGGCGCGGCGGTCTTCGTCCTCCTCGCCTTTCCGATAGGCGCCCGTGCACGCCGCGCGGGCCGCTCGGTCGGCTTCGGACTCGGACTTCTCATCGCAGTTGTCTACTGGGCCCTCCTTATCGGTGGCCAGACCCTTGGCACAAGGCTGGGCTTCGATCCGGCGCTGGCCATGTGGCTGCCGAACATAGCCATTGGCGTTGTCGGAGCCATCGCCTGGCTTGGTCGCGGAGCGGGCCGATAGCCGTGCGTGGACCGGCGCTCCTCCACCGCCACCTCCTGGCGACCTTCCTGCCAGCCTTCCTCCTGGCAGCCGGTTTCTTCGTGTTCATCCTCGAGCTCGTGGACCTTTTCGCCAACCTCTGGAAATACATGTCGCTCAACGTGCCCCTCCAGCAGGTCCTCAAGGTGATGTCGCTCTACGCTCCTACCTGCGCCAATTGGGCTCTTCCCATCGCCCTTCTCTTCGCAGTCTCCTTCGCGCTCGGGAGCCTCTACGCGAGCAACGAGCTTGTGGCGGTCTTTGGCATGGGCATTCCCCTTGTTCGTTTCACCATGCCCCTGGTCATCATGGCGGCCCTGCTCTCTGTCGGAAGTTTCTATTTCTCCGACATCGTGGCCCTCCCTTCCTATCGCGACAAGACGAGGCTTGTCGCAAACCTGCTGTCCCAGAATCCAAGCCTTTCCAACAGCGAAGTGACTGTCCTTTCGCGGAAGGGGCGCATAGTCTGGCACGCATCATTCTACGATGACGCGGGGAAGACCCTTACTGACCTTTCCATTTTCGAACGGGATACGGCAGGCGCTCCCATCGCCCGCACCGATTGCGCCACAGCCCGATGGGCCGAGGGTCATTGGACCTTCTCCCGTGTGCGCCGCTT
>JBAXTA010000163.1:0-10329 GCA_037130415.1 Spirochaetota bacterium
CGGAGAAGGATGAGGGCGAGCTTTTCCGATTCAGTTGCCGTACTCTTCCTGATTCCCTGGACTGCATCGACGAGCTCTGGATTGTAGAAGGCGTAGACCCGCTCGCCCCGCGGTGCCCCGTTCTCCGTGACCGCCTCGACGTTCTCACCGATCAGGGACTCAGCAAGCTCCCTGGGGTTGCCGATCGTGGCGGAGGAAAGGATAAAGGCCGGGTGGGCGCCATGGAAGGCCGCTATCCGCTTCAGCCGCCGTATGACATTCGCAACGTGAGAGCCAAAGACCCCACGATAGGCATGCATCTCGTCGATGACAACGTAACGAAGCCCGGCGAAAAAGCGTATCCATTTGGGATGGTTCGGGAGCACGCCGGTATGAAGCATGTCAGGATTGGTAATGACGATGCGACCTGTATCCCGGGCTGCCACGCGGAGCGAGTCCGGGGTATCCCCGTCATAGGTGAAAACCTTGAAGCCAAGGTCACCGCCGAGCGTCAATTCATTAAGCTCGGACTGCTGGTCCTGGGAGAGGGCCTTGGTGGGAAAGAGATAGAGTGCCCGCGCTTCAGGATCGCGAAGAAGGGCATCGGCGACTGGAAGATTGTAGCAAAGGGTCTTGCCGCTGGCAGTAGGCGTCACCACGACGACATTGTGCCCCTCCTGGATGCAATCCCAGGCAGCCCTCTGGTGGGACCACAGCCGCTCTACGCCCCTTTTTTCGAGGGCCAAACGAAGCCGCGGCTCGAGATCGGGAGGAAAATCCGCCCAGAGCGGAGGCCTCGCAGCCTCGCGCCTGACATGCACCAGGGAGCCCGCGATGGCGGGATCGTCCAGGAGATCGTCGATTCTCGTGGTAGCGGTGAGTTCGATCATGGCCTATACTCATACCACGAAGCGGGAGTAGCGCCAACGATTCGAGCTGGCGCCAGTACGTGCCGTTCGAACCGTTGCAACTGAAGGAGGACCAGGTGCCCAGGGTACTCTCGATCGTATTGGGGGGAGGCAAGGGAACACGTCTTTACCCGCTGACCAAGGACCGATCCAAGCCCGCAGTCCCCTTTGGCGGGAAATACCGCATTGTCGATATTCCCATATCCAACTGCATCAACTCAGGATTCAACCAGATCTATATCCTGACCCAGTTCAACTCGGCGTCCCTCCACCTCCACCTCTCGAGGACCTACAAGTTCGACCAGTTCTCGAAGGGCTTCGCCGAGATCCTGGCAGCCGAGCAGACCCTCCACCACTCAGGATGGTACGAGGGGACGGCCGACGCGGTTCGCAAGAACCTCCAGCATTTCCGGAACCACCATCCAACGCATTACTGCATCGTATCCGGCGACCAGCTCTATCGCATGGACATGAAGGACATGCTGCAAAAGCACATCGACTCAGGCGCGCGGCTGACCATCGCATGTACCATGGTCAGCCGCGAGGCAGCCTCGGATTTTGGCATCGCCAAGATCGACGGCGACAGCAGGATCGTGGATTTCCAGGAGAAGCCGGGAAAGACCAAGGATATAGCCGACTGGAAGATCCCTGCCCAGCTCCTGGCGGGCAAGGATGCGGTGGGGAAGGAATACCTGGCGAGCATGGGCATCTACATCTTCGATGCCGACCTCATGGAGGCAGGACTCAAGAACGACAGGGTGGATTTCGGCAAGGAAATCATCCCGATGATCCTGGGTTCCGAACCGGTCAACGCCTATGTCTTTGACGGCTACTGGGAGGATATCGGTACCATCGCTTCGTTCTACGAGGCAAACATCGACCTCTGCTCCATCAACCCCCAGTTCAATTTCTATGACATGGAACGGCCCATCTATACGCACATGCGCAACCTGCCAGCGTCGAAGATCAACTATTCCAACATAAACACCTCATTGACGGCTGACGGCTGCATCATCACGAACGCGAACATCTCGAGGTCGATCATCGGCATCAGGACGATCATCGAATCCGGAGCAAGCCTGGACGGTGTGGTCTGCATGGGCGCCGACTACTATGAAACGCCTGCCGAGCGCCTTGCCGACCAGAAGGCACGCAGGTCACCGGTGGGCATAGGCGGGGGCTGCATCATCAAGGGCGCGATCATCGACAAGAACGCACGCATCGGCGAGAACTGCAGGATCGGGATCGACGACATCGAGCGCGCGGACGGCGATTACGGCAATTACCACATCGTCGACGGGATCATAATAATACCGAAGAATGCGGCCCTCCTCCCCGGCACCTCCGTGTAGGGCGTGCCGCTGGTGGACAGGCGCGAAGGGCCGACCGGAAGTTCCGGTCGGCCCTTCGCATTGAAGGAGGCTGCGGGGCTACTGGAGCTCGTCGGCGCCGATGTCCGGCTTTTCCGACCCACCAGACGATGGACGCAGCAAACCGGAGAAGTCCCTGCGGTAGACGGGATCGTCGAGGGGCAGGGCTGCATCGATGACGGGGCTGCCAGGCAATAGGGCGTAGCCGCCTTTCAGGGCCTGGAAGACCGCTTGCCCAGACGGAAGAGCCAGCGAGGGCGGCACAGCGATGCCGGAATTCAGGCGTTGCACACTCGTGACATCCGCAGCATCCCAGGCACCGCTTCCGAGGCGATCGAAGCCGCCAAAGGCTGACGCTGCGATTGAGCCGGCCTCGGGCTTCTTGTCCGTCCGAAGCAGGCTGGCCTTGCCTCCCGACGCGATGAAGAGGTCGTTGATGATGCGTGGAGACCCGCCGATGGCATCGAAGACCAGGATCGAGCCAGCGGCGAAGACCATGGTGTCATGGACAAAGGCCAAGGGGGAGGCGGAGAGGCTGAACAGTGTCGAGGCCGAGCGCCGATCCACCTCGATGTGGCTGTTCAGAAGCTCCCCTGTAGCCGAGGTAAAACTCCCCAAACGGAAATACCCGGCTTCGCCCGACAGCCGGATGCGGAGTGCGTTCCCGAGGAAACTGCCTTTTTCTACTGAAATGCCTACCAGGTTCACCGCCGCCGAACTATCAAGCGTGGAATCGATGAGGGCAAGCCTGCCACCCTTCTGGCTGAGCCCGGAAAACCATGCAAGCTCGGGGGCAGATGCGAGCGTGCATGAGGAAACATCCGTGTCGCCACCTTCCATCGCAACCAGGGCACCGCCTCCGCTGCCCTCGAGGCGTAGGCTTGAATCCTTGATCCTCAGGCTGCTGCTCTTGCCTGAAACCAGCACCAGGTCACGCGAAGTCGAGGCGCGGACAAGGCAGTCGGAGATCTCCAGAGTAGAATCATTCGTCGAAATAAGGCGGCCCTCGCCCAAGGCTGGCCGCAGGTCGAGGCTGGTCAGGGAGAGGGTGCCTGCCTGAATCGTGATAGGTACGAGTCCGGGACGGGGCGAGGGCAGATTGATGATGCTACGGCCTTTTTTCGCTGCCATCCAGTCAGTCCCGTAGCCGCCATCGACACTGAGGGTCATCCCCTCTACGGCAAGGGAATCGGGAAGAGCCAGGTCGCCTCGCACCCTGATTACAGACCGGGTTGTTCTCCTGGCAAGGTCCAGGGCGCTGGCCAGGTCGAGGCAGGGGGCTTCGGGAGTCCCCTGTGCCACACCCTTGAATGAGGAGTCCAGGTAGATCGTCGAGGTATCTATGACAAAACGAAGGGGGCCGAGGTTCTGGGATCGGTTGCCCACCGAATCAACTGTCCAGGCGAGCACGGTCCAGACCCGGGGTCCCTGAGGCGAGCCGGGCAGCTCGATGGGGCCTGCAGGTTCTCTGACAAGGGCCGCCCCGCCCTCCTCCGCGATGGCGGTAAACAATCTGCCCTCGGCTGCCCGAAGGTCGAGGAACATGACAGCGCGCGAATAGGCCGGGGCATCTGAGGCAAGCGTTGGTCGCGGGGGAGGCTCGTGGTCGATCACAAAGCGGAGAATGCCTCCATCGTCGCCGCCTGCTTCCAGCCCGACTCCGGCAAACACCCGGTATCGGAACACAAGCCTCCGCGTGCTTCCCTGATTGGCATCTATGGTCAGGTCAGTTCCAAGGATGGGAGAAGTGGCATCAGGCTCGGCGGGAAAGCTTCCATCGTCCGTCATCACGTAGCGTATGGTCGTACCCTCGGGTGCCTTGAGATGGAGGGGCTGGGCCGAGGTGGATCCATTGATTCCCGGGAAGGAGACGGCAACTGCAGGAGCTGGGCGGGCCAGCTGGATTTCCCTGCGATCGCTTGACACCGCGAAGGCGGCGACTCCGCGCCAGCCCACCCTGAGCTGCCCAGTCGCAGCGCTGACGACAAGGGGATCGCTGTAGGCCACTTCTGCCCCGCCGTCAAGACCGTAATAAATAGTCCCTTCGTAGCGCGGAAACACCAGGTAGGAGTCTGCGCCTGGAGCTCCGGCCATCAGGCGGGGCGCCTCGGGTGAAGGGGATACATAGGCGGGAAGGCCCTGGGCAGAGAGCTGCAGCTTGAATGGCAAGGGTCGATACCTGAGACTTCCATCGAGCTCGATGCCGATGTAGGCGTCGAGCAGCCCTGCCCAGCCATAGGGACATTCCAGCGTCAAGGTTGCTGCGGAATCCTTTATTGGCATCGCAACCCAGGCATCCTGCACCGAGAGCGCCGATCCGGGATTGACAGCAGCCATGAGCCTTCCCTTGGCGGGGACGGGAAATGAAATCGTAGACCGGCCTTCGGTCACCGCGATGGTCGGCGTGCCTGGGTCAAGCTGGGGGTCAGCCAGAAGCGCAGTTCGCGTTGGAACCGGGGCAAGCGACGTGGCTGGAAGTCCCCGCGGCGCAATCCTGTAGACAAAGCGGGCTTCCTGGCCCCTGTTGCCCGCCCGGTCGATGGCATAGGCAATAAGCACCCAGGTATGCACATTCTCCGCCGATGCGGGCAGTACAATGGGAGTACCCGGGCGGAAGGTTTCGAAGGGTCGGTTCCCCGAGAGCGCATCGCTCAGGGAAAAACGCAGTTCGGAACCCATCTCGCCAGACAGGTTGATGGCAAGGGCATCGCGGTAGAGCCCGGGCAGGGGCGAGGCAAGAGGACCTGGTGGAGCCCTGCGATCGACAAGTTCATCCCTTCGGGCTACCGAAGTACCTGTCCTCACTTCATACGAGTACTGACGTTCTTCTCCGGGGGAGGCCAGGAGCCTGAGTACGCGGTCGAAGGGAAACCAGGGACCCTCAGGCAGGAACCTGAACTGCGATCCCGCCTCAGCCGGGGGAGTGACAACCTGGTCGCCGGCAGGGGAAGGGGATTCAGCCCCTGCCACGAATGCGGCGGCAAGGATCATCACAATGAAAGCGGGAACCTTCGTTCGCATGACCTACTTCCCCAGGCTCCTGAAAACTTCAATCAGCTCCGGATCGGCCGGATAGTAGTACTCAGCGAGTTCAGCTGCCGTGAGCCCCATCAGCTCATGACTCATGTAATGTATCCATACCTCGTCTTCGGGACGCTTCAGCACATGTTTCCTGCACCAGTAATCGGGCACCACGGGCAGCGATTCGCCCCGGTACTCACAAATCTTGTAGTCATGGACTGCGACCTTGACATCCTGGCGGGGAAGCCCCTTGCCAGTGATCACGTCGGCAAGGTGGTTGATCGTCCTGCCTGAGTCGTAGATGTCATCGACGATGAGCACCCGGTCGCCGTGGCGTAGGTGGTCGGGGTCATAGGTCCAGCCATCGATCCGCACTTGCTCGCGTTGGTTGATGTCACTATACGAACGCGCGACGACAGCTGCGTAGAAGACGGGCTTGCCATCGGAGCGCACAAGCTTGAAGTATTCAGAGATAACATTGCCGATATAGGCGCCACCCCGCAACGAGACATAGATCACATCGGGAATGAAACCCTCGCCGTGTATGCGATGCGCCATTTTAAGGGCGTTGTTCCGCACGGTGTCGTAGGGTATGAATTCCTTTTCCACGGTCGGCACGGCTTACCTCGCATGATGGCTTTCAACGACATGCGCCGACCGGAGGAACCCGATCGGCGCATGCTCAATCATACAGGAATCATAGTGCTATTTCCGGGCATACGCAAGCGTTACAGATTCCCCATCGCGGTTGACTGTGATGGAAAGGGTCTTCGCCGAAGGCTGGTTGAGATCCCGGTAGAAGTCCCGGACGTTCTTCACATCGCTGCCGCCCATCGAGGTGATTATGTCTCCGGGCTTGATACCGGCAATGGCTGCCATTGATTTGGGAATCACGTTGACAACAAGGGCACCAATGGCCCCTGAGGGCAATTTTGACTTGTCTATGTCCTCCGACGCCAGTGAAACGACATCGACGCCCGGGAAGACATTGCCATCATTGGCAGCAACCTTGGCGTCACGCACCTCTATCCTCGCGGTGAGATCTACTTTCTTCCCATCCCGGACTACCGTGAAGGCGGCAGACTTGCCGACAGCCAAGTCTCCAACGACGCGCACGACATCACTCTGGCCCTTGGCGTCCCTCCCCTCGATTTTCACGATGAAATCGCCGGGAAGAAGCCCCGCCTTGGCCGCCGGACTAGCGTTGAAAACATGGGCTACAAAGGCGCCTTTTTTGGGATCCACTCCCAGGTCATCTGCGGTGGCCTTGTCCGGTTCGCGGAGGGACACGCCGAGCCAGCCGTATTCGACCTGTTTCTTGCTGATGAAATCGTCTATGGCTTTTTTCGCGTTGTTGATCGGGATGGAAAAACCCAGACCGACGCTCGTCCCCGTCGGCGAGGCAATCCAGGTATTCATGCCGATAACCTCGCCGGCGATGTTGACCAGGGCGCCGCCCGAATTGCCCTTGTTGATCGACGCGTCGGTCTGTATGAAATCCGAGATGTTTCCCTCAGGACCGCCCGTCCTGCCGAGAGCAGAAACGATGCCGACGGTCATCGATGAGACATAGCCAAAGGGACTTCCCATCGCTATCGCCCAATCCCCGACATGAAGGGTCGAAGAATCACCGAGGGTAGCGACCCTGATATCCTTGTCTTTGGTCGTGAATTTAACCAAGGCAAGGTCCTTGCGATCGTCGTGCCCGACCAGCTCAGCCTTGAATTCGCGGCCATCGGAGAGCACGGCGCTGATTTCGGTCGCTGCCCCAGCGACATGGTTGTTGGTGAGCACGTAGACAACATCTCCCTCTCGTCGCACGATGATTCCCGAACCCAATCCCTTGGACTGGAAATCCTGCGGTGGATGGCTGTTGTCTTCGGGCTGGCCAAAGAAAAAGCGGAAGGGCTGCTGGTCGCCTGGACTTGGCTGCGGGGCAGCGTTTTCAACTACATTCAGCTCTACGATGGCCGGAAGGACATTGTCCGCGATCGAGCGGAACGCATCCTGTATAGCCAGTGCTGACTGCAGCGCGCCGGAAGCCGCCACGTTTGAAAGGGGCGCGGAAGCCGGCGGCGTCTCGGCCTTCACCACCGGTCCCTTGGCTGTAGAGCATGAGAAACCTGTAAAGGCAAGCCCGAATCCCAGCAGGATGCCAACGAGCACGAGATTGAAAACGAAGAAGTTCCTGGAATGCAGCTTCTTGAGCATTGACATTGTCATCTCCTTTAGAGCCTTGTCGCTAAGATAACGCCAAAAGGAGCTGCAGGTTACTCAAGGTCAGACGAGAGCGGAAAGATTGTGCGGGAAGTGGGTAATAATCCTTGCTATCAGGTCGGATCAGCCCAGGAAGTGAGGATCTCGACGCTGCCGTCGTGGTTAACCGCGATCGTGTGTTCATAGTGTGCGGAAGTCTGGTGGTCGAGGGTAACCACAGTCCAGTCGTCATCGAGGACTTTGACATCGCCGGTTCCCCGATTGATCATCGGCTCGATGGCCAGGACCATCCCGGGAACAATCCGCGGATTCGGGCCGCCCGCGACATAGTTCGGAACCTGGGGGTCCTCATGGACATCGAAGCCCACAGCATGCCCGCAGTACTGACGCACCACCCCATAGCCATGGGCGACCGCATGGCTGAAAACGGCGCGCGAAACATCATGGATGCGCGCGCCGGGCTTTACCGCGGCCAAGGCCCTGTCGAGGCACTCCTTGGTAATCCTCATGAGCTGCCTCGCCTCTTCGGAGATGGGGCCAACAGGGAAGGTTATCGCCGCATCGGAATAGAAACCGTCCAGGATTATGCCGCAGTCCAGTCCGACTATGTCCCCTTCCCTGAGAGGCCTTCCATCCGGTATGCCGTGGATGACAACCTCGTTAGGAGACACGCAGAGGCTTGCCGGGAATCCACCATAGCCAAGGAAGGATGGATGGCCGCCGGCCTTTTCGATAAAGCTGCGGGCAAAGGAATCAAGGGCCTTGGGCGTCACACCGGGACGGATCTTGGCTGGAAACTCCGCAAACAGCCTCGAAAGCAGCTCGCAGGATCGCTTGATCCCGGCGAGCTGGGCTGGGTTCTTGAGCTTCGTCACCTCGTCTCCTTTTTGATTCAGGGGGCTTTCATAGCCAGTATCCGGGCTTCTGGGTCCTCGGGATCGGCCTCGACTGCGGCATTCCAGGCTGCCTTGGCCCTGGCCTGGTTGCCCATTGCCGCCTCGAAACGTCCAATCTGCTTGAGCACGCCGCAGCGCTCAGCCGGGCTTCGGGCCAATACAAGAGCAGCCTCGTAGGCTGGGCCTGCCTCCGAGGGAGAGTTGGCCAGTTCGCTCAGAAGGCCAGTGGCATAGGCCAGGGACAGGGAAGCAGCGCCGTTGCCTGGCACTACCTGGACGACTTCCTGCCTCGCTGCTGCAAAATCCCCTGCAAGGACTCGGGCCATCATCCGTCTGAACCAGGCGTCGGGGGATGTCCGTTTCATCCTTTCCGCCTCGGCCTCCAACACGAGAAAATCCTCATATTTGCCATAAAGAATGAGGTAGCGGAGGGCTCCATCAAGGGCCAGGCCTGTATCGGCATGCGCCTCGACGAGCCTGATGGCAGCCGCAGCGCTCCGATCCTCGACGAGCCCCAGGTGGTTGAATTCCAGGGCCATGAGAAGGCCCAGGGGTTCGGTTGAAGCAGCAAGTACAGCCAACTCGGGCGCTGCGAGGTCCATCCTTCCTTCACGGAGGAAGATGGCGGCGGCGTAGCGCCGCGCCGTGGGGAAGTCAGAATGTGCCCGAACAAGTGCCCGGGCCCTGTCGATTGCCGACTCGGCGTCAGGGGCCGTGGCTGCGAGGGCAGCATCCCGCTTCCAGGCTGAGTCAGGCCCGGCTGGGATGGCACGTTTCCAATACTCCACCGCCAGATCCCGGCGACCGGAGATCCAGGCTGCATCACCGGCAAGCTGAAGGCGCTTGCCTGGGGGATCACGACCCAGCGCTGCAAGGACATCAGCTGGTCGAAGGGCGTCCCAAAGCACCTCGATTGGCGCATGAAAACCGGCCTCGTCCGCCTTTCCCAGCCAGGCCGAAGCATCGGCGACCCTGCCCATCGCCATGGCACGCAGTCCAGCCTCGTAGTACCAGGCGGGATCATCGGATATCACCGCCAGCTTTGCGGTGACAGATTCGTCGGTTCCCCAGGAATCGCGGCCCAGTTTCATCACGGCCTCTGCCCAAAGATCAGCGTGGACTCCTGGATCCAGGACCTTGGGAAACATGGCGAGGGCCTTGCCTGGCTGGTCATCCCGGAGATAGAGCCATGCCGCTACCAGGGCCAGGTTTTCATTCGCCGGATAGGCCTTCCGCATCCGGTCTGCGGTCTGGAGCATGCGCCCGGTATCACCCTGCGCCTCGGCCGCCTGAGCTCGCTTTGCCAGCGATAGCCAGTCTTCGGCGCCTCTGGCCCGGGAATACAGGACATTGAAGACCGAGGCACGTGCCTTGCCGTCCTTTCCTCCGGCCGCCAGGCGGGCATCGAGTTCCAGGAGACCTTCTGAAATACCGCCTGCCTCGCCAGCGTTCGAACAGGCCATCACGCTCAGGGCCGCCACGAAAAGCAGCGCTGGAATCCCGGCACGAAGCTGCTGCGTCATGGCAAGCCTTGCCTGGCTTTTCTGATCCCGTCGAGAACGCCGTTCACGAATCGGTACGACTCATCGGAGCCGTACTCCTTCGCTATCTCTATCGCCTCGTCGATGGTGATCTGGACCGGAATGTCGGACTGGAACAGAAGCGAGTAGGCCCCCACCCGCAGGATGGCGAGCTCCACCTTCTTGAGCCGCTCGAAGGACCAGTGCTGCAGCTGTCTGGTGATTGCCTCGTCCACCTCGGCGATATTCTCGATCGTACCAGCTATGAGGAGTCGGGCAAACACGAGGTTCTCGTCCTCGAGGTTCTGGAGCTTGTCCTTCTCGAGCCAGGCGAAGTCAAGAAGTTCCCTGACGGGCGTTCCAGATGCATCCCAGGCGTACAGAGCCTGGAATGCGATGATCCTTGCCTTTCTCCGTG
>JBAXTA010000164.1:0-10276 GCA_037130415.1 Spirochaetota bacterium
CGGATTACCGGCTCATGGCAAATGCCCTCGAGGGCAGCAGCTATTCCCCGACTGACCTTGCCTTCGATGGGTCGGAGGCTTCGGTCGGCGACCGGGGCATCACGATAGCCCACGTCGACCGCACACCCTTCCAGAAGGTCCAGATCGACTATGCGGGCCTCGAGCTTTTTTCCTATCATCTCGCGGACGAGGAACCCGATCTCTTCGAGCTTCTCGAACTCATGAACAAGCTCAAGCTCGACGAATTCGCCGCTGTGGCGGCTTCCAAGGCCAGGTTCATCAAGCTCTGGGAGAACATCGGCATCGATGCCGTGGGTCCCCACGCCTACCGAAAGCATATAGTGCCTGTCTACGAGGGCATCAACAGGATTCTCGCCCGCTCCGGGCAAGGCCTGATGGTCCACTACGACGGAAAGATACGGCTCATAGCAGAGGACATCGCCCGCCTCCGCTTCGACATCGATTCGCTCACCCCCGTCCCCGAGGGTGATATGGAAATGGCGGAGGCCCGCAGGTTGTGGCCGGAGAGTTTCTTCTGGCTCCATCCCTCCCTCACCTGGTTCAGCCTGCCGAAAGCCGAGCTCGTGGCTCAGATCAGGCGGATGGCCCGGGATGTCGGCCCCTGCCGCTACTGCTTCGAGCTCTCGGAAGGAGTCCCTCCTGATTGGCGGGAAGGGATTCCCGCGGTGTTGAAGGCCCTCGCCTCTTTGGACGATCCAGAATAGGACAAGGAAGGTACTGATGAAGACCATCAAGACCGGAGGCCACCGCCTCTTTGAGAAGGATCCCGAAACCGCAGCCACCGTCTCCACGATGCTGATCGAACTCGAGAAGAATGGCATCGACGCCGTTCGGGCCTACAGCAGGAAATTCGACGACTGGGATCCAAAGGACTTCGAGCTGTCTGCCCTGGAAATCCGGAAGACCGTCGCTGATCTGCCCGCCCAGGTGCGCAAGGACACTGAGTACTGCCAGGACAATGTGAGGCGCTTCGCCGAGGCCCAGCGGGCTACGATGAGCGACCTCGAGGTGGAGCTCCACCCCGGCGTGATCCTTGGCCACCGGCACATCCCCGTCAATTCCGCAGGGACCTACGTTCCCGGCGGCCGCTACCCTATGTTCGGCTCTGCGCAGATGAGCATCATCCCTGCCAAGGTGGCGGGCGTGAAGACAGTCCTCTCCTGTACGCCCCCGGTCAAGGTGAGCGGCTGGTATCCGGCGACGGTCAACGCGATGCACGCGGCAGGCGCCGACAGGATCTTCATCCTCGGGGGCGTCCCGGCCTTCGCTCTCATGGCCTTCGGCATGGGAGTCGTCGAGCCGGTGGATATCCTCTGCGGCGCGGGCAACCGTTTCGTCGCCGAGGCCAAGCGCCAGCTTTTCGGCCGCTGCGGCATCGACCTCCTGGCCGGTCCCACCGAGATCCTCATAATTGCCGATGACGGGGCCGACCCGGCCCTCGTCGCCTGCGACCTCCTTGGGCAGGCGGAGCACGACCCGAACTCGGGCATCTGCCTGATCGCCCTCAGCGAGGACTTTGCACGGAGGACCGTCGCCGAGCTAGAAAAGCAGCTGGCAGTCCTCCCTACCAGGGAGGTCGCAGCCCTGTCCTGGGGTGACAATGGAATCGTGATGGTCGCGGACTCGCCCGAGGAGGCGATCAGCCTGAGCGACGACTACGCGCCGGAGCATCTGGAGCTTCACACCGTCGACAACGAATACTACCAATCAAGGCTTTCCAGTTACGGTTCGCTCTTCGTGGGCGAGGAGACGACGGTCGCCTACGGGGACAAGACCATAGGAACCAACCACATACTTCCCACGAGCCGCTCTGCCCGCTACACAGGCGGCCTCTGGGTAGGCAAGTTCCTCAAGACCTGCACCTACCAGCGCTGCACGCCCGAGGCGAGCAGACTGATTGGCGATGTGACCGAGCGCCAGTGCATCGTGGAGAACATGCTCGCCCACGGCATCACTGCCCGTGTTCGCATGGATCGTTACGGCGGTTCCGGAAAGCCATGAAGACCCTGTTCCGATTGGAAGGGAAGGCCGCTCTGGTAACCGGCGCGGCGACGGGCCTGGGCCAGGCCATAGCGGCGACCCTCGCCTCCCAGGGGGCAGATGTCGTGGTCTCCGACAGGCTGGGGCCGGATCATTTTCATCTCGAGCCAGTCGGGCCTCGTCGGTATCCCGGGGCAGCCCGTCTACTGCTCCACCAAGGGGGCGGTCATCCAGCTCGTGCGTACCCTCGGTGTCGAGTGGGCGAGGCACGGGATCACCGTAAACAGCGTCGCGCCCACCTTCGTCGAGACGAATCTGACCTGCGCACGCCTCCAAAACCCCGATTTCCTCACCTTCGTCCTCGGAAAGATACCGGCCGGGAGGCTGGCCCTCCCGGAGGAGGTCTCGGCCGCAGTCGCCTTCCTGGCGAGCGAGGAGGCTGCGATGGTCAACTGTGCGACCCTCCCCGTCGACGGCGGATGGACGGCCTGGTGAGAAGCCATGAAACCGCCTGAAATGATCCCGGACCAGGTCGGGGAGGAGACATGAACTATCGGGACGCCATGCTTGGCGTGATGCGGGGGAAGGGAGGTCAGAGCCTTCTTTTCGTGCCCCGTCTTGACATCTGGTACAATGCCAACAAAAAGCGAGGCACGCTTCCCGCTGAACTGCGATCGCTGACGCTTCCCGAAATTGCCGAGGGCCTCGGTGTCGGCTTCCATTCGGTCGTCCCGGACTTCGCTCGCACGGGCGATGATCGCAATCTGCATCATCGGGCCTTGGGATTCTACAACCATCCGGACTTCCCCTACCGGGCGGATTTCTCTGCGGTCGAGTACCGGGTCATCTCGGAGCCGCTGACCATGACCACCATCTACCCGACCAGCTCGGGAGAGATCGTGACCCGGATCCGCTACGGTGCGGATTTTCTGGATACCGGGATGTCGATCCCCGACATCCTCGAACCGGCCATAAAAGAGATCGAAGACTATCCGCGTGTGGCGGAAATCCTGTCGAAGGTCAGGATAGTGCCAACGCCAGAAGCCTACGGCGCCTACCACCGCCGCATCGGAGAGCGAGGCGTAGCGGTGGCCTACCTTTCCCTCGCCGCCTCGCCGATGCAACACATCATGCGCGACCTGCGGAAACTCGAGCCTTTCTTCTTCGACATGGTGGACATTCCCGAACAGGTGCTGGCCCTTGCCGAAACCCTCGCTCCCCTCTACGAGGCCTTGGTCGCCTCGGCCCTCGGGTCGGCTGCCGAAGTGCTGCTGCTCGGGGCCAATTATGACGATTCGATCACGTATCCGCCATTTTTCGAGGAACATATCCTTCCTTGGCTCCGGAAGGCGGGGGAGCGGTTGCGCGGCGCGGGTAAGCTCCTCCTGACGCACACCGACGGCGAGAATCGGCAGCTCCTCGATCTCCTCGTGCGGAGTGGCTTCGACATCGCCGACTCGGTCTGCCCCGCGCCGATGACAAGGGTGACGCTCCGCGACTATCGAAACGCTTTCGGCAAGGACATAAGCATCTGGGGCGGGATTCCCTCGATATTGGTCCTCGTGAATTCCTTCGGGAAAGCGGAGTTCCGATCCCATGTCAGCGCCCTTCTCGAGGAATCACGACCCTACGACCGGCTTATCCTCAGCGTGGCGGACACCCTGCCGCCAGACGCCGACTGGGACCGGATACTCTACATCCGCGACCGGGTGGCGGAGCTGGCTTAAAAATGAAAGTACCATTGCCCATGATGCAGGACAAGCCGGAGGATCGGATCATGAATACCTTTCGCGATGACGAAGAGGCGCGCAGAACCTTCTGGAAGACAAGGATGGACGAGGCCTTTGCCTTCATGGTCGAGATCGAGCGCTATCCGCTCGCTGAATGTGGAGAGGCCCTCGCCTCCCTTCCAGAGGCCGCAGCTAAGGCGGGGGTCCGGGTGCTTTTCTCGGAACTTCCCCACGTCAAGGGCTTGCCACGACTGTTCTACCTGCGCCAGGGCCTCATCGACGGTTTCATCGGCGCCGCTGCCGAGATGAACCGGTTGGGCTGGGTCCTCAAGGTGGAGGACGGCTATCGAAGCCGCTTCATGCAAAAGCACAACGCGCTTCGCCCCGAGGTCTTTCCCCTCGTACTCGCCAGGACAAGATGGGAACTCGGTGGCAGCGAGCCCTCGATAGACCTGCTCCGGAGGAGGCTTGCCGCCCTCATCGCCATGAATCCGCGCGTGGGAACCCATTGCATAGGAAGCGCAATCGACATTTCCGTCCTCTCCCTCGATGGCACTACCGAGATCGACCGGGGCGCCGGCTACCTCGAACTCTCGGAGCTCACGCCGATGGACTCGCCTTTTGTATCAGCAAAGGCGAAAGCGAATCGCGAGAAAATCACCGCCCTGATGGCGAGCCACGGCTTTTCCACCTACGCCTTTGAATTCTGGCACTACAACGCAGGGGACGCCTACTCGGAATTCCTCTCGGGCCGGGGAAAACCAGCGCGTTATGGGCCGGTGGATTTTGATCCTGGCAGCGGCAGCATGACCCCGATCGCCGATGCGACCACCCCCCTCAACTCGGAGGCAGAGATCGCGGCAATGATCGACGACGCCCTGCGGCCAAACCAGACGAGCGGTGGCTAAGCATGGACAGGCCTCCGCAACCCTCTGCCGCCAACTATGATGCCCTCGTGGCTGTCGGGAAGGTGCCCACATCCTCCTTCCCCCGCTGGGGCAAGTGGATCGATGCACCCCAGGCGGGCCTGCCGCCGGTCCTCGAACAGCCCTGCCTCCGCACGCGGGAGCCCATGACCATCGACGGGCGGCTCGACGAGGAGGCCTGGGCAAGGGCCGTCTGGTCCGAACCCTTTGGCGCGATCGCGACGGGGGAGCGGGTCGGACTGGAAACCCGGGTAGCCTTCCTCTGGGACGAGCGCTGCCTCTACGCCGGCTTCAGGATCGAAGACCCCGACGTGAGAGGCACGATGACCGGCTTCCACGACCATGTCTATATCAAGGACGAGGACGTGGAGCTCTTCATAGAGGGCGAGGGCTACTACTATGAATTGGGAATAAACCCGATCAACACGGTCTACGAGATCAGGTGGACCTGGGTCGAAAGCCTCGTGAAAAAACGCGACTGGGCCGAGCTGGAACGGCTCCTTTCCACTCCCAACTTCCTCTACTTCCTCGCCCGGGAGGGGGAACCCATCGGCAGGCACGGCGACCTCGACTGGGAGCTCCCCGGCCTCGAGCACGCGGTGCGGATCGACGGCGTCCTCAACCGTCCCGAGATCAGGGACCGGGGCTGGACCGTGGAATTCGCCCTGCCCTGGGAGGGACTCCACGCGATGGGTGGCCCGCTACAGAAGCCTCCCACAGCGGGCGACTCGATCCGTGCGACGGCCTACCGCGCCCATCACGACCGGAAAGGCGCGGATCGGATGCCGTCCTCAGTCGGCTGGTCCTGGTCCGTGACGGGCAACGACAACATACACGTACCGGAAAGATGGAACAAAATCACGCTCATGGACGACCTGATCTTGCCGGGAGGGAAGTAGCGTGGAAATCGAAAGACTGATTGAACTTTACCAGGCACGACGAAATGAACGGCTCGGGCGGATGGAACGGTTCTGGGCGGGGGATGAAGCCTACATGGTCATCCAGCGTCCCAGCTACCATCTCTGGGGCGAGTGCAACTCGGTGGAGACGGTGATCGCCAACAACATGCGGCACCTGGAATCCTGGCTCGCCATGGACTGGTCCGATGAGCTGCCACACATGCAGGCCTGGTTCGGCACGGGCGTGTACGCGAACGCCTTCGGCTGCGAGTACTTCTGGAGGGAAGGCGAGGCACCCGATACGCACGTTCGTTACCATTCCATCGAGGAGGTGCGGGGCCTTGCCAAGCCGGACTGGCAGGATGGCAAGGTCATGCGCATGGTCCTCGACTGCATCGACGGCCTCCTCGATCTGACGAGGGGCAGCATCCCCATCGCGGCCACCGACACCCAGTCGCCCTTCGACACGGCGACCCTTGTCCTGGATACCTCCGAGTTCTTCGCCAATTGCTATCTCGAGGAGGAGACGGTGGCTGCGCTCATGGACACCATCGCCGATCTCATTGTGGATTTCACGAGGGAGCAGGCCCGGCACATCGGCGAGGGGCGGGTGGCGCGGCCGGGGCATGTGATGCCGAGCCTCACGACGCTCGGTGGAGTCATGCTTTCCGACGACAACCTGGCGGTCTCCTCTCCTCACATCAACGGGCTCCTCTCCCTTCCCTGCAATGAGCGCATCGCCCGCGAGCTCGGAGGGGTTGCAATCCATTCCTGCGGCGTCTGGGACAAGACGATGCGGCTCCTGCCAGGCCGGGGCGTGATGGCCGTGGACTGCTCGGTGTCTCCGACCTGGGACCCCACGCCCATGACCCCTCGGATGGTCCGCGATGCCTTGGCCGGAAGCGGCATCGTCGTGAAGGCCCGCTGCGGGGGGACGAAGGAGGAGATCGAGGAGACCATCTCGGTTCTCGGCGGACCCGATATGCGCCTCATGCTCGACATCGCACGTATCGACCAGGACGACAATGCTTACTTCAAGACAGCCGAAGGCAATTACCGGCTCGCGCATGAGCTCCTCGCGAAGGCTGCCTCCCAGGGCCGGTAGGGGTACTGATCGGGAACGACGAAGATCCGGCGAGCGGGGCATTGATGAAGGGGGAAGGAATGAAGGGATACGCATCGCTGAGCCTGGAAGGAAGGCGCGCGCTCATAACCGGGGGCGGAACGGGCCTGGGACGCGGGCTCGCTCGCGCCTTCGTGCAGGCAGGCGCTGAGGTAGTCCTCTGCGGGCGACGCCGCGCAGCCCTCGAGGAGGCGCGATCAGTTGCCATCGCCGATGGGGGTCAATGCGAGATCGTCGTCGCAGATGTGACGGTCGAGGACGAGGTCCTGGCGCTGCAGCGGGCGGGCGGCCGCATCGACATCCTCGTGAACAACGCCGGAATCTCACCGGACGAGGCCTGGGAGACTGTTTCGCTCGACGCATGGCGAAGGGTGCTGGAGACGAACATGGTGGCGCCCTTCCACCTCTGCCAGGTCTTCGCACCCGCGATGCGGGAGCGCGGCTGGGGCCGGATCATCAACATCTCCAGTGTCTACGGCAGCATGGTCGGAAAGCCCTTCCTCTACCCGGAGGGTTGGGACCCCTCGCCCTACTTTGCGAGCAAGCATGGAATCCATGGCATTACCCGTAACCTTGCCGTGCGCCTCGCGCCCTATGGTGTCACCGTCAACTCCCTCAGCCCCGGCGGGATTGCCGGCGCCACGAACCGCGGCCTTACCGACGAAGAGCAGGCGCGGGAAGCAGAGGCGAAGACCGGCGCGGAGCGTGAAGCCGACGAGCACCGGGGCGCCCGATTCCTCCACGACGAGATCCCGATGGGGCGCTGGGGAAGGCCAGAGGATTACGCAGGTCCAGCCATCTTCCTGGCTTCCCCTGCGTCTGCGTACATGACTGGACAGATCCTCATCGTCGATGGCGGCTGGACGCTGTGGTAGGCAAGGCGGCGGGCTTGATATCATGGTGAACAGCGCGGGCATCCGCTGCGCTGTGACGACAGGCGATATGCGGCGCGGGGAAGGGGACCGGATACTCGACATGAACCTGGGCGGCGGCTTCGAGCAATCGATCTGCTACGCCGCGCCGAGGAATCTGGACCGGCCTTTCCGTCAAATGGCGTCGGGGAAGAAAACGGAGGGGCCTTATGGCGAGCAGGCTTTCATGGTCGCCCCTTCCACCTCACGGGTGCCGCCGTCGCGGGGAAATCCGGCACGAAGACGTAGGAGGGATCCTTTGCCTGTTCCCGCCTGATCTCGTAGAGCTTGCGGATCCCGGCCAGAAAGCTGCGGTGAGGCACAGGATAGTCATGGGACACCAGGGCGTGAAGGCGGGGCAGGCGCCAGAAGGGCACAGCTGCGAACATGTGGTGCTCGATGTGGTAATTCATGTTCCAGTAGAGGAAGCGCATGAAGGGCCCGAAGTGGACCGTGTGGCAAACAACACGCCAGTCGGGAGTGCTCTCCGAAAGTCCCGTGTGCTGGAGGGCGCCGCAGAAGGCGTCGAGAAAGCCGGCAAAGAAGACGCCAAAGGTGACGAGGTAGATCATGACCCATAGCTGGAGCCAGGCGAAGAGAAGGACCAGGGCCAGATGGCCAAGCACAAGGATGCGGGCAAAGCGGATCATGGCCCTTCGCCTGGGATCATCCTGGGCGAAAAGCGGCTTCCAGAAGTATTAGTCGGAATCGCTCCGGCCGAGGGCATGTAGCACGGCGACGCCGATCCAGCTGCGGAACAGTGAGGGGTTGAAAGTGAACCAGGCCAGGAGATTCCATCCATTGAGCTTGTCCTTGACTGGCCCCTGCATCACTTCGAGATCGACGCCCCGCTGTACCGTATTCTGATGGTGGAGTGCGTGGCTCGCACGGAAGTGCACCGGGTTGTTCCAGCTCAGGAAGGAGAAGAGGCTGTAGAAAACATCGTTGAGCAGCTTCGTTCTGAAGGCAGTGCCGTGGCTGAGCTCGTGGACAGCGGCGCCATTGCTGAGGAAGACCAGGAACATCGAATGGAAGTAGCAGGCGAGGACCATGGGAATCCAAAGGCGCTCGAGGTAGAAATATAGGGAGACTGAGGTCGTGGCCATCCAGACGAGGAGGAAGGCGCCCGCCTGGAGAAGCCCCGGCAGGTCCCTTCGTTCGGTGAGCTCCCTGAGCAGCCCGGCATCAAGGGCTGTCCTGTACCAATCCATCCTGCGCTCCGCCATCACTTCCTCCCCTGTCCCTCATTTGCCCACCCGGGGTCGAGGAGCCCCCTTGTTCCAGGTAGCGACAAAGGCTCCATGGCCGCCTGCGGCGACTGCCCGCGCAGCTCGGGAGCCAGCTGCTCGCTTCGCAGCTGGCTTGGGCATGGAAGGCGAGCGTGGCGGGGCTCCTCGCCCTGATCCGTTTCGCAACGCCTAGGGCAATCGCGACACGATAGTCTTTGCGATCTCCAGCGAAGCTGTGGCCGCAGGCGAGGGCGCATTGCAGACATGGAGCGAAGCCCTGCCCTCGACGAACAGGAAATCGTCGACCAGGTTTCCGTCGGGGAGGAGGGCCTGGGCCCGCACGCCGGCCTCTGCGCTCACGATATCCGCGCCTCGGAGCTCGGGGATTATCAGGCGCAGACTACGCAGGAACTCGGCCTTGCTGAATGACCTCCGGATTTCCATCCAGCCTTCGCCGAGGTTCCGGCGGGCCAACTTCCAGAACCCCGGATAGGACAGGGTGTCCCAGGTGTCGCGGGCGGAAAAGCTCGTCCTGTGATAACCCTCCCGCTTGAAGGCGAGCACGGCGTTCGGACCGGCGTGCACCGAACCATCGATCATCCTCGTGAAATGCACCCCGAGGAAGGGGAAATCGGGATTGGGAACAGGATAGACCAGCGATTTGACCAGGTACCGCTTGTCAGGTACTAATTCATAATACTCGCCCCGGAAGGGGATGATCCGCGCAGGCGCATTCGTTCCCGCCGACCTCGCGACGCGGTCGCTGTGAAGTCCGGCACAATTGATGCCAAAGCGCGCCTCGAAGACTTCCCCTCCGGTCTCTATGCGCTGGACGCCCTTCACCTCCCGGATGCGCAGCACCTTGGTACCGGTCTTTACTTCTCCGCCCAAGGCGCGAATCAGCTCGGCGTATTTTACGCAGACCTCGCTGTAGCTGACTATGCCCGTAGTCGGAACACGAAGGCCGGCGAGGCAGCTCACATGCGGCTCGATCTCGCGAACCTGTTCCGCAGTCAGTTTTGACAGCGGCAACTCGTTGTCCCTTCCACGCTGGAAAAGTCTTTCAAGCTGGAGAAGCTCTCTTTCACTCGTTGCTATGACCAGCTTGCCGCAGACTTCGTGCCTGATCCCCTGCTTTTCGCAGAACTCTATCATCGAGCGGTTGCCTTCCCTCGCGAATCGGGCCTTGTAGCTTCCAGGCTTGTAGTAGAGTCCCGAATGGATGACGCCGCTGTTGCGCCCCGTCTGGTGAAGGGCGCAGGCCTCTTCCTTCTCGAAAAGGACGATGCGAGACTCTGGTCGCGCTTGACCCAGCCTCATCGCCGTCGCCAGGCCTACGATTCCGCCTCCGACGATTGCATAGTCAAAGGCCATGCCAGCTCCTTCGGGGGCGGATCATACGACCGAGTCTTGAAGAAAGGCTACGCGAGAGCGCATTTCGCTTCGCCAATACAGGG
>JBAXTA010000165.1:0-10246 GCA_037130415.1 Spirochaetota bacterium
CCAAGCCTGCTTTTTCACCCTCGGAAAGCCCTCCGACGCAATGAGGTGGACGGTCGATCCCGACGACAGCAGTCCTTCCAAAGCCCCTATCCTTTGCAAGAGGAACCTGATCCATGTTGGCGCTTGCGCCCGAAGGGTCTCCTTGGTATCGTGAGTCTGGTTTTCGGCGACAGGCAGGCCTTGCGCCACCGACAGCCCTCCGGAGGTTAATTCCATGCCACAGCAACGCAAGCCCGATGCCTTTCTCGACGAGTTCCGCGGGAGGGTCTTCACTGGGCAATGGCCCACCCTCACCGAGCTCTTCGCCATAAGCGCCGAACGCTTCGGCGAGCGGGCCTGCTTCACGGTCTACGACCCGGAGCGCCTGTCCCTGAGCTACGCCGAGGCCCTCAACATGGTCGGCCGCGTCGCGGCCAGGCTCGCGGCCCTCGGGGTGGGCAGGGGCGACCGCGTTGTTGTCACAGGCAAGAACGGACCTGAGTGGGCAGTCGCCTGGCTCGCGGCCCTCCACGCCGGGGCAACTGTGGTGCCCATCGACTGCCAGATCCACCGCGACGAGACAGCTAACCTCCTCCGCGCGGCCGACGCCAGGGTCGCCTTCATCGACGAGGAAAAGTGGGACGAAATAGAGCCCGCCGACTTCGGTCTGGTTGCCAAGCTTTCGCTCTCGCGGAAAAACCCTGCGTACATCTATGACGAGGCCATGGCGACGCCCATGCCGCGCGTGCCACTGGCGGAGACTGACCTCGCTGCAATCATGTTCACCTCGGGCACGACGGGCGTCCCCAAGGGCGTCATGCTCACACACAGGAATCTCGTCTCCGACTGCCTCCTGGCCCAGTACAACCTCACGATACTGCCGACCGACGTCTTCTACGCCCTCCTGCCGATCCACCACTCCTACACAATGCTCGCAGTCTTCATCGAAGCTTTGTCCGTCGGCGCCCAGATCGTCTTCGGGAAGCGCATGGCCACGAGCCAGATCCTCCGTGACCTCAAGCAGGCAAATATCACCATGTTCCTCGGCGTGCCCCTCCTCTTCAACAAGCTGATAGCCGGCATACTGAAGGGCATATCCGACAAGGGCCCACTGGTGAACGCACTTGTCCGCGGCCTCATGTCCGTCTCCGGCGCCATCAAGAAAGTCACGGGTATCAACCCTGGCAAGACACTCTTCGGCTCCATCCTCGACAAGGCCAGCCTCCGGACCATCCGCATCTGCATCTCAGGCGGCGGCCCCCTGGCCCCCTCGGTGTTCAGGCTCTACAACCAGCTCGGCATCGACTTCATCCAGGGCTACGGCCTCACGGAGACCTCGCCCATCCTCACGCTGAACCCCGTGGAACGCTACAAGGTGACCTCGGTCGGCAAGCTCATCCCCGGGGTCGAGGCGAAAATCATCCCGCTCGACAGTGAGGGCAGGCACGGCGCAGAGGGCAGTCCCGACCCCTCAGGCCAGGGGGAGATCGTGGTAAAGGGCTCCATGGTCATGCAGGGCTACTTCCGTGCCCCGGAGGAGACAGCCAAGGTCTTCACGCCTGACGGATGGTTCAGGACCGGGGACGTGGGCTGGATAGATGCTGACAACTATGTCTATCTCACCGGCCGTGCCAAGAACCTCATCGTGTCGGGGGGCGGGAAGAACGTCTATCCCGAGGAGATCGAAAACCGCTTCCAGCTCTATCCCGAGCTCGACCAGGTCCTCGTGCGCGGCTGGGTTCCCGACGCCTCGACGGCCGAGGAGGAAATCGAGGTCCTCGTCTACCCCGAGGCCGAATGGGCGCGGGGCAAGGATGCCGCACAGGTCAGGGCACGGGTCGAGGCGATCGTGGCCGAGGTGAACGGGAGGCTCCTCCCCTACCAGCGCATGTCGCGGACCGTCGTCCTTGACAAGGCCATGGAGATGACCACCACGAAGAAGGTACGCCGCTTCACCATTGCCTGATCCTCCCCGGAGGCAGGGTGGATCGACCACCAGTGCGCCTCCGGGATGCGAGGACTTGAACCTGCAAGCCCTGGGAAGCTGACGCAGGCCAGGGTTCCCGGCTGATGCGGCGGGACGAAAGAAAAGGGACAGAAGGCCAAACCTGAGGAAGGGGAGCTGCCAGCGACATTTCAATAGCTTTGCAGCCCTCTTTCTGGGCTCTTTTTCCTTTCATTCCGCGATATTGAGCCAGACCATCGGCAACAGCCTCAGGCAGGCCGGACTATTCCACCATCCCAAACCTTCTCCATCCAATCGCCATTCTCCGTTTGACGTATCCCGCGCCCCGCGATACTGTCTTCACGCAGGTTCCAAGCCCGAAATGCACCTACGGTCGCCACAGCGGGGGAAGGGTCCATCCAGCAGCATCCACGAGGTCTACATGCCCAGTTCCAGTCCAGAAAGCATCATCGATGTCGCCCTCGTCGGTGCTGGCATCCACAGCGCCACCCTTGGCATGCTCCTCCGCGAACTCGACCCGAGGCTGAGCATCAGGGCCTTCGAACGGCTCGAGGATGTCGCCCTCGAGAGCAGCGACGCGATGAACAACGCCGGCACCGGGCACGCTGCCAACTGCGAACTCAACTACACCCCGGGCAAGGCTGACGGCTCCGTCGATCCTTCCAAGGCATTCAGCATCAACGAGCAGTTCGAGACTTCCCTGCAGTTCTGGACCCACCTGGTCAGCGAGGGCAGGCTTCCATCTCCTGCCTCCTTCATGGCCCCCTGCCCCCACATGAGCTTTGTGCGCGGAGGGGAGGACCTCGCCTTCCTCAAGGCCCGACACGGGCTCCTGGCTGCCCACCACTTCTTCTCCGGCATGGAGTACAGCGAGGATGCAGGGCGCATCGCCGGATGGGCCCCCCTTATCATGGCCGGCCGCGAAGGCTCCGAGCGCGTCGCGGCAACCTGGATAGGACGCGGCTCCGACGTCGACTTCGGCTCCCTGACCCGGGCCTTCTTCACAACACTGAAGGATTCAGGCAATTTCTCCCTCGAGACCGGCATGGAGGTCCGCGACCTGTCCCGCGGGAGCGATGGCAGCTGGAGACTCCACACGCACAGGCGCGCCTCGGGCGAGCGTCAGGAGCTCCGGGCCCGCTTTGTCTTCCTCGGCGCAGGCGGCGGCGCCCTCCCCCTCCTCCTTGCCTCGCGCATCCCCGAGGCCGCGGGATATGGCGGCTTCCCCGTCTCCGGCCAATGGCTCGTGTGCTCGGAGCCCGCCATCGTCGCGCGGCATGAGGCGAAGGTCTACGGCAAGGCTGCCCTCGGAGCCCCTCCGATGTCGGTGCCCCACCTCGACACCCGCGTCATCGGCGGCAAGAAGTCACTGTTGTTCGGACCCTACGCGGGCTTTTCCACCAGGTTCCTCAAAGAAGGATCCTATTGGGATCTTCCCGGATCCATCAGGCCGAACAACATGTTCGTGATGGCCTCAGCCGGACTCCGCAACCTCGGCCTCACCGGTTACCTCATTGGACAGGTCCTCCAGTCCCCGGCGGACCGCCTCAAGGCCCTCCGCGAGTACATGCCCGGAGCGCGCGCAGAGGACTGGACCCTCGCAACGGCGGGGCAGCGCGTCCAGATCATCAAGAAGGACGCCGAAAGGGGAGGAGGCAAGCTCGAGTTCGGAACCGAAGTCGTCTCATCCGGCGACGGCTCCATTGCGGCGCTGCTTGGCGCTTCGCCCGGTGCCTCGACCGCAGTGCCCGCCATGATAAAGCTCATCGAGAAGTGCTTCGGCCTCCGCGCCAAGAGTCCAGGATGGCAGGCGAGGCTCCATGCGATCATTCCCTCCTACGGACAGTCGCTGGCCCGGGACAGGGAGCTCCACACGCGGGTCCGCTCGCGGTCCAACGAGGTCCTGGGCCTCAGGGACTAGGTCCTCCGGACCGGTATCTTCATAGTTATTTCTAGTGGAGGAAGAGGATGGTACGACGCATTGGATTCATAGGTGCCGGGCGGATCGTCGAAGCGATGCTCACGGCCCTTGGACCGACCATCGGATACGGCAACATCTCTGTGTGGAACCGCACGCCCGCGCGGGGCCAGCGTCTTGCCAAGGAGTTTGGCATCGCCCTCGAGCCCGACCTCGCCTCCCTCATTGCCGGGTCAGACTGGCTCCTCCTCGCGGTCAAACCCCACGCGGTGGCTGAGGTCCTTCCGGTCCTCGCGGCAACCTGTCCCCCGGACAAGCTTCTGGTCTCCATGGCTGCGGGCATCCCGGTGGATTCACTGCGTGCCTGGTTTCCCCATCCGCCAGAGGTCGTGCGCATCATGCCCAACCTCCCCCTGTCCATCGGATCAGGAACCACGGCTGTCTGCGCCCACGCATCCGTGCCTGTGGAGATCGTCGAGGAGGTCCGAGCCCTCTTCGCGACTGCCGGAATCGCACGGATCGTGGAGGAACGCCTCTTCGACACGGTCACCGCCCTCTCGGGCTCCGGGCCGGCCTTCGCCTTCCTCTTCATCGAATCCCTCGCCGACGGAGCCGTTCTCAACGGCATGTCGCGCGAACTTGCCTACGAATTCGCGGCCCAGACCGTCCTCGGCGCCGCCAGGATCATCCTGAGCTCCGACCGCCACCCCGGGGAACTCAAGGATATCGTGGCGAGCCCCGCAGGAACCACCATGGCAGGCATCCACAGCCTGGAACGCAAGGCCTTCCGATCAATTGTGATGGACGCGGTGGACGCTGCGGCAAAGCGGTCGAGGGAACTCGGACACTGAGGCGGAAAAGCATGCGGATCCATCCTGCCCTCCTTCGAAGTTCCCTGCTGGGCCTCCTTCTCGCCCTTCCCGGCTCGGGCCTTGCCTCCTTCGCCCAGTCATCCAACCCCGTCATCCCGAGCGTCGTGGAAGTCGATGACAACGCCTCCTTCCCGGCCTTCCTCGACTACCTTGCCTCATCCGTGGGCCAGTCGCCCGGGCTCGATTTCGAGGCCAGGATCCCGGTGGAACTGCGGGACGGAGAAGGTCGTGGAGTGCCCTTTGCTACCTGGAAGCTCAGCGCGGGGAGCGGGATGGCAGTGGGTGGAAGGGCCACCGCCGATGGCCGCTTCAGCATCTTCAAAAAAGCCGCAGGCATCCCTGTGGGTAGGGCGACGCGGCTGGAGGTTTCGGCAAGGGGGAGCGCCCGCGTCGTGGATGTCCCCGCCAATCCGTCGCTTCCCCTCCAGGTCTCCCTCGACTCGCCCCGCTTTCCGGCCTCGCCCCTGCCCCTGGACATCGTGTTTGTCCTCGATTCGACTGTCTCGATGGCCAAGGCCTTCCCCGGAATAAAGCAGACAATTACGATGGCCAGGTTCTCTGCCCTCTCGCTCGGCCTGGATCTGAAACCGCGTTTTGCATTGGTGCTTTTCAAGGACAGGGGAGAAAGCTTCCTTACCCAGGTGACGAGCCTGGCCGATGACGAGGGAAAATTCACAAAGGCCCTCACGGCGGCCCAGGCCAAGAGCGGCGGCGATGCACGGGAAGCAGTCGGTGCAGGGCTCGCCGCTGCCCTCGAAGAGACAGGTTTCGCGGAGGACGGGCTCCGCCTGGTCTTCCTCTTCACCGACGCAGCGCCCAAGCCCGGTGAGGAGGGGCCGCACAGCAGCGGACTCCCCGAAGCGGTGAAGGCGGCGGCGGTCGCCGGAGTCAAGGTCTTCACGGTGGGCCTCGAGGGAATCCCGGGCGAGGGGGAGCGAGCCCTCCGCGAGGCAGCTGCCTACACCGGCGGGCACTACCTTTCAGTACCCCTTCCCTCACGGGCTGCCACGACCAAGCCCAGCTCCTACGTGAGGGGGAACCTCGCCGAGTTCATAGTGAGAATCATCGTGGGCGAGGCAAAGGCCGCGACAGGATCCGGCATGGGGAAGGCAGCTGAGCCTGCCCTCGTCATCCTCGATGAGGTCTCTCGGAGGATGGCATCTTCCCTGGCCTACCCCGAGGCAGCCAGACTCAGGGCGCTGGCCGGTACGGTGCGGGTCGAGCTGGATGTCGGGAAGGACGGCGGGCTCCTGTCCGCCAGCGTGGGCGAGAGCTCAGGATCGGCTATCCTGGACAAGGCAGCCCTCGCCCTGGCGGCAGCCGCCTTCCCCATGCCCAACCCCGCTGCGGTGACCGCCCACCTTTCGATGGCGGTCACCTACAGCCTGCGCTAGCTCTGGCCGCCCGGCTCGCCCGTCTGGGACTCCAGGCCTAGAAATCGATGCCGACGTTCGTGACGAGCTCGCCGGAATTGCCCACGGTCAGATGGGTCACGGGACCGGCAAGAGACGAAAACACGTAGACCGTATTGGCACCATCGGGGACATAGACACAATTATCATAGACATTGATGTCAGAGCCCCCGAATGAGGCAACCCCGTCGAGGACTTCCGTCGCCTTGGGCAGGGCGGCCGCGAGGTCGATGGCCCAGGTCTTCGCCGGATAGCCGCCCGTGGCCAGGAGCGTGGAAGTGCCCAGGAGAGCAAGCCGGCCGACCACGGGGCCTGTGACGACAGCAACCGCGCTTGTCCCGGAATCTGCGATGAAGTCGATGGAACCTGTCATATAGTCGCCGGAATTGGCGACAAAGATCCCGGTCTTCCCGCCGAAGCTCCCGGCCAGCAAGCCTGTCACCCCCGTGGTGGTGCAGGCTATCTCGGTCTCCACGGCCTTTCCTTCGGCGTTGAAGCGGGCAACCTTGCCGATCCCGTTCTCCGCGACATAGACCCGGCTGTCAGCTCCAATTGTGACATCCTGGGGATAGGAAAGGTCAACTACCTTGGTCAGGCCCGCCGCGGGATCGGAGGGATTGAAAGAGTACAGGGCATTCGGCAAGACCTTGAAGTAGTCGCCGGAGGTCACGTAAGCGAGCGTGTCGGAGGCAAAGGCGATGTATTGGGCGCTGATGCCTCCACTGGTGGTCCCGCTGATCCTCGTCGACCCAGCCGAGGGCGTGGCTGGGTCGAAGCGATAGAGCCCGGGAGTGTTTCCAGTGGTGCTGCCCACAGCCACGTAGCCGATGCCCTTGTGGAAGACGATCTCCCCGCTCGCGTTCTGTCCCGTCGACAGGAGAGGGACCTTCGAGACCGCGTCCGTCACCTCGTCGATCTGGTAGAGGGCCCCACTGTGGGAGGCTACCGCGTAGACGTGGGGTGTCGCCACCGTACCACCGCCGCCCCCTGCGAAGGAGCAGCCCACCCCCAGCAGGACCAGGCCCAGGACGCCGGCCGCGGCCGCAATCCTTCCCAATAGGTACTTCATCATCGAAAACTCCCTTTCGCCGCCCCTGGCGGCCGCCGCCCCAGGCGGCATCGTAGACATTACTTGCTCCTGGCGGCCTCGCCGCCGAGCCTGAGTGTGGCTGTTGCCCTGAGCGAGAAACCGGGAACCGGGTAACCGAGGACTTCCTGGTAGCGCTCGCCCAGAAGGTTGTTCGCGTCGATGGAAAACGAGAGGGGGCCCCGGCCCCGGAAGCGGAGGTGGGCATCCGCGACGAGGCGGGAAGGCAGGTAGGCCCGGTTGTCGGTACCTATGTAGCGCAGGCCCGCGTAGTCGAGGGAGAGCCCCGCGGAAAAGGGCCCGAAATCCCGGATCAGGGCGAGGGTGAAGGCCGCCTCGGGGAGCATCGGGACACGGCGGTCGTCTGCGAGGTCTATGGAACCACTCATCACAATGCTGTGGATCAGCGTAGTCGAGAGCGTCACGCCCACCGGGCCGAGCTCGGTCCTGAGCGTAGCCTCGAGGCCCGGATACAGGGCCCTCCCCCAGTTGCTCGGCCTCCACACCCCATCATCGCCTGGCTGCCAGAGGATCACATCCTGGGCAAAGCGGGCGAAGGCGGTGGCCGTGAGGGCAAAACCGGAGCCTGCGGGACTACGGCCTGCAGGAACGGGGCTCCCAAGCTCGAGGCCCAGGTCGAGCCCATAGGAGGTTTCGGGCCTGAGGCCGGGATTGCCTGCGACGCCCTTGTCCGCCGGCCAGTAGAGGTCGTCGAAGCTCGGGGCGCGATAGGCAGTCGAGGCTTTGGTGCTGAGGGTCAGACCCCCGCCGATCCGCCGTGCCGCCGCAAAGGAAAAGGAAAATCCCGAGGGAAAATCGCTGGTCAGGTCCAGGCGTGCGGCAGGCACCAGGTCCCAGTCACCAGTCGAAATGCGTGGCTCGAACCAGATTCCCAGAGACAGCCGCTCGGGAACGGAACCAGAAAGGGTGAGGATCGAGCTGGACTGGAGACGCTCGTAGCGGCTGGAAATCCCAAAGCCCACTGTTGTAGCCGGAGCGGCAAGCCAGGACCAGCTTGAGTCCATCCCCAGCCGACCTGAAATGTTCGCATCGCTGCTCGCAGCCTGGGTTTCGCGATAGGAAAGGCCTTTCAACGAGGCATAGTTCAGGGCCGTGAAGCCGAGACGGTCGCTGAAAAAGGCATCGGTCGCCCAGGAAAACTTGAGCCGTCCGCCACCGTCGTATTCTACGGCCTGGGGTGTCGGCGCGGTGATGCTGCCCGGAACGCCAAGCCTCCGCGCATTGCCTTCAAAAGAGGCGGTGGTGGTCCCTCCCCCGAGGGTCCCCGACCAGGAAGCGAGGGCACGGCCGCCCAGGAGGCCCGCATTGTTCCGCGCCCGGACTTCACCGCTTGAATCAGTGAATGAGTACTCGTTTCCGGCCCGCTCGAAACCGGCGGACAGGATCAGCCCCTGCGGAAGGGCCATCCTGAGGGCGAGTTCCTGTCCATCGGCAAGGACCAGGGGATCGGGCGACGTGGTGACGGCGGCCAGGCCATAGCCTTTTACCGAGGCAAAGGGAACCCTCGCAAGGTTGGAAAGGGAAACCTCCATGCTCGGCTTCCCGGCCTTTTTCGTAGTAACGAGTACGACCCCGCCGATGGCATCGGCCCCATAGCGGGCGCTCGATCCGCCACGCAGGACCTCGATGGATTCAATATCGCCAGCGGTAAGTCCAAGGGTTGCCAGGTCTGTCTGGCCGGTCGAGGGGTCTGAGGCGGGACTTCCGTCCACCAGCACGAGAACCTGATTGGTCGAGGAACCCCTGATGCTCAGCACGGACTGCGAACCGGAGCCGCCCTTGGCCTCGACATCCACCCCCGGGGCCACCGCGATGGCCTCGCCCAGGTTTGAAGCACCCGAGGCGGCGATGGCCTTTGCGTCGATCAGGGTGCTCCCAGCGCTGGCCTCGGGTGCGCGCGGAGGTGCTTCCGCACTGATCTCTACCTTGCCCGAAAGAATGCTGTCGGCGGAAAGCGCCCAGGGGCAGAGAAGCGCCAGCATGGCTAGGCAGCCTGCGGTCCACGCGTGGAGTGGGGAGTGGCATTGCATCACGGCCTCCTCCTCGGGCGAGGAGGGCAAGAAGACACGCTGGCCATCCCGCGAGCGGGGTGGCCTTGTCAGGCGGGCAGGGAAATTCTAAAGGATAGAGCCAAAGCTGAAAGCTGCCACCGCGTTTCCTCGAGTCCTCGGAGTTCCGCCCCGCAACCCCTCCTAAAAAGGACAGGGACAACGCGAGGCACGCCGCGGGACGGTATCCTGGCTCCCGGATCGACTATCACGTCAACGCCTTCTCATGGTCACGATGGACCACAATGGCCCCCTGGCGCCTGGCGGCAGCAAGGGAAGTTGACCGTATTCCCGGTTACAGTGGCGGGACCGCTGCGGATTTACACCGCATTCCACGAATCCCCCGGCAGGGGGAGTATCAAGGCAAGGGATGGTTTCAGTCAAGCGGAATTCAGTTCCTGAAGCTGTGTATCGGCGCCGGGATGCGACCTCCCCGCGCTATGAAGGCCTCGCTCGAAAAACGGTGCACCGGCATGATGGGCGCCCCCCCGAGGAGGCCGCCGAACTCGGCCCAGTCCCCGGCCTTTTTCCCGGGCACGGGAATGACGCGGACTGCAGTGGTCTTGTTGTTCACCATGCCGATGGCCATCTCGTCGGCGATGATGGCCGAGATCGTCGAGGCGCTCGTGTCCCCCGGAAGCGCGATCATGTCGAGGCCGACTGAGCAGACGCAGGTCATGGCCTCGAGCTTGTCGAGGCTGAGCGAACCGGCGCGCACCGCTGCCACCATTCCCTCGTCTTCGGAGACGGGAATGAAAGCACCGGAAAGGCCGCCGACGTGGGTCGAGGCCATTACCCCGCCCTTTTTCACCATGTCGGTGAGCATAGCCAGCGCCGCCGTCGTGCCGTGGGTGCCGGTGGACTCAAGGCCCATCTCCTCGAGGATGCGGGCCGCTTCCTCGCATTGCTGACGGCGTTGGGCGTACTCACCGCCCACCAACTC
>JBAXTA010000166.1:0-10233 GCA_037130415.1 Spirochaetota bacterium
CCTCGCCCGACTCCAGGCGCTTCTTGCCGGGGACAGGGTGGAGGGGAGCCTCGATGCCGAGGTACGATCTGCCATCGAAGATGGCGCCTTGGCGGGTCCCTCCCTGGGCGTGGACAAGCTTCGCATACTTCGGGCAGAGCTCGAGGGCCTTGTCGGCGAGCTTCTTTCCCGCGGCGTACGGGCTCCCATGCGCGAGGCCGAGGGGAGCGAAGCCCAACTTCCAGAGGGCTCCCTTTGCGAAGCGACTGACAATCCGGCGCCAGAGAGCCAGTCGGCGGGCAGAAAAAAGGGCAAGAGACGAAGAGAGGGCGGAGTGTGATGATAGAGACAGAGTCCTTCATCGACCCCCGTGCGGTGCTCGCCCTCGGTCCTGGAGCGGATGAGGGAGAGGTGCGTCTTGCTTATCGTCATTTGGTCAAACGCTACCACCCTGATATTTCCGGAGATCCCCGCACAGCTCGCAACTTCGCCAATGTCACCAAGGCCTACAAGGTCCTCATTGCCCTGCCTTTGTCTACGCTTCCCGGCGCCGGTGCCTCCAACCGATACCGACGCGTCATCGAGGCTGGCGAGGATCTCTTCGCCCTCGGGCAGATCCTCGCTTCTGATCCCGACTCAGGCGCCCGCTGCGAGGCGGCCAAGCGCCTTGGCCTTTCTGGGCGCACTGCTGGCTATGTATTTCTTCGCAAGGCGCTGTACGACCGTGACGAACTGGTTGCGGCCCAGGCTGTGAGATCGGTGGCCCTCCTCGGTGCGATGCAGGCAGAAGGGGAACTCGCGAGCCTCTACGGACGAGCCTCAAACACACTTCGGGGACTGATACTTGAGGTAGCAGAAGCTACCCTCGAGCCTGTCTTCAAGGGAACCCTCGTCGCGGCCATGACTGACGTGGATTACTTAATCCGCGAGCGTGCACGGAGGATCCAGCTTCGTGCCTGATTCTTGTCTCCGCTCTTCAAAAGCTGGACTCGATATAGAGAAAAAGCTATATTCAATAGCACGTATGCGGGACGGCAGCAGGCCATTCATGGAGGACTGATTGAGCGAGCATCTTACCCTCGAAACCTTCAAGACCAAGGTGTTCAACTTCGAGGCGAACAAGGATTGGAAGTACGAAGGCGACCTGCCAGCCCTTATCGATTTCTATGCGGATTGGTGCGGGCCCTGCAAGATGATCGCCCCTGTCCTGGAGGAACTCTCCACGAAATACGCTGGCAAGCTCCACGTCTACAAGGTCAACACCGAAGAACAGCCCCAGCTCGCCGGTATGTTCGAGGTTACGAGCATCCCCACCCTTTATTTTGTCCCCATGGAAGGCGCGCCGCGCTTTATCCAGGGTGCCCTCCCCAAGAAAGAGCTCGAGCGTGCGATTTCCGAGGTCTGCGGCGTGCAAGCCTAGCGAAATAGCTGGCATTTGGCCAATGAATTGCTATGATGTGCCCGTTCTGCATTTCCACGTGAAGGCAGGTTCGATCCTTCAGCGAGAGGGGAGCACATGGGTATCATGGCCTTGTTCACGAGGTTTCTCATAGCCCTCGGCCTCCTGTCGGGACCTGAGGGGTCACCAAACCGTGAGCTCTCGGTACTTCTCAAGGACATCAAGAAAAACGGTCCTCCCTGGTACAGGCCCTTGAGAAACACGATTGAACCGGAATTCGCAGAATACCTGGTGAAGCTCAAGAAGGCCACCCTCCGTTTGGCTAGCCTCTTCCGCATGACAGTCTTGGGCGAAAAGGCGGCCCAATCCCAAACCATAGACGCCCTCCTCGCACCGGCCATGAAAGCCAGGGACCTCTTCGGTGACTCCTTTTCCTTCGATGCCATCAAGCCGGAGGCCCGGGCTGCGGGGGGAGACCTCATCGCGGCCATGGACGATATCTTCAGGACCAGGATAGCGGTCTTCAAGTCGCCAGAGGTCACGGCCATCCGGGACAGCTACCGTGCTGCGCTCAAACTCGCCTCGCTCTGCGACTTCGATTTCGATGGCCTCCTCAAGTCTTTCGGCAAGCAAGGCGTAGCGGCGGGTACCTATGGCCCCTGCTTTGCCGATGCTGTGGTGGTCGAGTTGGCTGACCTCCGTTTTCTTGTCGACGGCCTCCTTGTCGACGAGGCCCTCCTGGGCTTTCTTCTTGCCATACTTCCCCTTGCGGAAGGCCTCGACTATGAGGCCGCCGACCTCGAAACGGATTTCCGCTCGATCGCTTTGATTGTCAAGAATACCATTCCCTCTGACCGGCTCGCCGCCGTCGCACGGGCAGCTTCGGGCAATCCTGCATTCAACCTGGGGCCCAGCTCCGAGGAAATGGTCGATCCTGCAGGCAGCATCGCCGCGAAGCTCAATGAGGATTACAGTGAAAGCAAGCGCCTCTTCATGGATGCCCAGGCCTCCGGTGACCTCGAGCGCATGAAAAGGGCTGTCTTCGAGGATCGAGAGCTTGTGGCCGTCACCGGTTATACCAAGGAAATCTCCGCGCTCTTCGCAGGAGCAGGGCTTTCTCCACTCCGCTACTGCACCGCGCTGTCGATAGCTAAAAGCTTCGGCGAGTACTTCCTGCTTCCCTTCATTCAACGTTCAATTGACGCGACCCTGATCGGCATCGAGTTCACTGACCAGAATTTCCGGCGCTCCCTTGCCCTCGCCCACAGCTCCTGCACGGCCGTCGTCACGGAGATCAAGACCCTCGAAGGCGATCACGATTCACCCTCTGCATCGCGATTCCTTCCGATAATCCAGGCCATCGAGGGAGGGCATTTTGATGGAGTAGCCAAGTCCAAGGCTGCGCGCTCCCTTGAGGAGCATGAAAAGCGTGCTGACCGTATCCTTCAGGCAGCCTTCACCGCTTTTATGGACCTCCACTCTTCGATAGACACCCTGATTGCGGATCTCCGGTCGCGGCAGTCAAAACTTGTGTCCAATGCCCTCCTTGTCAGCCAGACCAAGCCACAGCTCCTCTTCGACCTCGAAAGCAGTTCGAATCTCCTCGCGGATTGCGTCCGGCTCCTTCGCCACTTCGCCGTCGACCTCTCCGATGCCAAGAGGGCTGTGAAGACTCCGACGGCGGCGGAGAGGAGATAGCAGCAAGGCTCGCCTTGCTGACGGGCAATGGATTATGCGAAATGGTCAAGCGAAGCGACAGGTTTTCAGCGCAGCGCGTACACGGTTACCGGCTTGCTCCTGCCCCGTACCTGATCCTCCCCGAGGTTCTCAAACTCGAAACCATGGTCTATGCCAAGGGCTGCGAGGGTCTCCCCTGAAACAAGGATGTCGCGCCCATATTTCTTGGTCAGTCCCTCGAGACGGCTGGCAGTATTCACCGTATCGCTGATCACTGTTGAATCCATCCGCTGGTTTTCCCCGATCGTTCCAAGCATGAGGCTGCCCCAGTGGAGGCCAACGCCGATCCTCAGTGGTTCGTAGCCAATCCTTGCCCTGTCGGTGTTGTAATTGACCAGCGCTGCCCGGATCGCGCGGAGGCTCCCGAGGGCAGGGGCTTCGGTGAATCCTGCGATGATGTCCCCGTAGTTCGAGACCTCGATCTCAAGAAGGTTCCGACCCGGGATGGGCTGCAGGAGGATGACGCCTGCAAGCCGGTGCGGCACTGCCAAGGACGGATCGGCCGAGGCGACCCCCTGTTTCCATATTTCCGCACCGTTCCATCGAACAAGGCACGAAGAGTTTATCGGAGGCATGTAGAGCGCTAGCCCACCCTCCAGCTTCTGCATGATGCCTGCCGGCAGGGAAATGCCAAGCCTGTAGACCGCGAAGCCATAATCGCTTCCTGTACCTGTTGACAAGCGTGCGGGAACCTTGATTGGTCGTTCAGCGCAGCGGGGATCACCTTCCCACCAGAGGACCCAGGTTCCCCCAAGCGAGACTACGTCCGTCCCTTTCCAGGCAGCAAGGTCCATCATCCCCGGTACTCCTGACTCGGCCATAGCCGGAATCCAGGCAAGTATCACGAGGGCCATCGGAATCAGCAGTTTCTGCATGATGAATTGTGACATGCCACCATCCTCCACTATCCAGCGGGAAAAGCAAGTTATTCCTGCCAGAGGGGGACTGGATCCTGTGCTCCAAAATCGTATCGATGGCTGTCCCGGTGTTCCGGATCCTGATTCCGGGCTATGCCCGACCCAACTTCTCCACGATCCTGATGTGCAGGTCCTCAAGCTGTTTCGCATCGACGTAATTGGGCGAATCATCCATCGGGCCCACGGCGAAGCTGTTCTTCGGGAAGGCGATGACCTCCTTGATGGAAGTCTCGCCGGCCATGAGCATCACCAGGCGGTCGAGGCCGGGGGCAATGCCGCCGTGGGGCGGAGGGCCGTACTTGAAGGCTTCGGTGAGGAAGCCGAATTTCGTCTCGGCGTCCTTTGCGTCAAAGCCTACAATGCTGAAGACACGCTTCTGGAGCTCGGGATCGTGGATCCTGATCGACCCTGATGCCAGCTCGAAGCCGTTGAGAACCAGGTCGTAGAGGTCGCCCTTGACCGAGCCGGGATCCGATTCAAGGGTACTGTGATATTTTTCCTGGGGCATGGTGAACATGTGGTGGGCCGCTTCCCAGCGCTTCTCGTCCTCGTTGTACTCGAACATCGGGAAGTCGACGATCCAGGCGAACTCGAAACGTACCGCGGAACCTTCCGGGTGACGCGCGGGGTCCGTGAAGCCGAGATCCCGGCCGAGTTTGGAGCGCACGGCCCCGAGGCCCTGGTTGGCGACCTTCCGCTTGCCGTCCGCGACCATGAGGATGAGATCGCCCGGGCCTGCGCCCAAGGCCCCGAGGAGGTCGGTCGCAAGCGTTGAGTCGATACCTTCTCCCACGAAGAACTTCGAAGCTCCTCCCTCGAGCCTGCCCTCGGCGCCTACCTTCATCCAGGCCAGGCCCTTGGCCTTGAAGATCTTTGCCGAGGCCTCGAGTTCCTCGATCTGCTTGCGGCTGTAGTCGGCCTTGCCCTTGACCACGAGGGCCTTCACGGCCCCAGCACGTGCTCCGCCCCCGGCGCTGAATCCGCCTTCGGCTGTCTCGGCGATTCCATTCAATGCGTCCTTGAAGGCCTGGAAGGATGAGCGCAGCGCGAGCTTGCCGATGTCGGACATCTCCATGCCGAAGCGGAGGTCGGGCTTGTCGTTGCCATAGAGTTCCATCGATTCGTCATAGGTGATGCGGCGGAAGCTAGGCGGCAGTTCCATACCGAGTGTCTTCCTGAAGACGTAGCCCATCAGGCCCTCGACAAGGGCCAGGATGTCGTCGCGCTTGACGAAGCTCATCTCGATGTCGATCTGCGTGAACTCCGGCTGGCGGTCGCCGCGTGCGTCCTCGTCCCGGTAACATCGAGCCAATTGGAAATACTTGTCGAAACCCGATACCATGAGGATCTGCTTGTAGAGCTGGGGCGATTGGGGCAATGCATAGAACTTGCCGGGGTAAAGGCGCGAGGGGACAAGGTAGTCGCGGGCGCCTTCGGGGGTCGACTTGATGAAGGTCGGGGTCTCGATCTCGAGGAAACCCTTTCCTGCAAGGTGCTCGCGCACGGCGAAGGCGACCTCGTGGCGCAGCCTGAGCCTGCGCTGCATCGAGAAGGAGCGGAGGTCGAGGTAGCGGTGGGTGAGGCGGAGGTCCTCCTTGGCGTCGCTCTTCTCGTCGATCATGAAGGGGAGGGTCTCGCAGCGCGAAAGTATCTGGATGCCCCCGGCAACGACCTCGATGGTGCCGGTGCCCATGTCCTTGTTCACCATCGCCTGGGGGCGCTCACGGACCTTGCCGCTGATCGCAACGCAGTATTCGAACTTGAGTTCCGCCGCGGTGGCCTTGAGCTCTGCCGAGGCGTCGGCATCAATGACAACCTGCGTAACGCCGTAGCGGTCGCGGAGGTTCAGGAAGGTTATTCCGCCGTGGTCGCGGTGGCGGTGGATCCAGCCGTTCAGGACGACCGACTTTCCGGCATCGGCGCTGGCGAGTTCGCCACAGGTGACAGTGCGTTTGAGGTATTCCATGGTGCGGCGAGTGTATAGTTCAGAGGCAAATCAGGGCAAGGGGACGCTGGCCAGAGGGTGATCAATGCGCTGGACAGTGGGTGAGGGGGCGGTTAGGATTCCACCCTGCAGGCGTCGCCGCTTCGACTGCGGCCCTGCGAGATCCGTCGGCCGCTGCGACCCCAGGAAGGGAGATGCGGCACAGGGGAGGCAGCATGGAATTTTCGACAGGACGATCTGCTGGATCGCGGTTCATGGGCCGTGCATCTGCGATCTTTTTTGCACTTGTTTTTGCGCTCGCAGCTTCGTCGCTCGCGGCCGAACCAGGAGCGGCATCGCCGGTAGCGGCGCACCAGAGGCTGGCCAACGGGCTCGAAGTCTTTGCCGTTGAGAACGGGGCGGTGCCGCTGGCCACGATCTGCGTTGTCTTCAGGGGAGGGGCCTCGGCCCAGGACAGGGCCGACGCAGGCCTCTTCCACCTCTATGAGCACATGCTCTTCGCCTCCAACGAAAAATACCCCAACCAGGCGGCCTTTACGGCTGCGCTCAACGCGCTGGGCGTGCCGAGCTGGAACGGCTCGACCGGCGAGGAATATATCAACTACTACATAACCGTTCCCTCGGACAAGCTCGATGAGGGTGTGGCCTTCTGGTCCTGGGCTGTCCGGCATCCAGTCTTCGACCCGGCAAAGCTCGAGGCGGAAAAAGGCGTCGTGCTCAACGAGATCAAGGGCTACCATGCGGATCCCAACCAGGTTTTCGCCAACGCCCTGGAGTCGCGGCTCTATCCGGAGCAGCCCTGGCGCAAGAACATCGACGGTCCCGAGGCAAATATAAAGGCGGCTACCGTCGCGGACCTTGAGAGGATGCGTTCCACCTGGTACGTGCCCGGCAACATGGCCATCCTTGTCGGTGGCGATGTAAAGGCCAAGGCGGTCTTCGCCTCGGTTTCGAAGTGGTTCGGCGACTGGACTGCCGCACCGCCCCCGGCCATCGGCGAGCCGCCGCAGGGCGCCATTCCCGAGGGAGTACGCGTGCTTTTCAGGGACTCCGGCTTCTACGATGGCGTCCACAACGTCCGTTTTTCCTGGCGCGGACCGGATGTCATGCGGGACACCAGGGACAGCTATACGATCGATGTGCTTTCTTTCCTGATGACCTCTCCCGTGGGAAGATTCAAGAAGGACCTTTCCGAAAAGGTTCCGACGATCTATGACCCCGAGTACATCAATTTCAGCTACCCGACGGCACGCGATGGCGGGACCATCACCTTCGATACCTTCATGCGCACTGGAAGTCCCGAAAGCGACGGTGCGATCCTGGACCGGGCTGAAACCCTCCGCACGGCGGTCATCGACGAGCTCGCACTCGTGGCCGCAGATCCCGAAGGCTATTTTGGCGCCGGGGAACTGGCCAAGGCCAAGCGCAAGCTCGTCGACAACAACCTCCTTTCGATGGAGAATCCCGCCAGCTTTGTCACCGGCACCCTGGTGTTCTGGTGGGCGGTGGCTTCGAGCGACTACTTCTTCGGCTATGAGGACAATTGTGACAAAGTAAGCTTCCAGGACATAGGTGACCTCCTTCGGAAATACATCCTGGACAGACCCTCGGGCATCGCGGTCCGCGTCTCGACCAAGGACGCGAAGAAGGACCAGGCGATGCAGGAGCGCATCGGGGCGCTGAAATTCGAGCCAGTGACAGCCGCCAACGCTTTCTGGTGGACAAGGTGAGGGGGAAGCAGATGCAGAGATCCAAGAGTCCCGCGTGGACGGCCGCCCTGATCGCCGCCCTGTTCCTCTCTGGCTGCCTCGCCTCCTGCGCGGGCTCTCCCGCCCCGGCTCCGGAATCAGTTGCGGCACCCACTGCTGTGGCGGCCGCCCCAGCCCCCGAGTCAGCCGCGCCCGCCGCAGCATTGCCTGCCGCAGCAGGCACGGCGCCTCTGCCGCTTCCTCCGCTGCCGCCCGCGCCTCCCATGGAGACGTCCACACAGCAGGTGCGCCTCGATGCCCTCGAGTCACGATTCGCCTCCGGCGGTGTCGGTGCCTTTGCCAGGGATAACTCAGCCTCCTTCACCTCCTTCACTCTTTCCAACGGCATTCCCGTCGTCGTCCGGAAGAACGATGCCAACCGCGTGCGTTCAGTTTCCCTCGTGCTGCGCGGAGGTTCCCTCATCGTGGAGCCCTCGCGTGCCGGGTTGGAAGGCGTCATGCTCAGGACCATGGCCCGGGGCTCCAGTTCCTGGCCTTATGGAAAGCTGGCTGCGAAGCTCGACGAGACGAGTTCGTCCATATCGGCCGAAAGCGCCTTCGAGTATTCCACCTACACCCTCACCACGATCGACCGCTATTTCAACGAGATGCTGCCGATCTGGGCGGGCACCCTCACCAATCCCTCCTGGGGATCTACGGATTTTGACCGGGTGCTGTCCGACTCCAAGCTGGCCCTCAAGAAAAAGGCCCAGGATCCCTGGCAGACGGCGGCGCTTACGATGAACAAGGTCTTTTTCGAGGGTCATCCCTATGCAGCCACCACCGACGGCACTTCGGAGTCCCTGGCCAGCCTCGACCTCGCAGCGGTAAAGGCGCATTACGAGAGGACCTGGTCGGCCAACCGCCTCTTCGTGGTGGCTGTGGGCAATTATGAGGTTCCGGAACTCAAATCTGCCCTCGAGGGCGTTTTCGGCGCGATCGTGAACAGGGATTTCCCCGTGCCGGTCGGCGTCGCGACCTTCCAGGGCCGTGTCAGGCCGGGCCTGGTAAAGCAGGTATTTCCAGCCTCCAAGGGCGTGGCCTATCTCCGTGCCGACTTCGCCGCCCCCGCTCCGACCGACCAGGATTGGCCTGCGACCAGCCTGTCCATGCGGGTCCTCTCCGACCTCCTGTTCAATGTCGTCCGGGATAAATACGGAGCCGTCTACACCCCCGGCTCCTACATCAGGGCCTTTTCGGCCAACTACGGATCGCTCACCGTCTTCAAGACCGACGTCCCCGGCAAGGTGAAGGGCTATCTCGACGAGGCGGTCGGAGAGCTGGCAGCGGGCAAGGCCATGAGTGTCGCCCCTGGTCCCGACGAGGGCAAGAGCCCGAGGATGAGCCTCGAGGCAGTGCTGCCGACCTACAAGGCCCTCTACATCAACGAGACCTACCAGAAGATCGGGACCAACGCGGCCGTCGCAGGCGAGATCGCCCGCTCCGTGATGCAGGCAGGAGATCCACGAGCCTGGCTCCTCGATGTGGCCCGCGTTTCGGCAACCAGCGCCGACGATGTGGAAAGGGCTACGAAAAAGTGGCTCCTGGAAGCCCCGGCGACCTGGGTCCTCCTTGGCCCCGAGGAGATGATCATGCCCGTCGACGACGCTGCCTTTATGGGTTGGGGAGGGAAGTAAGGCTCGCTGCACTCCAGGCCCTGAAGACCGCCCAGGCCGCCTCGGCATGGCTGTCCCAGAGGATGCTGTGCCAGGCGCCCGGGATCATGACCGTGCCGTGATTCGGGAAGAGCTTTTCGAGGAGGGGGACATTGTGGGGCGCGTCGACCACGCTGTCCCCCGTCCCCTGCATGAGGGTGAGCGGCGTGGGAAAGCTTCCCATGGCCGCCACCTCGTCCTGGAAACGGATCAATGCGCCCACCCAGTGAAAAGGCACACGACGTATGAATAGGGGATCCAGGGACGAGCGGCGGTTGAAGTCCCTGTCCCTGCTCGACCCTCCGGTCCGCCCCGGCAGCTCCCCGATGAGCCAGGAAAAGAGGGTGTAGCCGAGCAGCGAGGGTTCCCAGGCCCAGGAGCGGATGAGAGGAGCCTGGAAGAAGATGGCCTCGAAGGCACCGGGCCTTTGGGACTCCGCATCCAGGATGGTCGCACAGCCCGTCGAATGTCCGACCGCGCGCCAGGGCTTCGGCCAGGGGCGCGAGTCCTCAACAGCGAGCAGCGCCGCCCCGTATTCGCTGAAGTCCGCGATGTCCGCCCTCGCGCCCGAGGAAAGGCCGTGACCCGGCAGGTCGATGGCCACGACCCTCCACCCATCGCCAAGCAGTGTCCGCACCAGGGGAACCTGTGTTCCGGCGTGCTCGAGGTAGCCATGGACGACAAAGGCAGTGCCGCGTGGCGGGGCGCGGTCAGACGCCGCCGCGCGGTCAGACGCCTCGCCACCAGTCTTCAGCGCAAATTCGTGGATGGCCACATGGTAAGGTCCCGACCTGATGTTCGACCATCTCCAGTCGAGGCCTTCCGCGCCGTAGAAGGCGCGAAAGGAGGAATT
>JBAXTA010000167.1:0-10214 GCA_037130415.1 Spirochaetota bacterium
AGCGGACGGGAAAAAACACCTAAAAGGGCTTAAGAACTCGGTACTCTCAAGTTCTTTACCCCCTCGTGTTTTGCAGGGAATGCGGATTCGAATACTATGTCGTCAAGCTTGCAGGAAGGGGATCTGAACGGCATATTGAGCGCCGGGAGCTTTCGGACCTGCCGACAGAGCAGGCTCGGAGGGATAGCCCTGAGGTCGAGGCAGGCTTCCTTGCGATCGGACTCGATGCCACCTGGCTTGAAGACGAGAATCAGCTTCTAGAAACCCTGCCCGATGACTTTCTTGGCTTGAACCGGAAGGGCGAGACCGTAGTAACGGCTCCGGGACGGAAGTCCCTACCCTCAAGGATGAAAATCGATAGCGAAGGCAAGCTTGTTGCCAGTGGTGAATCCTGCCTTTTCATTCCTGCTCCCTTCCGCTTTTGTCCCTGCTGCGGTGTGGCTTACTCGGCTCGCTCGAGCGGGGATTTTGCCAAGCTGACCACCCTGGGGACCGAGGGACGAAGCTCGGTCATCACCCTCTTGAGCCTCTCGATGGTCCGGATCCTCAAGGCCGATGATTCACTTCCGAGCGAGGCGAAGAAGCTCCTTTCGTTTACTGACAATCGCCAGGACGCGGCCCTTCAGGCTGGCCATTTCAACGACTTTGTCCAGGTAGGGCTGCTCCGCTCGGCCCTCTATCGCGCCGTCGCCGTCGCGGGGCCCGCAGGCCTGCGCTACGACCAGGTCGTGCCAGAGGTCTTCAAGACCCTCGGGCTTCCCTTCGGGGACTATGCGAAGGAGCCTGACCTTACCGGTGCCCTGGCCATCGGAGATACCAATGCTGCCCTTCGCGAGGTTGTCGGCTATCGAATCTACCGCGACCTTGAGCGGGGGTGGCGCATTCTCCTTCCCAACCTCGAGCAATGCGGGCTTCTGTCCATCGACTATGTCGGGCTTGCCGAGTTCTGCGCCAATGAGGAGGCCTGGGGAAAGTCCCACGAGGTCCTTGTATCCGCACAGCCGGGGACGCGGGAGAGAATCATCCGGGTGCTTCTGGACATCATGAGACGCGGTCTGGCCATCAAGGTGGACTATCTCGACCAGGAGCACCAGGAATCAATGAAGAGCCATTGCCGGCAGCACCTCCTGGAGGAGGACGTGACTGCCTGGACCCTTGGGGACGGGGAGAAGCTCTTCACTGCTTCGATGCTCTGGCCAATTTCCAAGGGCAGGGTTGGCGATGAGGGTGGCCGGGACAGCATCTACCTGTCAGGGCTATCGGGCTACGGCCAGTACCTGCGTCGCCTGAATACCTTTCCTGATCTGCCTGGTACCCTCAAGGTTGAGGATGCTGCTGCCATCATCCAGGATCTTCTCGAAGCCCTCCGGAAGGAGGGGCTTGTGGAAACAGCGGCTCAAAAGGGAGGGGACACTCCGGCCAAGGCCTACCGACTCAAGGCTGCGGCGATGGTCTGGAAGGCGGGAGACGGAAAGGTTCCCCACGATCCTGTCCGCATGCCGCGCCAGCCCGACAAGGGGCTCAGGATCAATCCCTTCTTCAGGGATTTCTATCGCGAGATGGGCGGAACCCTCCAGGGCTACGAGGCCCGCGAGCACACGGCCCAGGTCAAGGCGGAAGTAAGGGAGGAGCGGGAGAAGCGCTTTGCGGAAGCCAGCCTGCCTGTCCTCTATGCCTCGGCAACCCTCGAGCTCGGGGTGGACATCAAGGACCTCAATGCGGTCAACATGCGCAATGTGCCGCCCACTCCCGCCAATTATGCCCAACGTTCGGGGCGCGCTGGACGAAATGGACAGCCGGCCATCGTCTTCTCGTATTGCTCCACCTACCGTAGCCACGACCAGTATTTCTTCCGTAGGCCCCTCCTCATGGTGGCGGGTGCTGTTTCGACTCCCCGCATCGACCTGTCGAACGAGGACCTTGTGGCTTCGCACGTGCACTCGCTCTGGCTTTCGGCCTCGGGTGCAGACCTCCGCTTTTCCATGACCGATGTCATCGATGTCGCCGATGTCGACAAGTTGCCTGTTCATGACAGCATTGCCGACCAGCTCAAGAGTCCGGCCTTGGCTGAGAAGGCCAAGAAGCGCGTCGAGGTGGCCTTTTCCGGTTTCGCAGTAGAGCTTTCCGAGGCGGCCTGGTGGCGGCCTGACTGGATCGAGACGACGATAGCCGACGCCTTCGGTGGCTTCAACCAGGCCTGTGACCGCTGGCGGACCCTCTATCGCACGGCGCGCAAACAAGTCGACCTCCACACTAAAATTGTCAATGACCATGCGCGGCCCTACCAGGACAAGCTCAGGTCGAAGGGCCTCCGCGCGGAGGCTGAAGCCCAACTCGAACTCCTCACCTCGAGCGAAGGGCGCTCCGACTCCGACTTCTACACCTATCGCTATTTCGCGAGCGAGGGCTTCCTTCCGGGCTACAACTTCCCGCGGCTGCCGCTCTCGGCATATATCCCTGGCAAGAGGCCCGGCGGCTTCGCAAAGCCAGACCAGTTCCTTTCCCGGCCCCGTTTCCTGGCGGTAAGCGAGTTCGGTCCCCGGTCGATCGTCTATCACGACGGTTCCCGATATCGCATCGAGCGCGTGATCATGGAGACGAACGACAATATGGCTGCCCAGTCGAGCATCGCCACCTCGCGGGCGAAGATCTGCCCGGCCTGCGGCTACCTCCATGTCGAATCGGAGACAAGCCTTCCCGACGTCTGCGAATGGTGCAAGAAGCCCCTGGCCGATCTCAGGAGGAACCTATTTCGGATGCAGAACGTCTCGACCCGGCGCCTCGACAGGATCAACTCCGACGAGGAGGAGCGCGCGAGGATCGGCTACGAGATCATCACGAGCGTCCGTTTTTCGGAGCAGGGTGGGATGGCGCGCTGTACCAGCGCCACGGTCAGCTTTGAGGGCAAGGCCCTTGCACGCCTGTCCTATGGCCCTGCGGCCCTTATCTGGCGCATCAACACCGGATGGAAGCGGCGCGTTCCGGGGAGCCCCGAGGGATTCCTCCTGGACATCGAGCGTGGTTACTGGGCGCGGAACCAGGCCGACGAGGGTGACAGTGACTCAAACCCCTTGAGCGCCAGGACCGAGCGCGTCGTACCCTTCGTGGAAGATCGTCGCAATTGCCTCATCATCCAGCCGGCGATCTCTCCGGAGATCGAGGACGACGAGGGCCGGACCGCCTGGATGGCGAGCTTCGAGGCTGCCATCAAAAGCGCCATCCGGGAGGAGTACCAGCTCGAGGACTCGGAGTTGGCATCCGAACCCCTGCCTTCGCCGAAGCAGCGCGACCTCATCCTCATCTACGAGGCCTCGGAGGGCGGGGCCGGTGTGCTCCGCCAGCTTGTCGAGGACAAAAGCGCCCTCCAACGAGTGGGTCGGGCAGCCCTCGAGATCTGCCACTACGAGCCGGACAATGCCCAGGATCGTGGTGGCCCGATAGGTACTAAAGAAGGCTGTGAAGCCGCCTGCTACGACTGCCTCATGAGTTATACAAACCAGCAGGATCACGACAAGCTTGACCGGACCCTCATCAAGGACTGGTTCTTTCTCCTTACGCGATCAACCACCGAGATTGCACCGGGGTTCAAGCCCAAGGGCGATCACCTCGCCGACCTCCTGGCTTCCTGTGACTCTGAGCTCGAACGCTCCTGGCTCCGCTTCCTTGAAGAGCGGGGCTACAACCTACCCTCACGCTCCCAGGTCCTTATCCCCGAGTGCAAGACCAGGCCTGATTTCATCTATGACGAACATGACACGGTCATCTATGTCGATGGTCCCATCCACGATTATCCGGACCGGGCCAGGCGCGACAAGGACCAAGAAGACTGCCTCGAGAATGCAGGCAAGTGGGTCGTCCGCTTTAGCCATGCTGATGACTGGGAGAAGATCATCAAGGCCAAGCCGAGTGTCTTCGGGGGAGGACGCCCATGAGCTATGCTGCTGGAACAATCGTCAAGGCGCGGGGTCGCGAGTGGGTCGTACTGCCTGCGGGATCAGACCCCAAGATCATCACGCTGAAGCCGCTCGGGGGCAGCGATTTCGAGATTGCGGGCATACTTCCGAGTCTCGAGAGTGTTGAGTCTGCCAGCTTCGCCCCGCCCGATCCTGCGGACCTGGGAGACTGGACGAGCGCACGCCTCCTTAGAGAGGCTGCGCGACTCTCGACGCGCAACGCCGCAGGCGCCATCCGCTGCTGGTCACGCATCGACGCGGAGCCCCGACCCTATCAATTGGTTCCACTCCTCATGGCCCTCAAGATGGACACAGTGCGACTCCTCATCGCGGACGATGTGGGCATCGGCAAGACCATCGAATCGCTTTTGATCGCGCGGGAACTCTGGGACCGTGGGGTGATCGACAGGATCGCCGTCCTGGCCCCCCCGGCCCTCGTTGACCAGTGGGTCTCCGAAATGGGGAGCAAGTTCCACCTCGAAGCGGTACCTGTGCTTGCCGGGACGGCGGCACGACTCGAGCGAGGCCTGCCTGCTGGCCGGAGCCTCTTCGAGGAGTATCCCATCACCGTGGTGTCCCTCGACTTCATCAAGGCAGAGAAGCGGCGGGCGGAGTTCCTTCGCACCTGTCCTGAGTTTGTCATCGTCGATGAGGCGCATTCCTCGGCTGCCGGAATGGGAGTGAAGCACCAGCGCTTCCATCTCCTGCAATCGCTCGCCGAAGATCAGGAGCGCCACATGCTCCTCGTTACGGCTACGCCGCATTCAGGCAATACCGAGGCCTTCGGGAGTCTCGTGGGTCTGCTTGCGACCGAGATTGCACAAGCAGTCGCTTCGGGTTCGGACATCAAGGAGCTTCTTGCACCGCACTTTGTCCAGCGTCGCAGACCTGATATCAGGAGTTACCTCGAGACCACCACGACCTTCCCCAAACGAGAATCCAAGGAAGCCAAGTATTATTTCTCTGATAAATACACCGAGTTCTACCGCAGGGTGCTCGACTACATCCAGGGCTCGCTCAAGGAATCGGAGGCGGGGTCGGTGCAGCATCGCGTACGCTGGTGGTCTGCCCTCGCCTTGCTTCGCGCTATTTCCTCGAGTCCGCTGGCTGCGGCTGCCACCCTTCGCACGAGGTCAGGTTCCGCAGATGCGGAGAACGCTTCTGAGGCCGACGAAATCGGCAAGCGGCTCGTGCTGGACCAGGACGCCATAGACGGGGCCGAGGGCATGGACGCCGTGCCTGGCTCGGCGGACGAGGGGGACGAAGCTACCCAGAGCATCCGTCAGCGCAAGCTGCGCGAGCTTGCTAAGATGGCTGACTCCATAGAGGCCAAGGACGACACGAAGCTCCAGCTCCTCATCAAGGAGGTGAAAGAGCTTCTTGCCGCCAAGTATTCGCCAATCGTCTTTTGCCGCTTTATCGCGACAGCCGAATATGTCGCCGAGCAGCTCAGGCTTGCCCTTGAAAAGGACCGTGAGTGGAAGGGGAAGACCGGACTTGTCTGCGTGACAGGCGTCCTTGCCCCCGAGGACCGGCGGGCTCGCATCGAGGAGCTTTCCGAGGAGAACATCGGTGAGCGGATGCCGATCCTTGTGGCCACCGACTGTCTTTCAGAAGGAGTCAATCTCCAGGATCGCTTTACCGCCGTCCTCCATTACGACCTGGCCTGGAACCCGACGCGACACGAACAGCGCGAAGGTCGGGTCGATCGCTTTGGCCAGCGCGCATCAACTGTCCGTGCCCTGACGATCTATGGAGCCAATAACCCCGTCGATGGCATCGTCCTCGATATCCTGATAAATAAACACATCAGGATTGTCAAGGATCTGGGTGTGTCAATTCCCGTGCCCATGGACTCGAATGAGGTCCTTGCCGCTATCATGGAAGGCATGGACTTCCGTTCTTCATGGAAGCAAGCCGATGGTCACCAGGTCGAGTTCGATTTCGGCCAGGACCTCCTCCTCCGGAAAAAGAAACTCCATGCCGACTGGGACGATGCGGCCAAGCGCGACACGGAGTCCCGGACCAAGTTCGCCCAGCGATCCATCGATTCAAAAGATGTTGCCCACGAGCTTGAGGAACTCCGCGCTGCTTCAGGCGACCACGAGGCCCTCCGCTGGTTCATGGAGCAGTCATTAAAGCGCCTCGAGGCGGTGGTGACGCCTGCTCCCCACGCACTCAAGGTCAATCCCCAGACCCTGCCCGCCTGGTTCAGGGAGCAGGTCGGCCTCAAGAAAACGATCCAGTTCGGCTTTGACGACCTTGCCCCCAAGGGAGCGACCATCCTTACGCGAAGCCATCCCATCGTCGCCGCCCTTTCGAGCCAGGTGCTCGAGAGCGCACTCGATAGCTCAGGCAGGCAGGGTGCGAGCATCGCGAGCCGCGCAGGAGTCATCAAGACCACGGCCGTCTCGACGAGAACCGTCCTCCTCCTGGTCCGCTTCCGCTACGACCTTGCAATGGGGCGAGGTAAAAACAGGAAGCTCGACCTTGCGGAGGATGTCGGCGCCATCGCCTTCCGCACGGGGGCACATGCTTCGCCAGAAACCCTCTCGGGAGCGGAGGCAGAAGCGCTTTTCGGCGCGCAGGCTTCGGGCAACGTGGCGCCCGACCTTGCGAAAGAAGCAATTGTGAAGGAAATCGAGCGGCTCCCGGAGCGAAAGCCTGCCTTGGCGGCCGAGGGAAGGCGACGGGCTGTTGCCTACGCGGCTTCCTTTGCCCGGCTCCGCGAATCGGCTGACCTTAAGGGCGGGACAACAAGCGTCGAACCGCGCGGCGAGCCCGATATCCTTGGGATTTACGTCTACCTGCCGGGAGCCGCGAAATGAAGCGCAACGCCCTGACGGAACTCTCCAGCATCAGCATCGAGGGCGGCGCCCTCTCGACTTCGGTACTCCACGACCTTATGGCCAGGAAGCCCGAGGGCGCCACGGCGACCTCCTATCACCTCGAAGAGGGCTACACTATCGGTGAGCGCGTGGCTGAGGATTGGAACCGTGTCCGCGCCTCCTGGAAGAACATCCAGAAGGAACGTGAGCGCCTCGGCGCGGAGCCGGGGGCCGGCGTCACGCGAGACAAGTTCCTCCTTCCCCTCTTCGAGCGCCTGGGCTATGGGCGCCTCGCCTATTCGGGCGGCCTCGAGGCGGGGGGCGAGCGCTATTCGATCACCCACCAGTGGGGCGATGTCCCGATCCACCTTGTCGGCATGGACACCGATCTCGACTCGCGGACGGCTGGCCGCGCCGGAGCGGCCAGCCGAAGCCCGCACGGCCTCGTCCTTGAGTACCTGAACCGCGGGGAGGCCAATCCCTGGGGCTTCGTGTCCAACGGGAAGCGGCTCCGCCTGCTTCGGGAAAACCGGAGCATCGTCCGGCAGAGCTACATCGAGTTCGACCTCGAGGGCATCCTGGAGGGCGAATCCTACGCGGACTTCACCGCCCTCTGGCTCCTCTGCCACCAGAGCCGCCTCGAGGGGAAGGGCGAGGCCCACATCCTCGAGCGCTGGCGGAGTCTCGGGATCAAGGCGGGCGAGCGTGCCCTCGACGAGCTCCGCGTGGGCATGGAGAGGACGATCTCGAGCCTCGGCACGGGGCTCATCGCCCACCCGGCCAACAGCGCTCTCCGCGAAGCCTTGAGGAAGGGGGTGGCACAGGGCGGGCTCGACACCGAGGCCTTCTACCACGAGCTCCTCAGGCTGGCCTATCGCCTCATCTTCCTCTTTGTCGCCGAGGACCGAGAGGTCCTCCTCGATCCCAAGGCCCCGGTCGAGGCGAAGAAGCGCTACGCCGAGCATTACTCGACGAAACGCCTGCGCGACCTTGCGCGGAGCATCCGCGGGGGCGGGCACGGGGACCTCTGGCGGGGCCTCGTCATCCTCATGGACCTCCTGGCCGACTCGGGTTGTCCTGACCTCGCCCTCCCGGCCCTGGGGAGCTTCCTCTGGGAGCGCGAATCGATAGCCCATCTCGCCTCCTGCGAGCTGGCCAACCGGGACTTCCTCGGCGCCCTCCGCGACCTCGCCTTCACGCGGCGCAACGAGGCCCTCTGGCCCACGGACTTCCGGAACCTCGGGAGCGAGGAGCTCGGCTCGGTCTACGAGAGCCTCCTCGAGCTTCATACCGAGCTTAACCTGGAAGGTGGGAGCTTCAAGCTCGCGACGGCGGCGGGGCACGAGCGGAAGACCTCGGGCTCCTACTACACGCCGACCAGCCTCGTAGAGCGCCTCCTCGACGAGGCCCTCGATCCCGTCGTCGCGCGGGCGGCCAAGGAGAAGAACCCCGAGGCGGCTATCCTCGCCCTCAGGGTCTGCGACCCCGCCATGGGCTCGGGGCACTTCCTGGCCGGGGCGGCGCGGCGGCTTGCCAAGGCCCTCGCCTCGGTGAGGACGGGGGATCCCGAGCCGGGACCCGAGCCCCTCCGCCACGCGATGGCCGATGTCGTCCAGAACTGCATCTATGGCGTGGACTTGAATCCCCTGGCCGTCGAGCTCTGCAAGATCAGCCTCTGGATGGAGGCCCTCGAGCCGGGGCGGCCCCTGTCCTTCCTCGACCATCACCTGAAGTGCGGGAACAGCCTCGTCGGGGCCACGCGGGAGCTCATGCAAAAGGGCATCCCCGAGGGCGCCTTCATCGAGCTCACCGGAGACGACAAGGCGACGGTCAGGGCGGCCAAGAGGCGGAACGCCGAGGAGCTCGGCGGGGCCAAGGGGCTCTTCGACGAGGCCGAGGAGCTCTTCCCCGACTACGGGAAGATCGCGGAGCGCTTCTCTCATTTGAGCGAGCTCGAGGAGTCTAGCCTCGAGGGGGTGAGGCTTCTAGCTTCGCGCTACCGGAGCATCGTGGAGGCGCCGGAGTATCAAGCGGAGCTATCCGCGGCCAATGCCTGGTGCTCGGCCTTCTTCCAGCCCAAGCGGCCAGGTGCTCCTGAGCCCATCACCCAGGGGCGCTTTTCGACCTGGCTCCGCGATCCTACTAAGGTCGCCAAGCCCCTCCGCGATATGGCCGAGGAGCTGGCCAGTCAGGCGAGCTTCTTCCACTGGGAGCTGGCCTTTCCTGAGGTCTTCAAGCCGGCGGGAGGGAAAGCGAGGGGCTTCGACGTAGTTGTCGGTAACCCACCTTGGGACCAAGTGCAACTTGACCCTGGAGAGTACTTTTCGATGAAGTACCCAGCCATCACAGCTGCCCCAAACATGGCAGCGAAAGAGCGGCTGATAGAAAAACTAAAGATCGATGTGCCGGCCCTCTACGCCGAGTACGTCAGGGATCTCAATAGTATTGAGGCTCTCCAGAGCTTCGTTCATGGATCAGGACGATTCCCGCTCACTTCCTATGGACGATTGAATCTCGCACCGCTCTTCGCGGAGCTCGTGCGAGCGCTTGTCTCCACCGCAGGGCGCATCGGAATTGTCGTACCTAGCGGGATAGCGACGGATTCGTTCAATCAGTTCTTTTTCCAGGACCTCGTCAAGAAGCGGAATATTGTCTCTCTCTACGATTTTGAGAATCGCGAAGGACTTTTCATGGGCGTTGATTCGCGCATGAAGTTCTGCTTGCTAACATTGTCTGGTAATGATCTTGGCAAAACTTGGAAGAGCCGCTTTGTGTTCTTCGCGCACTCCGTTGATGATATAGAAGATGAAGCTCGAAGGATTGATCTCTCTGAAGACGACTTTAAGAAGATTAATCCCAATACCATGACTTGTCCAATCTTCCGGATGAGAAGGGATGCCGAACTTACAAAAGAAATCTATTCAAGAATCCCGGTATTTGAAAATGAGACTGAAAATAGCATGGAAGACTCTTGGAAAGCAAAAACATCGATTGTATTCATGACGAATACGGATTCAAAGATATTTAGGAATCGAATTGAGCTGGAAACAAAAGGGTACAAGTTACTAGGTAATTATTTTGCAAAGGACTCTGACGAGTGGTATCCCTTGTACGAAGCCAAGATGACCTACTTCTATGACCATAGATATGCAGACGTAATTAAGAACGAAAAGAATGCGGATCGACAACAGCAACCACGGTACATCAATGAAGGAGAAAAAGCAAATCCAGACAGAGAAGCCATGCCATACTATTGGGTTCCTTCAGCAGAAGTTAAAGCAAGGCTAAGCGGAAAATGGTCTCAAAAATGGATACTGGTTTGGCGATCAATTACAAGCACGACAAATGAGCGAACCATGGTTTGCTCGATAGTTCCGATTTCAGCGACTGCGGATAAGATACCTGCAATCTTCCCAGGGCTTAGTCATATAGG
>JBAXTA010000168.1:0-10094 GCA_037130415.1 Spirochaetota bacterium
GATTGATGCCGCCCGCCGCTCCGATACCGCCACGGCCGCTGATCGCACCGCCCTCGGCATTCCGGTCGAGCGACTCATCAGGCCCTGACACCCCTTCGGGGTCTCCAGATAATTCCAACTCGGCACGAGAAGGAGAATGATCCATGCCCTCGGTTTCGGAATCCAATGGAATCAGGATACTTGTATTGGGACGACCATTCGCCAGCTCATTTCCATGCGGAATACGGTGAGGCGAAGGTACTTGTGGAAATAGGGAGCGCGACCGTCATGAAAGGCGTCTTCCCCTTTATGGCGGACAACAAAAAAAGAGTCCCATCGGAAGCTCGGCGATGCAGCGCACCGCACGAGGCACATGGCCTACTTTCACTTACCCGGGACTCAAAGTGAAAATATTGGCATAACCGCATCCTGTCAAGTCCGCTTTGAAGTTAGCATGTCGATGCATGACGGGAATCAGACATGGTCCAGCGGAGGCGCATCGAAGAAGCTGTTCTTTCCCAAGGGAGGTCGCTGATGGCATTCGATCCACGTGAACCCTATGACGATCTGCTGGCCCTTCCGCCTGCGGGCGACATCGAGACCAAGGCTATCCTGCGTCGAGCGGTCTCGGCCTCCCGCGCCCTCGCGGAACTGAAGGGCATGGGTGGAATCGTTCCCGATCAAGCTATCCTGATACATTCCATCCCGCTCCAGGAAGCCAAGGCAAGCTCGGAGATCGAGAACATCGTCACGACGAACGACGCCCTCTACAAGGCCGTGGATAGTGCCTCCGCCCTTACCGATCCGGATACAAAGGAAGTCCTCCGCTATCGGAGCGCCCTTTGGCAAGGATATGAAAGGGTGAAAACGGAGCCGCTCTCCCTCGATTTGATACGTGGCTTGTGCTCGATATTCCCGTCCTGTATCTGAGCGGCTTCATCATGAAGGACAAGGCAAAATACTATGGCGGCCTGCGGGCGGTGACGGAGGCGGGCGAGTGGGAAGCTTGGCTGGAATATATGTTGGAGGGCGTGGAGCACACCGCCCTGTGGACGCGGGATCGGATCGTGACGATCAAGGCCCTGCTCGATTCGACGCTCGATCGATGTCGCAGCGACCTTCCGAAGGTCTACAGCAAAGAACTCATCGAACTGATGTTCAAGAAACCGTATTGCCGGATTGCCGATCTCGTCGATTCCGGTATCGCGAAGCGCCAGACCGCTTCCGAATATCTCCAGGAACTGGAGCGCGTCGGCATCCTGGCGGGAGAAAAGGCCGGTCGTGAGCAGGTGTATCGCAACGTCACCCTTCTACGGGCCTTGGCTGAGTGATGTGTCGAATTATTCCAAGTATTTCGGCGCATTATTGTGACCTGTCGATGATTTCGACAGGAACGCGACTCTTTGCGAAGGTCCCGATCCCCGATTCAGCTCTCCTCGATCGTGTATCCCATCGCCCGATACCCTTTCTTCCGCTTTTCCCACATGCGCACCAGAATACCACTGTCCGTTTCGACGTAGTCATGGATCTCGACATCGGTCTTCCCCGCGTGCTCGCGATGAAGTCGACCTGCGTATTGCTGGAGCGTCCCCTTCCAGGAAATCGGCATGGCGAGAACCAGGGTGTCGAGGGCTGGATGGTCGAAGCCCTCGCCCACGAGCTTGCCTGTGGCGAGGATGATTCTCGGTGTCTCCTCGTCCAACGCCGTCAAAGCCGCGAGCACTTCATTCCTCGTCTTGGTTTTCATGCGCCCGTGAAGGATGAATAGGCCCTTGCCTTCGCCGATCAAACCGCGAAGGTTCTCGAGATGCTCCGTCCTCTCCGTAAGGACGAGGATCTTGCGTCCCTTCTCGTAGGCTTTCAGTATGTCGGCGACTATCTTCCCGTTTCGACCCGCATCGTTCGTGATCAGCCTGAAGACATCCTGTATCCCCGCCTCAGGTGGCATATCCGGAGCCGCGAGCATTGTGGCGATGACCTTCATGCCCGTGATTGTGCTATTTTCTGCCTTCGCCCTGTGCCGGATGGGCCCGCATTGCATGAAGATGATCGGATGATGGCCGTCACGCCGGATGGGGGTCGCGGTCAGCCCAAGGACGTACTTGGCTTTGAAGCGCTTCATGACCGACTCGAAGGAGAAGGCGGAAACATGATGGCATTCGTCGACGATGACCTGGCCATAGCGCTCGAAGATCTCGTCCGATTCCGGGAGGCGGGCGAGGGACTGCATGACGGCGATATCGATCGTGCCGGAGGACTTCTTCTTGTTCCCGCCGATGCGGCCGAGCGAGCCATTCCCGAGAATCAGGAATACGCCAAGCCTCTCGATCCATTGTCGCGCAAGATCGGTCCGATGGACGATCACGAGGGTGGCGGTTTTTCTTCGGGCGATGAGGGCTGCGGCGATGATGGTCTTGCCAAAGGCCGTCGGCGCGCAGAGAACTCCTGTATTGGAGCGGAGCATCGCTTCGACGGCCTTCTCCTGCTCCGCCAGGAGTTCGCCCTGAAACTCCGCCTCGATGGCGTTTCCGGATACCCGCTTGTCTTCGATCAGCGCCTCGATTCCATTTTCGGCGAGCAGCGCGGAGAGCGCGTCGAGGCAGCCTCGCGGCAGCGCGATGTGCTTGGGGTAGTTCTCGGCGCGGCTTATGATGCGCGGCTTATTCCATACGGAGAGCCTCAGGGCCTGGGTTTTGTAGTACTCGGGATTCTGGAAGGCCGCGAGTCTGATGATGCGATTGGACAAGGGCTGTGGGATCTCGTCCCGCGCGATATAGATGCGATCTGCCAGGACTACTGAGAGCGATTTCGGCAAAGGGACCGCAAGCTTGCCGTTTTGTAGTGCAGAACGACGCCACGGAGTTTGGCTGCGCCCTTCTTCTTCCTCGACGAAGGCGACATCAAGCGGATGGCGACCTCCCGAGACCTTTTCGACAAGCTCCTCGACTCGAGTCGCATCGAGGGGTTCGAGCGAGGCCAGGAAGGCCCACTGATCAGTCAGGGCTGTGAAGTTGTCATCGACGAAGACGCTCGCGCCTCTTCCGCGCGGTTTCTTCTGCAAGGGCAGGGCGATGAGGTTGCCGAAGCCGCCCTTGGGTAGGCTGTCCTGGTTGGGAAAGAAGCGGTCGTAGCTGGCTAGGGAAAGCTGTCGCGTGCGTTCGCAGGTATGGCTGACCAGGGCGGTTCCGAGTCTGCGTGCGTCGCGGGCAGGGATGGCCGTCCGGAAGAAAATCCAGACATGGGCTCCCGATCCCGAGCGGGAGATTTCCAGCCCGGCAGGAATCCCGAACTCCCGGCAGGATATGACGAAGGCGAGCGCATCGCCCTTCCAATCGGCCTCGTCGAAATCGGCAGCCAAAAAGTGGCAGGTATCATCCTGGAGAAGCGGATAGATCCCGACGGTATGCTTGCCCGAAAGATGGGCATAGATAACCTGATCATTGATCGGGAGCAACTCGCGGCAGGGACATTCACTGCATTTGATCCTGGGCCTTTCGCAGATGCCGCGTACCCATGCATGGGCGCAGGCTGGCGAATAGCTTGAACCACCCTTGGCCGATTCCCATCGAAGGGCGAAGACATCCTCCCGGCCAGCGAAAAGTCGACGGAAGATCGCCACCTTCTCATCAGGCGTCAGGGTCGTAGTGGGTGAGGCGGTAGTCGGCGAACTGCTATAGACCAATTCGGCGACCGAGGTGGCCTTATTGATGGCGGCCGCCTGCGTTTCGACGAGAGGCTTTTCCCAATCGATCCCATGGGCCGCGAGCAGACTTTTCAGACGCCGGTATTCGGATCGGAGAAGATCCAGTTCGGTTTCATCCATGGGCGGCTCCGGGCGTGGATGGATGGGTGAATGAAGGCAAGGGAGTGGAAGCGAAAAAGGAAATCCGGGATGTGCATCCACCTTCTGCTGGGAAATCCCGATCAGCCGGCCCCTTGCGACAGTGATAGGTCGATGCCGTAACTCTGTTTTATGAAGGCGAGAATCACCTTCAGTATGAGTTCTGCATCCGTCAGACCTCGTCCTGATTCCTCTCGGTCTGCCTTTACGAAAACGTCGTAGTCGCCGGATTGTCTCGCGTCGTACAATCTGCCGAGGGCCTTGCCAAGTTCCTTCGGGAAAATACCTGGAACGACAAAATCCTTGTTGAAGGCTCCAATGAGCTGACCATGTCGGCTGAAAGATTGCCCTTTGAGGAAGAACAGCAGGCTGACTCCATGGAAGGCCGCATAGTAAGCCCGCGAAAGAGCATCGTTGTAGTAGCTCTGTGCATGAAGACTTCTCGCCGATGCGAGCTTTTCATTGGCGACGCTGAACATCGCGGCGATGGTATCTCTGTCGCCCGGATTCGTCATGCCACCATTGTTCCTTCCCGCAGGATGTTCCATCCAAGCGGCGAGTTTCTGGCCTTGCTCCAGATTTCCGGGGTGTAGACGACGCTGGCCACGAGAATTCCCCATTTTTCCATGCAGGTCCATTCAGCATCCTGTACGATCCTTCTGGCAGCTGGAAGGCTTCCTTCGACGACGACGAGCATGTCGTAATCCGAATCTTCGTGGGCGTCGCCTCGGGCGCGCGAGCCGAAGAGCCAAACGCCCTTTAAAGCCGATCCGAAAGATACTCGTAAGGCCTCGACAAAGGAATCGGTGACGACTTTGGGGTCTTGCATCATTGCCATGCTTCAATAATAGCTGGATATGGCCATGCAGGCAATCGTGCGCAAAGGGGGTTATGCGCCCTAGACGAATGTCTACAAGGATTTTCTGACATCCGGGAAATCTGCCGCCACAATTGTCCTCATCTTATCCATAAGGAGGGCAAAAAATGGCTCAGCAAGACAATCAAGTAATCTATCAGACAAATAATGCCTTTCATGATGGACTTATCATCACTAATCTGCTATTATGTCTTTTATGGCCGACAATAGTGAGCACGTGCCTGGAGGGAGAAGGTTCCCCGCGATGATCCGTCGCGATGAGTACATCCGCCATCTAAAGCCCCTGTTCAACGACCCGCTGATCAAGGTGATCACGGGCATGCGGCGGGTGGGCAAATCGACGCTGCTGAAGCTGATCCAGGAGGAGCTCCTCGCCACCGGCGTCGCTCAGGATCATTTCATCGAGATGAACTTCGAATTATTCTCGTTCCGCGATTGTCTGACAGCCGAAGGCATGTACGCCTATGTGGCAAGCAGGATCGGGGATAAAGGGATGCATTATGTCTTTCTGGACGAGATCCAGGAGGTAAAGGGCTTCGAGAAGGCGGTCAATTCCCTCATCCTCGAGCATCCCGTCGACCTCTACATCACTGGATCAAATTCGAACCTTCTGTCCGGCGAGTTCGCCACCTACCTCACGGGCCGCTACTTCACGCTCGAGGTCTTGCCACTTTCCTTCAAGGAGATAATGAGCGTGAAGGGAGCTTCCTCCCGGGACGAGGTGTTTTCCGAGTACCTCCGCTACGGCGGCCTCCCTTCTCTGATGCGCTTCGAGGAGGGAGCCGTCAAGAAGCAGTACATCGAGGACATGAAGTCGTCCATAGTGCTGAAGGACATCGTCAGGCGCTACGAGATTCGCGATGTTGACCTGCTCGAAGGTTTTTTGCGCTATGTGTTCCAGAACATCGCGCAGATCTTCTCGGCCCAGAAGATCGCCGATTTCCTGAAAAGCGAGGGGCGCTCGCTCTCAAGAGAGACTATCTACCACTATATTGACGCCTGCAAAAGTGCCTTCCTGATCCACTCTGCACCACGATACGACATCAAGGGCAAGCAGTTGCTCCGGACCTCCGAGAAGTATTTCCTCAATGACCTGGGCTTGAGGGGGGTGGAATTCGACAACGAGGCGGACATCGGGCAGTCCCTGGAGAACATCGTCTACCTCGAGTTGCTGCGTCGCGGCTACAAGGTCTCCGTCGGACGGCTGAAAGATGGCGAGGTCGATTTCGTCGCCGAAAAAGGCAGCGACAGGATCTACATCCAGGTGGCCTACCTGCTCGCTTCGCCGGAAACCGTGGAAAGGGAGTTCGGATCGTTGGAGCGGATCGATGACAATTATGATAAGTATGTGCTGTCACTCGATCGCATCCGGATGGACCGGAACGGGATCAGGCACCTGAATCTCCTCGATTTTTTGCTCGGAGATCACATTTAGGAATTCCAACATGGATGGACAGGATGAAGAGGATGAAGAGATTGGGAATCGAAAGATTTAGGGTCCTAGAGATCAAAGGGGAAGGAGGGGAGCATGCTTTTTTGACATAGGGGGAGCAGTTGAACAAGAAAACCGAGCATATGGAGGTCAAAGGCGTGTCTGTCGCTGTGACCGCTTACCCGGAAGGGGATTACCTATCCCTGACAGACATGTTGAAGGCGAAGGACGGGGATTTTTTCATCTCGGACTGGCTGCGCAACAGGAATACCGTGGAGTTCCTAGGCATTTGGGAAAGCGTCCACAACCCCGGTTTTAATTATGGCGGATTCGCCACAAATAAAAGTCAGGCTGGCCTGAGCAGTCACATGCTCGAAGCAAGAGATTGAACATGGATGGACAGGATGGGCATGATAAGAGCCTGAAGAATGGGGATATTACGGAAGCGGTGATCGGTTGTGCATTTGAGATTATCAATGAGCTTGGCTCGGGTTTCCTGGAATCGGTCTACGAAAAGGCCATGATACTGGCGCTTCGAGAAAGGGGTTTGGCAGCGAATGGCCAGTACCCGATCAACGTTACCTTTCGTGGTCAAAGCGTCGGGGAGTTCTATGCTGATATACTCGTGCAAGGAGTCGTCATCGTCGAACTAAAGACTGCAAAAGCCCTAGCCCCGGAACATCAAGCCCAAATCATCAACTACCTCAACGCCACAGGAATTGAAGTCGGCCTTCTCATCAACTTCGGTACCGCAAAGCTGGAATACAAGCGTTTCACCAGGACCAAGGAAAATATTCATGGATCAGAATAGCAGCCAAGCTTTCCTTGCTTTTTTATCCTGTCCATCCTGCCCATCCTGTCTATCCATGTTAATTCCCTGTTCTTCCTGAAGAGGAAGAGAAGAGTTCTAACATGGATGGACAGGATGAAGAGGATGGGGAAATTGGGAGTCGAAGGATTTAGGGTTCTGATCAATGGGAAAAGAGGAAAGCATGCTTTTGCATCTCTATCTCCTTGCGCCAAACTGCCTGACAGGTTATACTCCCCTTTAGAACAGAATCAGGAGGAAGCCATGCGCCGCTTCATCTTCGCCTTCACCGTCATGAGCATTTTCTCCGTCCTGCCGCTAGTCGCCCAGGATCGCGGGCTCCAGGTGCTGGCCACCTCGGTGGCCGGGACCGAGTACCAGGTTGGCAAGCAGTACGCCGTCCTCATCGGCATCGACCGCTACGCCGAGTGGGGCTCGTTGCGCAACCCGGTCAAGGATGCGAAGGCGATCAAGGAGATCCTGGCGAGGCGCTATTACGTCGATGAGGTCGTCGAACTCTACGATGAGGCTGCGATGGCGGCGGGCATCAGGCGCCTCTTCGACGACCTCATCGCCCGCGTCGGGCCGACGGACTCGGTGCTGATCTACTACGCGGGGCATGGCTACACGGACAAGTACAACACTGGCTTCTGGATTCCCAGCGACGGCAGCAAGGACCTCATGTCCCAGGACCGCTGGATCGGCAACAGCCAGATCCGCAACTTCATGACGATGATCAAGGCGCGCTCGCTGGCCCTCGTCTCGGACTCTTGCTTTTCGGGCGACCTCATCAACGTGCAGCGCGGCGCCACGCCGACCATCGACTCGGAGTATTGGCGCAACGCCCTGCGCTACACGGCCAAGCAGGTGCTCACCTCGGGAGCCTCGGAGACCGTGCCCGACGAGAGCGAGTTCGCACGACAGTTCAAATCCCTCCTCGAGAGCAACACGGAGACCTGCCTGGACCCGCTGGCCATGTACGACCGCATCCGGCGCGGCGTAACCAAGACCCTGCCCCTCTTGGGCACCCTGCCGGGGCATGAGTCAGGCGCGAGCTTTGTGCTCTTTCTTAAGGGATCGGGTGGGGCTGCAACGGTCATCGGCTCATCCGAGATCCAACCCAAGCAGACTCCACTAGCAGGAGAAAATTTGGAAGAAGCCGGTTTTGTCGAAAAAGAAGTGTTTTCCGTCCGACCTGCAAAAACGAGGCTCATCACGCTCTACTTTGTTCGCATCGATGACGATGGCGTCATCGTAAGACAGGAAGTATCTCGGGCGATTCCCGAAAGCGATACACCGCTATTCGATGCGCTTGTAGCCCTTCTCCGTGGTCCAGTCGAGCCTGAAATCCGCAAGAATCTCGTCAGCATCATACCCTCGGGCACGAAGCTGCTTTCGGTTCGGATGCAGGGTACAACAGCAGTCATCAATCTCGGCGAAGCTTTTTTGTATAATCACTACGGCATCGAGGGCTATGCAGGTCAGCTCAAGCAGGTCGTCTACACAGCGACCTCCTTTCCGAACGTGCATGATGTGCAGATCCTCATCGATGGGGAACGTCATGACTACCTCGGCGGCGAAGGCATATATATTGGAAGGCCTCTTTCCCGAAATAGTTTCTAAATAGGAAGGCCTATCATTCAAAGGTCGACAAGAGGCAACATATAGCTTCGCTTGTCTTTGGATGAATTTTACCATGACTTGAAAGTTTCAGGAGGAATAAAGCATTATGAATACCCAGCCCGATGCCACTTCTATCCCCATATCCTTAGAAAAGTCACGCCTCCTTTCCCTCATCGAATTCTCCAAGCAATCATCACGCCTGAGGGGCAAGCCTGCCACCAATGTCTCCGCCCATGGCCTCTTCGCACTCTACGAGCACGAGATTCAAGGGCTGCCCGGTGTCCGCGTTAACATCAACGGCCCTGAGAGCGATGACGAGATTTGGCTTGCCGTGGCACGACTGCACGAGACGAAACCACCCGAGATTGGAAGCGCTCTGCTACAACCCTGGGTGCAGAAGACCCAGACGCCTACGGAAGAGCCCTTGCTGCGGGAAGTTATCGAAGGGGCAAGATTAATCGAAGCAGGGACATATTGCTCATTGGAGACACCCCCAACAGAAGACAAACCTAGCATCGACCCCGAGGAAAGGATAGCGCTTACAGACTTCGAATATGCCGATATGGTTCAGACTCAGTTTGCATATTGGCTCGATACGAAGTGGCGCCCTTGGGCAGAGGGCGAAAAGCCTCGGCGAAGGAGCATCCGGCTCTATTCCCAACTTCTCACTTTGAAACAGCAGCTCGAAGGCAGCATTGTCGAGGCTCAGATCGAACTGGTGTGGGGTGTTGGCCTCGGCATTTGGAATACCCAAGGTGCTCATCTAAGCTATCCTTTGGTAGGTCAGCTGGTCGAATTGGCGCTCAACCCCGTCACGGCTGAAATGGAAATCTCTCCCCGGGATGTCGATGCCCACCTCGAAGTCGATTGGTACGCATCAGTCAACAACCCAGGGCTCGCTGAGCTTGAAAAAACGGCCAAGGACTTTTTCGCTCAAGCTGCGACCACCTTCTTGCCCTTCGATCGGAGTACCTTCGGAGCTCTACTTCAAAGTGCAGCTACCACCCTCGATGCGAACGGCATTTATTGGCCCACCGCAGTACCATTGGAAGACCGCACCCTTCCCAAGGCTGACGACAAGCTCAAAGTCACCGATTCATGGCTCCTCTTTGCGCGCCCGCGTACCAACAACCTTTTCCTGCAGGACCTTGAAAAACTGAAAAATCGAATAGAGGAGGCTGACGACTACCCTCCCGCGATAGCTGTGCTCGTCACCGACCCCGACACAACCAACACTGCCATCGAGTTGCCTGTTTTCCGTGGAATCTCCGCCGCATCCTACGCAAGCAGCTCCACAAACAGCCAAAAGCCGAAAGATCTGTACTTCCCCAAGCCCTTCAACGGCGAGCAAGTTCGTATCGTCCAGCTTTTGGAAATTCACGATGGTGTAATCGTGCAAGGACCACCTGGCACAGGAAAGACGCATACCATCGCTAATGTCATCTGCCATTTTCTTGCCGAAGGCAAGCGTGTGCTCGTAACTTCAGACCTCGTGTATCCAGCGTAATTCAGTGTATCGTTCCGACGCGGAACG
>JBAXTA010000169.1:0-10070 GCA_037130415.1 Spirochaetota bacterium
ACACCGAAGCCTTTCCGCACCTCCTCCTCATGGCCTTTTTGCAGCGCGTGGTAAACGGCGGAGGCCGCATCGAGCGCGAATACGCCGCCGGTCGCGGGCGCATGGACCTTGCTGTGCTGTACAGCGGTCACTGGTCCATCATCGAGATCAAGCTGGTACATCCTGGCGACGGTCGGGCCACGACAGTGACCGAGGGGCTACAACAGGTTATCCGCTACCGTGACACCATCGACCGCAGTGCCGATGTCTGGTTGGTGGTCTTCGACCGTACGCCTGCAGGCAGGCAAAAGTCCTGGGAGGAGCGCCTGACCTGGGAAGTGCTCGAGACTGCTGGTGGGACTGTGACGGTGGTCGGTGGGTGAAGAGGGCGTGCTAGCTCTCACTGGCACGCAAGCTTGTCTCGGGATCCCTTGCATCATTGAAACACATAACCCTCAACCATTGACTAAACCACATCGCGTTCCCGAAAAGTCTTGACCAATCGGGAATGGCGTACATAATGGTCAACCATGGAACGCTCGATCAAGGCGCAGATCCTCAAAGACATGTCTTCGAAGATTATCCTGATCTCAGGCCCGCGCCAGGCTGGCAAGACCTGGCTGTCGAAAAGCCTCGCTCCGGACTATGACTATCTGACTTATGATGATCCAGGCCACCGGATTCGCCTTCGCGAACGCAGCTGGGACAGGCGGAAGCCCCTCGTTATCCTCGATGAGCTCCACAAGATGCCCGAATGGAAGGCCTATCTCAAGGCCGTGTTCGATGTAGACGGAATCCCTCCCGCCCTCGTCGTCACCGGCAGCGCGCGCCTTGACGCATTCCGGAAGGTCGGCGACTCGCTGGCTGGACGTTTTTTTGCGCATCGCCTCCACCCCTTCGATGTCCGCGAGCTCGCCAGCAAGATGGAACCTGATGAGACCCTCGCGCGCATCCTCAAGGTGGGGGGCTTCCCGGAACCCTTTCTCGCGAACGATGAAGTATTCTACGCTCGATGGCGAAGAACCCACCTCGACGCCATCCTGCGCCAGGACCTTCTCGATCTTGCGACCCTTACCGACATCCTCGGGATCGAGACCCTCATCGAACTGCTTCGTTCGCGGGTCGGCTCACCGATCTCCTATGCCAACTTGGGCGCCGATCTCAAGAAGGATCCCAAGACCATCAAGGTCTGGCTGGGCCTCCTTGAAAATCTTCATGTGATTTTCGCAGTCCGGCCCTGGCACAGGAACATCGCACGCGCCATCCTCAAGGAGCCCAAGTACTATTTCCATGACACGGGTCAGGTAAAGACAGGTGGGGGGGCGCGGCTCGAGAACGCGGTCGCCTGCTCACTCCGCAAGGAACTTGATTTCCTTGAAGACACACGGGGCCTCGAATGCGCTCTCCACTACCTTCGGAACAAGGAAGGCAAGGAACTCGATTTTGCTGTCGCTCAGGCCGGCAGGCTCAGCCATTGCTTCGATGTCAAGGCTGGTGACAGCTCCCGCTCGCCCTCCTTTGCCGCCTTCGGCGAGGCGATACTGGATGCAAAACGCGTGCAATTGGTTGGAAGCCTCCCGAATGGAAGGACCTATCCCGATGGACTGGAGATCCGCGACGCAGCCACCTACCTGGCCGACCTGGATCTCCTGGCATAAACCGAAGGAGGGTTTCCAGGCCACCATTTGCGCCTATCCTCACTCGTCAGGCGCTGCCGTCGTGAAACGCAAAAGGATATGGTCCTTCCTTCCTGTGACCTATGCACCCTGAGCGCCATGCTTTGGAGTTAGGCGAAGTCCCTGACCATAAAGGTACGAGACCTTCGCGCCTTGGTGCGCTTGTCGCTTTCCGACATATCAATGGCATTCACAAGGACGTCGGTATCGAAAAAAAGGGCTATCGTTCATGGAGTTCGTCTCTGGTCCAGCAGTTGCCTTGCGAGGCCGCCACACCGGTCTCGAAGAGCGTATCAAGCTCCTCGGCGGGCTTCCTCATGCTCGACAAGCTAGCCCAGGAAGGTCCGAAACAGATCTGACAGGCTGGAACCCCGATCGATCGCCGCTTTTCGAGCACGGCGAAGGAGATTGTCATAAATTCTCCTTGTGATATTAGCCATTCCAAGCCTCCATACAATGAGGTGACGGCAACCAGAAACTCTTGCCGCAGGGCATTCAAGAGCTGTTCCTGGAATGCCTGCAGCTCGGCGAGAAACATCAAAGTGTCATATCCCGGCAATTATTGCGAAAATAGATACTAATCATCGTGCAAAAAAGCCGACATAGACAATTGTCTATTAGGAAATTCCACCTTCTGCCGCAAATGTGGCTTGACAGGGCGAAAATGCCAGAAAACAAACCCTTGGATTTCTTGCGATCGAGTGGCTATCGCTCCGAGTACGGGAGGTGTTGTCTTCAAGCGAAGGACTAAAATCGAGTTTGACAAAAAAAAAACTGTAAACTCGGTTCATCTGAGGTAATTATGAGGAAGATTGCAGTTTGGGAATTCGCCAGGCTAGCTCAGGTTACCCGGAACTCCGCATAGGGGGAAGGAGAATCATGATCCGTAGACTGTTGGCTCTCGTCCTGCTTTCTGCCATGGCAGCGGCTGTTTTCGCCGCCGACCAGGCCGACGTAGTCTTTGCCGCGATCAAGGCGAAGAACGATAAGGAGGTGACGCGACTCGTCCAGAACCTTGCGCTTGCGCGGAATTTCGCCCAGCTCGACAAGGTACAGGCCCAGAATCCGGAACTCTTTGACGCGAAGCACTTCCCTGGCGACTTTGTCAGCAAGATTATCTTCAATTATGTCGAGAACGCCGCCGCAGGGGCCAGGACGGCGCAGAAGGCGACGGGCAAGACCAATCCCTATGTCAAAAGCAGCGCCCTGTGGTATGTCTGGGATCTCGACACTGCCCTGGCGGCAAAGGCTGCGACCAAGGTGGCGGCGACACAGAAGACCCTCCAGGCCCAGATCGATGCCGATACCAAGCTGCTGTCGGAGGCACTCAGCGCCGGAAGGCTCGATGAAGGGACAGCCCTGATCGTCGGCTTGTACCTCTACTCCATCAGCCCAGCTGGCCAAACCGAGAAACAGGCTGGTGACGCGGAAAGGTTGAATGCCCAATTTGCCAGCGAAGCGGCGGGCATTCTGGAATACCTTTTCAAGGCGGGTGTTCCCTTCCCTTCGACTCTGCCAGCTGCACTCAAGTTCGAGGCATGGAAGCGGGAGTTAGCTGCCCTTGACGCTTTCTGGATGATGACTGACCCATACAAGCAGAACGAGTACGAAACCAAGGAGGAATTTACAGTTCGGCGAGCCGAAGGTGAGCGTCTTGGGCGACTGTTCTTCGACACCGAAATTGCGATTCCGGCTACATTGACACTCGGAAGTTTCAACGCCCAAGAAGGTGGATCTTTTCCACTCTCAATCTCTCTTCCGGACCTGGCTATGATTAAAATTGATGATGATGCAGGGAAAACTGTCGATCGCTTTTTTGTTGCCGACCTCGACAAGGCTGACCTTCGCTACTACCTCGACCGCAAGAATGCAGCCTTTTTCAAGGACAAGGGCTTTGCGGCCTGGACCGCGACAGCGACCATAGCTTTAGGATCCGGAGCCTTACGACTCAAGGAACTGGCCGCTAAAAATGGCAAGGATCCCGTGACCGAAGGGCTTTGGGGATTTAGGGTAAGCAGGGCGCGTGGGGAAGCAGGTGAAACTGTCGTTTCCATAGACAATTACATAAAGGGTCGTGAATACAGCTTTGCGGGGACGAAGGTCGCGGGTGCCGGTGTCCGGATACCCATCACTGCGGATGGCAGCTATTCCCTGGCGAGCGATGGAAAGTTGCCCGGAGAACTCTGGAGGAGGGACCTTACCGTCGCCTATGTCTACCAAGTCGGCGACCTGGGTCCGGCGGGTGGGGTCGTCTTCTTTGACAAGGGCGAGCTCTCCGACGGTTGGCAGTTTCTGGAAGCTGCTCCGAGCGATCAGAGCACCGGAATCCAGTGGTACAATGGAAACAACATCGATATCAAAACCGACACCGCAGTCGGCTCCGGCAAATCCAACACCGACGCCATCATCGCCGCCCAGGGCAGCGGAAACTATGCTGCGACCCTCTGCAAGAACCTCTCGCTCGGTGGCTTCTCCGACTGGTTCCTTCCCTCAAAGGACGAGCTCAATTTGATGTATACGAATCTGAAGAAACCAGGTCTGGGAGGGTTTGGCGGCGCCTGGCTGTGGTCCTCCTCTCAGTACGACAAGGACTACTACGCGTGGTGCCAGTATTTCTCCAATGGCGATCATTACGGCTACGACAAGTTCACTTCCGGTTCTGTCCGTGCCTGTCGGGCCTTTTAACCATTGACCTATGTACCCATTTATCCATTTTCTGGGGCTTCGGGGGCGGCATGACCACAGGTTATGCCGCCCCGAACCACCCAAAGGAGTTTCCATGCTCGAATTGATAAGCACAGGTATCGATATCGCGAAGTCAGTGATGGATCTCGCGGCTGGTCCCATCCGCCGCAGGCGCATGCGTGGCACCCTCATCCGACTCCTCTATCTGGAGATTGCCGCGAATCTCGAGCTCTTCACAACAGTCGGCGGCAAGGAAGCCATCCGGAATCTTGCAAGGACCGACGCAAGCGCTCGGTGGATCGTCGAACGACTGTCCACCAAGATCCTCGAGATGATCCTTCTTGGCGACTATCATGTCTTCAAGGTGGTCAAACTCCTGGCGGACAAGGAAGATTCCATAGAAGACGATGACGGCGTGTCGTACCTTCCCGATACCAGCTACAGGATTCTCAAGTACCTGGCCATCCAGATTTCCTTCCTCCGGGCCTTTTTGGCTTCGCCCGATTGCGACTTCCCCGTCGCCACAAAGGTTGGCCTCAGACTCGAGAGAGTCTTTAGCCTTTTCCGTACCGTGGCGGGGATGATGCGCGACAGCAAGGAAATCAGGCCTTTTGTGAGGGACCAAGGGAAAGGGGCCTGACTCTCAATCATGACTCGGCTGCGGTGTTTGATCCGCTGAGTCAGCTCCTCACCTTGATTCCCTCCCCACGCCCGGATATTCTTCAGCTACAAGCGGCGAGTTCATAGTCCGAATGGCAAATTCATCAAGACCTGGTTTTCCCGGCCGGAGAACCGTTCCCTTTCCTGGAAACTGCTTTGCCAGCTGAGGCTTTCACGCTTCTGGATGTAAGTACTCTGGACATTTCCGATGGCACCTTCATCGACGAGGAGCATCGGGAGCACGTTCCCGATCTGTCAGCAAGTATCCAGCTCGAGGGCCGGGAAGCTCGCCGGTATACCTTGGTCGAACATAAGTCCTATGCGGACAAATGGGCCCTCTTTCAGATCCTGCGTTATTTGGCGCAGATCTGGACGCGCGATACCCGTACCGAAGCCTCAAAGCCGCAGGATTTGCGCTTAGGCGGTCTTTCTGCTACTGTCCTCGACAGTGGGGCGTCCCGTCCAGTTCTCGGGAGCCAGAGGCGACACTCAGGAGGAAGGACATGATGCCAGACAGAAAGACCAGCGCCCTCCTTGTCGTCGATATGCAAAACGATTTTTGTCCTGGCGGCACTCTTGGCGTCACCGAGGGAAACCTGGTTCTGGGGCCAATCAACAAGGTCATGCCGCTCTTTGACTACATTGTCCTGACCCAGGACTGGCACCCCCGCAACCATGTTTCCTTTGCCTCGAGCCATCCGGGGAAGAGGCCATCCCAGACGGTGGAGGTCCCGGGCGGCACACAGTTGCTCTGGCCCGATCACTGTGTGGAAGGCAGCGATGGCGCAGCCTTTCACCGTGACCTCGACACCGATCGCGCCTCCATGATCCTTCGGAAGGGAATGCGGCTTCGCTCGGATTCCTACTCGGCCTTTGCCGAGAACAATACAGCCATGCCAACTGGCCTTGGTGGCTGGCTGCTTTCCCTCGGCATCAGGCGCCTCTACGTTGTTGGACTCGCGACCGATTATTGTGTGCTCTACTCGAGCCTCGACGCCCTCTCCGCAGGATTCGAGGTCCTGATCATCGCCGACGCCACCAAGGGTGTTGATGTACCGAAGGGGACGCTTGATGCAGCGCTTCTGCGCCTCGGACAGGCTGGGGCGAGCTACCTCCTGTCCTCGGACCTGGGGTAAGTCCATGGTCAGCGGGCTCTTTACTGACTTCTACGAACTTACGATGGCCCAGGGTTTCTGGAAGGCGGGAGGCAGTAGGCGCTCCGTTTTCGAGTATTTTTTCCGCCGGCATCCTTTTTCAGGCGGCTATTCGGTGTTTGCAGGACTTGGGACTCTTCTTTCTGACCTTGAAACTTTCCGCTTCACCGGGTCTGATCTGGCCTGGCTCGAAGCCCAGGGCGGCTTCGAACGCGGCTTCCTCGACTACCTCGCAGATTTCCGATTCAAGGGCGACATAGCGGCAGTGCCCGAGGGTTCCATCGTCTTTCCCCACGAGACCCTCCTCCGTGTCGAAGCCGACCTCGTCGAAGCCCAGCTCATCGAGGGATTGTTACTAAATACACTGAATTTCCAGAGCCTCATCGCAACCAAGGCAGCCCGGGTTTGGCGTGCCTCGAATTTCGGTTCTGTCATGGAATTCGGGTTGCGCCGCGCCCAGGGCCCTGACGGTGCCCTGTCAGCCTCCAGGGCGGCCTGGCTGGGCGGATCCTCCTCGACATCCAACAGCCTCGCCGGCAAGGAACTCGGCATTCCCGTCTCTGGCACCATGGCCCATTCCTGGGTCATGTCCTTCAAGACCGAACTTGAGGCCTTCGAGCGCTATGCGGACATCTATCCTGAGCGCAGCGTCTTCCTCATCGACACCTATGACACCCTGGGTTCAGGTCTCGCGAACGCCATCAAGGTCGGTTCGGACCTCGCAGGAAGGGGCCTGGACTTCGGGGTGCGCCTCGACTCCGGCGACATCGACTACCTCTCCCGCGAGGTCAGGAGGGGCCTCGACTCAGCCGGGCTGGACAAGGCCTTCATTATCGTGTCGAACGAACTTGATCAGCACAGCATCGAATGCCATGTCGCATCGCGGGCCCCTGTCGACCGCTGGGGCGTCGGAACACACCGGGTAACCGGGGGGGATGATTCATCTTGTACGGGCGACTACAAGCTGGCTGCAGTCGGACGGGACGGGGAGCTGGTACCCACGATGAAGGTTTCCGACACTCCGGAGAAATCCACTACCCCCGGCAGGAAGCGCCTCTTTAGGCTCTACGGTGAGGATGGCAGCGCGCAGGCGGACTTCATGACCCTTCCAGATGAGGAGCCATGTGCCGGTGATCGACTTACCCTCCACCATTATTCGGCTGACTGGCGTCAGGCAGAACTCCTGGCAACCCGGGTGGAATGCCTCCTTCAGCCCGTCATGGAGGGCGGCTGCGCCAGTTCCAGTCTGCCCTCCCTCGCTGACATCCGCATGGGCCTGCGCTGTCGCCTTGAAGCCTTTGATTCGACCTATCTCCGCATTCTGAACCCCCACGTCTACAAGGTTTCACTATCTTCCGGGCTCCGCGATCTCAAACTCAGGATGATCGAAAGCGGCATCCGCGGGCACCGCCATCCCTCCTGATCGCATGGCTTCACGCCGATCCACCCTTGTGGCCGAAGCTCTGAGGCCCTAAGCTAGAACCTGCACGGGATACGAAGCCCGCCATACCGAAAGGGGATTACCAATGGACGAACGACTCCTGTCCGCCTTCCGCAGCTCCGCAGAGGGCACCTTCCGCGACATGTTCGGAATCGAGGCCAAGGCAGGGAAGCCTGTCGAGATTTCGTCCAACGGCGAGCATGGCTGGGATATAACCGGCCTCCTCGGCATGGCTGGCCAGGTTCAGGGCGTCTTTGCCTTCCGCCTTCCCGGCAGCCTCGCGGAGGCCCTGCTGGCCAAATCCGGCGTCGAAGTCGGGGGCGACGACCAGACCAGCCTTGCCAGCGGCCTCGTCGGCGAGATCACCAACATCATCGCCGGCACCGCCTCCTCGGTCGAAGGTGGCCACGAGTTCGACATCGCACCCCCGGTTGTCGTGCGCGGTCCCAACCACTGCATCGACTGGCCCAACATCGGCCCCGTCGTCGCCATCACCTTCAGCACCCCCGACGGCTCCTTCGAGATCGACATCTGCGCGAAGACCTAAGGTTGTACTAATTGGGAGTTCAAGACCTGGACGCGGGCGGGGTGGATGCCGAGGCAACCGCCAGGAAGTCCGGGGCTTTCGGGCCAAGATTGGCAAAATACACCGCGCCTATGGCCTGGGCGAACTGGGCAAGGCTGTACTGAGGATGGCCGTCGAGTTGTTTCATCAGTGAGCTGTTGGCCATCCCGGTTCCTGCAACGACCAGGCGGATATCGGCCTTGAGGCCCTGTGCCCCCTCGACCATCAGATCGAAGCAGCGTCGGTTCTTGACCAGGCGGCCGAATAGGAAGCGCTCCTCCGGGCCGGGTTCGAGGATCCTCGTGGTTTCAAGAAAGGTGACCGCGAGTGATTCGCCTAACTCGCGCCAGATCCTGCGGTTGGTCTCGTCGCCCTCCCTGTCGATCAGTGCCATCATGTGCTCGAGGAAGGGCTTCCGCCGGTCGACCGGCTCGGTGGGAACAATCAATTGGGTGATTTCACCAAGCTGCCTGGTCTCCACAAAGCCCTTTTCCCCGAGTTCCCGGAAGAGGTCGGGGCGTTCCTCGGGGAAATACTTCATTGCGAGGCGGAAGACGCCGCTCTGGCTGCAATACTTCTGCAGCGTTCCAGGAAGGCCTGTATTGAAGTTGTTGATGCTCCGGAGGTCGTCAGGACCATAGGCGCGCTCATGAGAGCTTCCGAGGTCGATGATGAAGTTGTAGACCTCCAGCGGGATGTCGGGGATACCGCCGGCCTCGGTCACCCAACCGGTGCCAAGCTCGGTGCCGAGGGTATGGGCGAAGACGCCCTTGGCCACCTTGGCAGCATCAGGGGAGATGGCCATCTCGACTGCCGCAGTGAAGGAGGCCATCGGCCCGTCATTGATTATCCGCACCCTGCCACCGGTCTTGACGAAGGCTTTAAGACACTCGTCGAGTTCGGTCAGATGGGCAAAGTCCGACTCGTAGTCTATGGCGGGATTGTTGCGGATGCCGCGCGTCTTGTAGACCTCCCCCCCGACAATCTTGTTCCTGACCACGACATCGGGGAAACAGAGGCCGATCCCGTCGAAAAAAGAGCCGCTGTCGGATCCCCCGGGAAATCCCTCGGATTCCAGGGCAGCCATAATGTCGGCCATTCCAGCATCGTCTGCGTCCTTGTCCATGGCTGATTCCATGCGCGCGAGCAGGACTTTGCTCCTGCCGTCGGCCAAGCAGGCGTGGTGAAGCCATAATCGTCCCGACAGGAGACGGGTGACAAGGACGATGGGATCAACCAATTGGCTGGATTTAAGGAAGGATGCGGGGAACCAGTCGTATTCCTTGTAGGCGATGATGCGGCCATCGTCGACCAGCACCGCCTTGATGTCTGTCCCTCCGACATCGATGCCACAGAAGGCCTTTCCTTCAAGGCCGAGGGTGCAAGCCCGGAATGCCGCGAGGCTATCGCCATCCGGACGGGGAAGGGGAGGGATAAAAGGAAGCTGGGAAAGCTCCGAGACAGCGAAACGGAAGTGAGCTTCGCCGGGGCGCACAGCTTCAATCATCCTGTCGAGGACATTGACCGATCGACCGTAGCCGTTCCGCTGACTGCGGGACAGGCCGATGCAGAAGGCCTCGTCGAGGCCCAAGGCCAGCTTGAGCGCTTCATGCCGGCCATGATCGACGAAAATTGTCATCGACCTTGCGCCGATGCTCGACAGGATATTGTAGACCTCCGCTTGGACATACTCGCGGACAAAGGCCAGCTCCTCTGCCGTCGTCCCCTCCAGAGTGGGGATCCAGAGATCCCAGGCCTTTCGGCCGTCCTGGTCCAGGAGCTCGATGACAAGGGCCAGCCTGTCGCGTCCATCCTCGGGTAGGGTGGCGAAAAGGGCATGCGCCCGAGTGATGTAGACCGGCTTTCCAGCCACGGCGTCTGCGATCATCCCGCCAAGCGAATCGTTCGTG
>JBAXTA010000017.1:0-28720 GCA_037130415.1 Spirochaetota bacterium
CACGGCCGCGACGGCCACGGCCGCGGCGGCGCCAGCCGCGGCGGCGCCAGCCGCGGCGGCAGGCACGGCCGCGACGGCTGGAAAGGGCAGCGAGCGGGTCGTGGCCGTCATCGAGCTCGGCTCTACGGGCATCAGGCTCCTCATCGCTTCAGTGGACGAGGGTGGCGACTACCGTGTCCTCGACCGCGCAGGCAAGCCGAGCCGCGTAGGCCGGGACGTCTTTACCAACGGTGTCGTCAGCCGTGAGGTCACGCGGGAGAGCATCGCCATCCTCGCCGGCTTCAAGGAACTCCTCCGCGGCTATGGAATAGGCCCCGCCGAGGCCCGTGTCGTAGCCACCAGCGCCCTCCGCGAGGCGGGCAACCGCGACACCTTCATCGACCGGGTTGCGCTCCAGACCGGTTTCCACGTGGACATCATCGAGGACCTCGAGGAGAACCACCTGATGTACCTCGCCGTCGTCCACGCGCTGTCAGACGAGCGGAGGATACTCACGCGGGCCAACGCCCTCATCCTCGAGGTAGGCGGCGGCTCCACCGAGATCATGCTGCTGCGGCGCGGCAGGATGGTGGCCTCGCACTCTCTCAGGATCGGCACCGTCAGGATCGACGAGTTCGTGCGCGGGACGGGGCAGGTGGCCGCCTCGCTGCGACAGTTCCTCGAGGACAACGTCCGCACCGCCTGCGACCTCCTCGACGAGGAGCTCTCCCTCGAAGGGATAAAGACTTTCATCGTAATTGGTTCCGATGCCCGGCTCGCGGCCTCCCGGAGGGCGACCGAGCGCGCCGAGCAGTATTCCATCGTGCCCCGTGACGACTACGTGCGCTTCGTCGAGGAGACAGGCGCGCTCAGCACCGAGGAGGCAGTCGCGCGCCTCGGTGTCTCCTGGTCCGACGCCGAGAGCCTGGGTTCCGGATTGACGATCCAGCGACTCTTCCTCGAGCGCACCGGCGCAGAGCAGGTCATCGTTCCCTCGGTCTCCATCCGCGAGGGCCTCCTCCACACCCTGGCAACGGGCCCGGATCCCGAGCACGAGGAAGAGATGCACCGCCAGATCACCGCAAGCGCCATATCCTTAGGCCGGAAGTTCCACTTCGACGAGGACCACGCCCTGCAGGTCGCCACGCTGGCCCTCGGCCTTTTCGAGGCCCTCAGGCGGGAGCACGGCCTCGGGGCCAGGGAGCGCCTCCTCCTCGAGGTTGCGGGCATCCTCCACGACATCGGCACCTTCATACGCACCTCGGGACACCATAAGCATTCCGAATACATCATCCAGAATTCGGAGATCTTCGGGCTCTCGCTCAACGAGTCGGCCGTCGTCGCCAACGTCGCGCGCTACCACAGGAAGGGCCAGCCGGCCAACACCCACGTCAACTACATCGCCCTCTCCCGGGAGGACCGCACGGTGGTGCGCAAGCTCGCCGCGATGCTCAGGATCGCCGATGCCCTCGACCGTGGCCATGACCAGCGTGTCTCGGCTGTCGCCGTGGATCGCCGCGAGGACAGGCTCGTCATCCGTGTCAGCGGCAAGGACGGTGGCCCCTCCCCCGACCTCTCCCTCGAGCGCCTGTCGCTCGGAGAGAAGGGCGACATGTTCGAGGACGTATTCGGCATGGAGCCTGTGCTGGCCTGAGTTTCCGCGGATAAAGGCAATTGTCCGGAAGGACGAGGGCCGAGGCGGGCTGCAAGGTCGCGCAAAAACATGAGGCCGCCCGGTCATCCCGGGCGGCCTCGGCATCGTATCGAAACAAGCGTTTATTTAAGAACGATGTTATCCTCGGTGATGGTGCCGAGCTTTGCGACATAGGCCATGAAGGAGTCGGCGTCCAGGGGGAATTCCTTGTACTGGCGACCCTTGAGCATGTTGTACTCGTCGCCTCCGCCCATCTCGAAGTTGAGCGTGCAGAAATTGTACTTTGCCTTCTCGTCGGCGAACTTGCCGTCAGCGAAGACCTGCTTGCCCTTGACGGTCATGGTAAGGACGCGGCTGCCCACGGGTTTGGCGGCGTCGAAGGTAAAGCTGGCGCCGGCGAGGTGGGGATAGCGGCCGTCGATGGCGGGGAGCTTCGAGACGCCATTTTCAAGGACGGCCTTGAGGTCGGCTCCACTGAGCATAGTGGTCCAGAGGTAGTTGCCGAAGGGAAGTACCGTGTAGACCTGCTTCTTCGTGATGTTGCCGGCGGGGATGCCGTCGCGGATGCCACCACCGTTCATGAGGGCGATGTCGGCGCCAGTTGTGAGGAGCATGCCATTGGCGATGAGGCGGCCGAGGTTGGACTCCTCCTTGCGCACGATCTCACGCTTGCCCACGAGTTCGATGCTGGTAGTACCGACGACCGCGTTGAGGGCCCCTTCCTGGGCCTTGGCAATGCCGTCAGCTGCGGCCTTGACTGCAGCCTCTGCCGGCATCGCGGGCGTGTTCACGAGGTTGACGCTCTGCGGGATCACAGAAACGACCGAGCGATTCGCGTTCACCAGGATGTCGACGCGGCCGAGCGTCACGCCAAGGGAATCGGCGCTGACGATCATGACTCCGGTCGTGTTGTTCGTGATCTCCTGCTGGAGGCTGGAATGGCTGTGCCCATCGATGATCAGGTTGATCTCGGGGCAGGCCTTGGCCAGGGTGAGGCTTGTCGGATTCGAGGAGGTATCGATGCCGAGGTGGGAGAGGACGATGAGGACGTCATACCTTCCCCAGAGCTCGCCGTTGATCAGCCTGTAGACCGTGCTGACCGGGTTCTCGAAGACCACTCCCTTGAGTCCGGCCGGGTCGGCCTTGTAGAGGGTTTCGGGGGTGGCGACGCCGATTATTGCGACACGGACCCCTCCCACACCCTTGATTTTGTAAGCGTCGAAAAGAGGCTCACCGTTCCTGTAGACATTGGCTGCCAGGATGGGAAAGTTCATCGTCTTCCAGAGTTCGATGAGCCGATCCACACCATAGTTATAGTCATGGTTGCCCGTCGTCATGGCTGCATAGCCGCTCAGGTTCATGAGATTGACGACCGGGCTGCCCTTCTCGAGGTTGGCCCAGGGCATGCCGTGGAGGGTGTCTCCGGCATCGAGGAGAAGTACGTTCTTTCCCTGGGCCCTGAGATCTGCGGCATAGCCGGCTATGCGGGGATAGCCGATCTCGGTGGACGAGGGAAGCCCGTGGGCATGCATGTCGTTGGTATGGAGAATTGTAATGGCCACATCGCCCTTGAGCGGCGGCACGGATTGCGCAAACCCGGAACCGGCGACCATGAGCGCGAATATCAACGTGAGCCCCAGCAATCGCTTCATTGGAAAACCTCCTTGAAAAAGAACGATGCCTTACACTAGACCCTGGCGAAGAATTCGTCTACGGAATGCCCCCTCCTTCTTTGCGCGGCAATTGTTATTGCTAAACCGGTTTACAATCCATATACTTTCCACAGCACGGAGGTATCCATGCACATGAATCGAAGTTCGGGAGTACTGCTGCACCCCAGCTCGCTTCCCGGACCTGGCGGAATAGGCGAGCTTGGGCCTTCAGCCTTTGATTTTGTTTCTCGTTTGGCCGAATCTGGCCAAGGGCTGTGGCAGACCCTTCCCCTCGGACCTACAGGATATGGGGACTCCCCCTATGCGCCTTTTTCGACCTTTGCCGGAAATGACCTCCTGATTTCACTTGAACTCATCGCCGAAGAGGGGCTCCTGGATCGCAGGGAAATCCTGCCGCCCTTTCCTGTCGATCCCGAAAAGGTGGATTTCGGGCCTCTCATCGCCTGGAAAAAACCCCTCCTCGACAGGGCGGCGGCAGCCTTCCTGGCAGCAGCGCCCCGGGAGAGGCGGTCGGAATACGAGGGCTTTGTCGCCGCAAATGACTGGTGGCTCCCCGAATATGCGCTCTTCATGGCAATAAAGACTGAGTACGACGCCAGCTCGGTGGCGGCGGGCCGCTTCGGCGACCTCTGGTGCAACTGGTGGCCGCGGGATCTCGCCCTGCGAGATCCCCTCGCGCTATCGCGCGAGCGCGCGAAGCGCGCGGCGGCCATCGAGAGGGTACAGGTACTCCAGTTCCTCTTCTTCGAGCAGTGGGGCCGGGTCAAGAAGGCTGCCAACGAGGCGGGAATCCTCGTCATCGGGGATATCCCGATCTTTGTGGCCCTCGACTCCGCCGACGTGTGGACAAACCGTGGGCTCTTCCTCCTCGACGCGGAGGGGATGCCGACCGTGGTCGCCGGCGTGCCCCCCGACTACTTTTCAGCCGATGGACAGCTCTGGGGGAACCCCCTCTACGACTGGGATGCACACCAGTCCGAGGGCTTTGCCTGGTGGGTCAAGCGCATCCGCGCAGCCCTCGAGGTCTCCGACGCAGTGCGCGTCGACCACTTCCGGGGCTTTGAGGCCTTCTGGGCGGTACCCTACGGCGAGAAGACCGCGAGGAAGGGAGAATGGCGCAAGGCCCCGGGGGAGGCACTCTTCGCGCGCCTCAGGGAAGCCTTCGGGGCTGCGGCACCCATAGTCGCCGAGGACCTGGGCCTTATCACCGATGAGGTGCGTGCCCTCCGCGACAGTTCGATGCTTCCAGGCATGCGTGTCCTCGAATTCGCCTTCGACGCCAACGAGAGCGGCACTGCCTTCAACCCGGACAACTCCTTCCTTCCTCACAATTATGTCGAGCAGACGGTGGTCTACACCGGCACCCACGACAACGACACCCTCGGCGGCTGGCTGGACAAGTCGAGCCCGGGTGAGCGCAATTATATCGACAGCTATCTGGGCTATCGTCCGGACGACAGGATCCGCGCCCTGGTCAGGGAGGCCTGGAAATCGGTGGCAGCCTGGGCCGTCGCGCCGATGCAGGACATCCTGGGCCTCGGCGCCGGAGCCCGGATGAACACGCCCTCGACCCTCGGAGGCAACTGGAGCTGGCGCATGAAGGGCGGTGCCTTCTCGAAGGAGGTTTCGGCGGAACTCGCCACGCTTTCGCGGCTCTACCGGAGGGGGAAGGGACGAGGCTGAGCGGAAGCCTGCGCTCCTGCGGGGTCGCGGACCTGCACCCGCGGGCTTGAACTCCCCTCTGGCAGGCAGGGTATCATAGGCTCGATGTTCGAACTTGCAGGCAGTCTCGCCCTTGCCGCCATTCCTGCGCTGCCCATCCTCGCATGGATACTGATCCTCGACCGAAGGCGGCCAGAGCCCCTCGGCTTGGTCGGCAGGGCCCTCGCGCTCGGACTGCTTGCGGTGCTGCCCGCAGGGCTCATCGAAGGCGGACTGGGTCTTGTCCTTCCCGAAGGCCCGGGCCTGCCCTCCATGCTTACGCAGTCCTTCATTGTCGCCGCCTTGGTAGAAGAGGGCGTCAAGCTCGCATTCCTCAAGCGCTTCCTGGAGTCGCGGCCCGAGTTCGACGAGGCGGCCGATGGCATGGTCTATGCAATCGCGCTCAGTCTCGGCTTTGCGATCGCAGAGAACTTCCTTTACACCTGGAACAGGCCCGAACTGCTCTTGGCGCGATCATTGACGGCAGTGCCGCTCCACGCGATCGCCACGGGGCTCATGGGTTACCAGCTCGGTGTCGGACGGCTTCGCAGCCTCTCAATGAGCAGGGGCCCTGAGTCGCCCACGCTTCCTGGCGACCTGCCACCGGGCGGATGGAAAATCGGCCTCGCCATCGCGGTGGGCATGCACGGGTTATACGACTTCCTCCTGCTCTGGGGCGGATTCGGAGCCCTCCTCGTGCTCCCCCTCCTCGCCCTCGGGGCCCTTGCCCTCCGCCGACGCTTCGTATTGGCGAAAAGCTTCGATGGCCGCTTCGCCACAGGCGCCGATACTGATAACGACCACCTGCGATGAACGACTACGACCGCCCCGGAGTACGAATGAGACCGCGCCTTCTTCGCCTTGTTTTCCTCGCCCTCCTCGCCTCGGGCCTGGCCATTGCCTTGGTCTTTGCGGTTGACCAACGTGGCAAGGCCGCGAACGGGGCTGCCGGGGCAGGCGCCTCTGCGTTGGCAGCCTCGGGGCAAGGAATGACGGTAGCCCAGCCGGCATTGCTGCCGCGATCCGCGCTGCCGAGCCCCGAAGCCGGCTCGGGACTGGCCGCGGGGGAGCTCCTCGTTGGCACGCGTGAGGGGCTCTTCCTGTACTCGGTGGCCGGTGGGGCTCCAGGGGAACTCTGGACAGGGGGAGAGGTCCGCAAGATCATCCATCCGGCACAAGGACAGCTTTGGTACATTCTCACCTCGAAGGGGATTTTCGCCACCGCCGATCTTGGCAGCTTTACCGACCGGAGCCTGGGCCTGCCCTTCAAGACCTACAAGGATATCGTGGGCGGCCAGAAGGTCTTCACGCGGGAGGTCATGGACCTCAAGGACCTCGAATGCGACCCAAGCGGCGCGACCCTCGTGACCTGCACGAAGGACGAGGTCTGGCTGTCGCGCGATTCGGGGGCAACCTGGTCCAACCTCGGAAGTCCCTCGCCGACGACGGGCTTGAAGTGCGTTGCCCTCGCGCCGATGCCGGGCAGCGGGGAGGCCGCAGTCTGGGCTGCCCACCCCATCAAGGGCCTATTCGCCAGGAAGCTGGCTGCCAGGACGGGCTGGGTCCAGGCGGACAAGGGCCTGTTCACCATGCCCACGATGAAGACCACCGACGAGGTAGCCGACCTCCTGTGGGTACCGACTCCTGCACTGGCGGCCCAGGCTGACGCATCCACAGCGCAGCTTACCCAGGTCGCGGCTCCTGCGCCATCGACGCGGGCTGCGGCTGCGGCCGCCGCCCCCGCCCCCGCCCCCGCCCCCGCGAGGGCGGCCGTGCCTGCGGGAAGGCTCTGGGCAGGCAACTCGTACCAATGCAAGGTATTCCGCTCGGAGGGAGGCCAGGTCCCCTTCACGCAGGCCTTTGACGACGGCAGGGACTTCGGGACGGCCGAGTCCCTCGCGCCGCTGCCGGACGGCTCGGTGCGCTTTGTGACGGCAGGGGCGGTCATGCGCATCTCTTCGGCCGGCGATGCCGCTGCCGACACTGCCGCCAACGCCCTGGCCGGCGCCCTCGGGGCGGCCTTTGCCACGCGCGGGCTCCTGTCGGCAGCCTGGAACGAGGGCGGCGCCACCACGGGCCTGTCAGAGCTCTGGCTCCTTGCCCCCGACAGGAATGCCGGAGTGCGGAAGGAGGCGGCGGGCAAGGATTCCCTCTATTTCCAGGCTGGATACATCGTCAACCCGGCGAGCCGCACGAAATACCTGAACCTCATCAGGGACAAGGGCCTCAACTCCCTCGTGGTCGACCTCAAGGACGACTACGGCAAGCTCCGCTACGCGCCGAATGACCCAATTGTCAAGGCATATTCCCGCTACGTGAACCCCATGGACGTGGAAGCCGTGGTGTCGGAGGCGCACGCCCGCGGCATCTGGCTCGTGGCCCGCATCCCCGTATTCAAGGACCAGGTCCTCGCGGCAGCCTCCGGCTCGCGCTTCGCCGTATGGGATGCCGCAGCAAAGCGGCCCTGGCAGGGCTGGCGCATGGTCAAGCCCGATCCGGCGACAAGCCCGGCCCCTGCACCGCTGGTTCGTCAGAACTACGAGGAACACTGGGTGGACCCCTACAGCGAGGATGTCTGGGCCTACAATGTCGCCATCGCCAACGAGATCGTCGCCCGCGGCTTCGACGAGGTCCAGTTCGACTACATCCGCTTTCCCACCGACGGCGTCAACCTCGGCGACGCCTCCTACCGCTGGAAGGACGCGGGCATGGACCGGGAGAGCGCCATCACCTCCTTCCTGGCCTTCGCACGTGGTCGCATAGCCGCTCCGATCAGCATCGACATCTACGGCGCCAACGGCTGGTACCGTTCGGGAGCGCGCACCGGCCAGGACGTGGAAACCCTCGCGAAATACGTCGATGTCATCTGCCCGATGTTCTACCCCTCGCACTTCGAACAGGGCTTCCTGGCCCAGGCTCCCGCCATCGAGCGCCCCGGACGCATCTACAGGCTCGGCTCGCTCCGGAACGCCCACATCGCCCGCGGCCGCATCATCGTCCGGCCCTACGTGCAGGCCTTCTACATGGGCGTGAGCTATGATCGCAGTTATTACAATCCCGACTACGTGGCGCGCGAGGTCGCGGGAGTGATCTCCGGCCAGAACCTCGGCATGACCTTCTGGAACAACGTGGCCCGCTATGAAGACGTGCCCTGGTTCATGAAGTCGGAGGATGGCGGCCTTGTCATCCGCTCCGCAGGGGCTGGGTCGCCGCCGGCGGCAGGCAATGCAGCGGTCATTTCGCCTGCTGCAGCACCGGCTGCCAAGGCTGCGGCCGAGGGGGCCGTAGCTCCCGACCCGACGATACTGGAGTAAGTCCAGATCCTCGAAGGCGCGACGGCGTCGATTTCAGGCAACGTGCCACCTCTGGGTAGTGGAAAACGCGCTGCGTAGGGATTATCCTCGGCTGCGTTGCACCACTCACCCTATGGAGGTATCATGCCCGTGATACGACCGGGTAAGGAGCCATCTCTGTCCGTTCAGTCCAGCACGAGGGGTTACAGCCAGCAGGAAAAGCGCTTCGGGTCCTTCATCTTCGCGGTGGCGATGGTCTATTCGGCCGTTCTCGTGGCCAATGACCTCAGGTTTCCGACAACTTCCTCCGTGACGGCCGCGGTGCTCGCGATCCGCGTCCTGGGGACCCTGGGACTTGGCGCCATCCTCCTTCGCTGCAGCAAGAGGCCAGAAGCCGACCTCGACTTCTGGTTTGGACTTGCTTCGTTTGTCACCGTCGGAATGGATGTCTCGATCGGCCTCCTCCGTCCGCCAGCGGCCATTTTCTCCTTCCTGCCTTCCTTCATGATAATTGCGACGCTCTATTTCGCGGTTCCCACCACGGCACCCATGAAGATAGCAGCCGGGGCATCGCTGAGCCTCTGGCACCTCGTGGAGTGCGTGACCATCAAGCAGCTCCCCTTCGAGGCCGTCCTCGTGATGGCGATCACCTATCTGGGCATCAATGTAATAGGCATTGTGAACATACTCCTCATGCGGAGGCTCAGGGCCGTGGAAAGCGGCTATCGGGAGCGCCTCGTCGAGGAACTCGGGAAGGGCCATGATCCCGGGAGCGGGCCGGACGAGCCGGAAGCACCCCAGGCGGCAGAGGCCAGTTCCGGCGGCACCGCGCTGCATGCCATCGCGAACCGGATCGAACTCATGCCCCTCTCGCCCCGAGAGCGCGAGATCGCGGCACTGCTCGTCGAGGGGAAGTCACGCTTCTCCATCGGCTCGGAGCTGGGCATCTCCGAGGAGACGGTGAAAAAGCACATAACACATATTTATATGAAACTCGGCGTGAACTCCCGGGTCGAGCTCATGCGCCTGGCCATGGGAGGCTGAGCCGCCCGCAGGCGGGAGCACCGCCTGGATCGAATCCGGGCGGCCACTCCTTCGTACAAGCAATGCTTATTTGAATTTCAGCATACAGATTTCCGTCGTGTTGCTCGTGGCGCTCGCCCTGCTGGAACCGATGGCAAGGACCTCGTTGCCCGAGACGCACAGATCCGTAAACTGGGAGCTGTATGCAGTGGGGAAGGGCGTGAAGACACCCTTGGTCCCGAAGGCTGTGTCAGGAAGGCCGGTGAGGGTGCTGAAGGCGTACACGAGGGCCTTTTTCGCGGCTGTGGAGCCGGTCGTGTCATCCTGGACATATCCTGCCGCGTAGAAGGTCGTTCCGACGCAAACGGAAGCCGTAGGCCAGAAAGCCAGGCCCTGGAGTTCGCCCATCGCAACGCCTGTGCCGGAACCCGGGAAGCGGTAGACCCTGAAACCGATGTTCGTACTACTGCTGTCCTTTTCCCCCAGGGCCGCCATGAAGGAACCGTCAGGGGCAAGGGCCGACAATTGAGACACCAGGAGGCTTGGAGCTTCTGCGGGAACCCCTGCCTTGAAGAAGCCGCTGCTTCCCCAGCTTGTATCGAGGACTCCGCTGGAACTGACGCGGAAGGCTGCAGCCTGGGCAGGATTGGGGCTGACGCTCGACCTGAGGCTGACAGGAATATGGATTTTCCCTTGGGAATCGGAGACGAGGCGCAGGGGGACAGGACTCGAATTCAAGCCTGGAATGTTTGTGACATCAAGGGCGAAAAAGCCCTTGCCTCCACTGAATGTTGTGTCGAGCTTTCCCGAGAGGTCGTATTTCCGAAGGCCGTAGTTGCCGTTGCTGGCCCCTCCAAGCACGAAGAGAGCGCCATTGATCACCTCGATGGCGGTCACACTGATGTCATTCATCCCGTCTCCGCGGATGACGCCTGAGCTTCCAAAGCTGGCGTCAAGGCTGCCCGTTGAGTCCACTTTGATTATGAAACTGGGGCTTCCTGTGCCAGAATCCCTCGCCTGGCCGCCCAGGTAGACGGCACCCTCCAGGCCAAGGGCCATGGTCTTCGGGCTGAGCGAGACCAGGGTGCTGGAGACCGTTGCAGGAGCCAGCGTCACAATGCCAGAACTTCCATAGCTCGAATCGAGACTTCCATCCAGCTTGTATTTGAGAACTATCACCCCCATTTTCGAGGGCTGCCTGGGATCGGACATCTTGGAGGAGCAGCCATAGAAGGAGCCATCCGCGGCGTTCCGTATCAGGGTCGCCGCGTCCCCGCTTACCGTAACCTTGCCCCCCGTCCCGAAGCCGGCCACCAGTCCGCGCTCGCTCTTCTGTATGGTGAGCGTCCAGGACCGTGTCACGTTCGTGGCACCGGTCTTGGATACCGTGGCGCTCAGGGTAACCGCCTGGGCTGCGCTCGCCTGGGTCGCGGTGACGGTCTTGTCGGCGGCGATCGCCAGGACTCCCGAGGGCACAGCGCTCCAGGCCACCGTGCTGCCGTTCTTCTGGAGCCCGGAGTGCCCCACCCGAAAACCGCTCGTAATTGTGTCCTTGTCCTCGGTGCCCTCGAACCAGAGGTAGAGGGCGTCCCCGGTGGCACCGACCTCTGCAGTCGGATCGGCCGCCTTCACCTTGACGGTCACGCCCGCCTCGGAGCTCTTCGTGCTGTCCGTGGCATTGCTCAGATTGGCAGTCAGGACCACGCTCTGGTCCGTGCTGCCGGGCGTGACCGTGCAGAGATACAGTCCATTGCTGGAGCTCGGCGCAATGGCGATGGAAGGCGAATCGCTGCTCCAGAGGAAGTTGCAGCCCCTGTCGCTGGTCGCCGGCAGGGAGAAGGTCTGTCCACCGCCGGAAAGCGCGGCTGCGGCAGTGGACGCGACGATTTCCGGGACAGCCTCGGTGTCCTTTACAAGGGCCGTCGCGGGATCGAGGGGCGGAATCGTGATGGTGATGGGAGTCCCCGGGGTTCCGGAACCAGCGGCCGCAGTTTTTTTCTTTACCTTGGGAGTCAGCGTGACCGTCCTGTCAGTCCCCGTCGAAGTCGTCGTCACCGTGGCCTTGCCCGTTGTCTGGTCGATGGAAACCGCGCTGGTGTTGCTGCTTTCCCAGGTCACCACCGTTCCGTAGCTGCCATCCACAGGCAGGGTGAAGGAACCGCTTACGGAGCCTGATGTGTCTTTTCCTGAAAGGTCGAGGGTACCCGCAGCAAGGCCAGCGATGACTGCGTCTACTGCAGCGGTCGTACTTGTCATGGGCTTCAGGTCAAGGCTGAATTCCTTTGTTGCCGTATCGGTAGCCCGGCCGGCCAGAGCCCGTGCCGCCGGCGACGCGGTGACAGTTACCTTCACGGCCAGACCCGTCGGTATGGCCTCGGGGATGTTCACAAAGACCTGGCCGGAGAGCGGGTCGATCTTGGATACAAACTCGGAGGTACTGGACCAGGCAAGGGTGTAGTCTCCCTTTGTCAGTGGCACGGTGAAGGATGTTGAAAGGGCGATGAACGCACTCCCGGCGCTGAGACCCGGAAAGGTAAAATCAGACAGGGTAAGTCCTGCGAGGGCCTTTTCTGCGGGAGACAGCGGAACGCCCGCCGCAGGGCTCGTGCAGGAAAAACTCGCAGCGAGCGAGAGGGCCAGGGCCACAGCGCATAACCTGTGAAGCGGATTCGTACCGATCGGATCATGGATTCCTCCTAGGGCGGCATTCAAGGCGGGCATTCTAGGCGACATTCGGCAACTACGATATTCCCCAAAAGGGGAATTCCGCCGTCACCCCCCTCCTCGGCCGCCCACTTTCTCCGCTATCATCGCTTCCATGAAGGGCATCATCGTCGCTGCCGGCTACGGCACCCGCTTCCTCCCCGTCACCAAGACCATCCCGAAGGAAATGCTCCCCGTCGGGACGAGGCCCTCGATCGCCTTCATCGTGGACGAGTTCGTCGCCTCGGGCATCACCGAAATCGCGATCATCACCTCGCGCAGGAAAAAGATGCTCGACGACTACTTCGACCGGGAGATCGAACTCGAGGAGATCTTCAGGCGCGAAGGAAGGCCGGACAAGCTCGCCCTCATCGCGCCACCGAAGGCTGTCATCAGCTTCATCCGCCAGACCGAGATGCGCGGCACCGGCCACGCCCTCCTCCAGGTGAAGGGCTTCGCCGGGGATGAACCCTGCGTCGTCGCCTATCCCGACGACCTCCACGTGGGCACGACACCCCTGGCCGCCCAGCTCGCCGCCGTCCACGCGCGGACGGGCAAGACCGTGATGGCCACCATCCACGAAAGCGGCGACGTCTCCCGCTACGGTGTCGTCGACCCCTCGGCCGACGGAGTCTCCGTCAAGGGCTTCGTCGAAAAGCCCGCCCCCGGCTCCGAGCCCTCGCATGAAGTATCAATTGGTCGTTATTTATACACGCCGGAATTCTTCGCCCTCCTGGCTGAAGGTTGGGCGAAACACGAAAAGGGCGAGTACTTCCACAGCTACGCCCTCGACCGGCTCATCGCGGCAGGCAAGGTCGCCTACTGTCGCACCGAGGGAGAGCGGCTGGACACCGGAGAGCCGGGAGGCTACCTGGAAGCGATACTACGCAACGCTGCGGCCGACCCGGCCCTCCGCCCCGTGCTCGAACGCTTTGCGCGCGAGCGGCTCGGTCTTCATGACTGACAGGGTTAGCCGCCCTGGACTTCAATTACGAGCACATGCCCGGCCAATTCCCTGGGCATCGCCGCCTTGATGCCTCGATCAAAGGTAGCCAGGCTACCACCCTTGGCAATGGCCAAGGACAAGAGGTAGAAATCGGTAACCTGGCGATGCCCCGCCAGAAGCGGCAAGGGCATCAATGCAGCCTCAATGTCCAGGTCAGCGGGCCAGAATACATGACCGGGCAATTCCTTGAAGCGAGCGAGGACAGCCAGAACCGTCGGAGTCGATTTCGCCTCCCCGACTATCTTTGGATTGAGCGAAATCCGCACAAAGCCTGCTTCAGTGATCGGGCAGGTCGCAAAGCCTTCATCTCCATGGGCAAGAAACCAAGCTGTTGCCGCTTTGTGGCAGAGGTGGTTTGGCCAGGCGAGGCTGACGAGGAAGTCTACATCGAGAAGTGCGATGCTCACGCCTCATCCTCGGCAGCGGCAACCTCATCGGGCCCGAAGGGAGGCGCAGACTCCGCTACTGCAAATACAGGCAGTCCTGATTCGGACTGTGCCGATTCAGCGGCTCGCAGTCCCTTCCGGGCAAGCTCTGAAACAACCTTGCCAAGGCCCTCGTGGCGGGCTTTTGCAAGCCCCTGGGCCGCTCGGTACACATCATCAGCCAAGGCAAGTGTGGTGCGCATACCGACATCATAGCATCAGCGCATCATGACTTCAAGAAAGGCCGGTCAGAATAGAGCCGAAGCTTCGTGGCGGCAACCTTGTCGCACGGCGGTCATCCGGCGCAGTTGGCCGGGCTAGGTGCCCGCCATTCACTACCGCTCATGTGAACACATGATCATATGATCATGCGTTCACATGAGACTGCGTGTTCTTTCGGCAAACAAGGCAGAGCTTCCCTGCCGAGGTCCCTCAACGTGGGCCGACCACAATCAAGGACGCCGGCTGCTGACTGCCCACCGTACACTGCCCGCTGCACATTGCCGGGAAACCGGCCCGGCACAAGCGCCGGGCTGTCTCGCCGGGGGCAGGAACCTCATTTCATATAGATCGGCCTTGCCACGTAATGTGTATGGAGGAGTCCGTGGGCCTTGTGGCTGCCGGGCTTTTCGAGGAACTCGGTGTAGATCTTCTTGATGTAGGGATTGTGGTGGGAGCAGCGGTAGGTGGACACATCGTCCTCGTCGTAGATGCCGCGGATCCGGAGCTTCCTGACCTCGTCAGTACAGCCGTAGGGCTGTCCTCCGCCGCCGATGCAACCGCCCCTGCAGGCCATGACCTCGATGAAGTGCCAGGGAGTCTCCTTCCCGGCAGCCCTGGCCTCGGCCACCTGGCGGAGCACGGTCTCGATGTTTCCCATCTGGTGCGCGACCGCGACCCTGATAATTGTGCCCTTCATGTTGATCTGGGCTTCCTTGATGCCGGTCATGGAACGCACGCTCGTGAAGGCGACTTCCTTGAGCTCCTCGCCGGTGACCAGGGTATAAGCCGTGCGGAGTGCCGCCTCCATGACGCCGCCGGTAGCGCCGAAGATGACGCCCGCCCCGGTGTAGGGGCCCAGGGGAGAGTCGGCATTCTCGTCAGGCAGATTGACTAAGTCGATGCCTGCCTGCTTGATCATGCGGGCGAGCTCGCGGGTCGTCAGTGTTATGTCAACATCCTTGTGCCCCGAGGAGTACATCGTCTCGTTGCGGGAGTTCTCGAACTTCTTGGCTGTGCAGGGCATTATGGCGACGCTGAAGATCCTCGCCGGATCGACCTTGGCCTGGGCTGCCCAGTAGGTCTTTATCATGGCCCCCATCATCTGCTGCGGCGACTTGGCCGTGGAGAAATTCGGGATCATGTCCGGCCAGTACTTCTCGAGGTAGTCAACCCAGGCCGGACAGCAGGTCGTGATGAGGGGAAGGGGCGCGCCGACGCCGGCCGCAGTGAAGCGCCGCACGAACTCGGTGCCCTCTTCCATGATGGTGAGGTCGGCCGCGAAGTTGGTGTCGAAAACCATGTCGAAGCCAAGCCGTCGCAATGCTGCGTAGATCTTCTTCGTCACGTTGGTACCCGGCTTGAGCCCGAAGGCCTCGCCGAGGGCGACGCGCACGGCGGGGGCGATCTGTACCACGCAGGTCCGCTCTCCCTCGCCGGTCTTCATGAGGGCTTCCCAGACTTCGGTGGTCTGGTCGTTCTCGTAGATGGCGCCCACGGGGCAATGGGCGGCGCACTGCCCGCAGCGGATACAAGGACCTTCTCCGAGCTTTACGTCGCCGGCCGGGGCAATCCGCGTCTTTTCGCCACGCCCGAGGAACTCGATGGCCCATACATCCTGCATCTCCTGGCAGACCTTCACGCAGCGGCCGCAGCGGATGCATTTCTCGGGATTGAGCACAATTGCTCCGGTCGAATCATCGACCGGAAGGTTCCGCAGGCGTTTGGGGAAGGGCTGGTCGCGGATTCCGAACTCGGCGGCGAGGCGCTGGAGCTCGCACTCCTGGTTGCGCGGACAGGCAAGGCAGTCGTCGGGATGGGTCGAAAGGATGAGCTCGATGACGGTCTTCCTCGTCTGCACGAGTTCGGCATCCGTCGTAATTATGTTCATCCCCTCCTCGAGGGGCGTACAGCAGGCGCGGAGGAGCTTGGGGCTCTTTCCGTTCTTCACCACGCAGATTCCGCAGGCAGCCCAGGGTTCGAGGTCGTCGTTGTGGCAGAGCTTGGGGATCTTGACGTGGAATTTCTCGGCGGCCTCGAGGATGGTGGTGCCCTCGGCTACCTCCACTTCCTGGCTGTTTATCTTTGCTTTGACCATGATGTCACTGGCTCCTGGATATAGACTTCTAGAACTTGACGACTGCGCCGAACTTGCAGCACTTGAGGCACTCGCCGCACTTGATGCACTTCGCCTGGTCGATGACGTGGGCGACCTTCTTCTCGCCTGAGATGCACTGGACAGGGCAACGCTTGGCGCAGAGTCCGCAGCCGATGCACTTTTCGGGGATGATGCTGAAACGGAGGAGGGTCTTGCAGGAACCTGCGCGGCACTTGTGGTCGCGTATGTGCTCCTCGTACTCCTCGCGGAAGTGCCTGATGGTGGACAAAGTCGGATTGGCCGCCGAGCCCCCGAGCATGCACAGCGAAGCCTTGGTCATGGCCTGCCCGATCTTCTCGAGCTTGGCCAGATCCGAGGCTTCGCCGTTGCCCTTGGTCATGCGGTCGAGGATTGAGTGCATCTGGTTGGTACCGATGCGGCAGGGCGCGCACTTGCCGCAGGACTCGTCGACGCAGAACTCCATATAGAATTTGGAGACATCGACGACGCAGTCGTCCTCGTCCATGACGATCATGCCGCCCGAACCCATCATGGAACCGAGGGCGGTGAGGCTCTCGTAGCTGATGGGAGCGTCGAGGTCCTTCTCGACGATGATGCCGCCCGAGGGTCCGCCGGTCTGGACGCCCTTGAATTTCCTGTTGTTCCGGATGCCGCCGCCGATGTCGAAGATGATCTCGCGCAGCGTTGTGCCCATCGGCACCTCGACAAGGCCGGAGTTGTTGATCTTCCCGGTCAGGGCGAAGACCTTGGTGCCCGGGGATTTTTCCGTACCAATTGACGTGAACCACTTCGAGCCCCGGAGGATGACCATGGGGACGTTGGCAAAGGTCTCGACATTGTTGATGACGGTCGGCTTTTTCCAGAGCCCGGAGGTCGCGGGAAAGGGCGGCTTGGGAACGGGCATGCCCCGGTTGCCCTCGAGGGAGCGCATCAGGGCCGTTTCCTCGCCGCAGACGAAGGCACCTGCGCCAAGGCGTATCTCGAGGTCGAAGTCGATTCCCGATCCCAGGATGTCCTTGCCCAGGAGGCCGTATTCCTCGGCCTGCCTGATGGCGATCCTGAGGCGCTCGATGGCCAGCGGGTACTCGGCGCGGATGTAGACGTAGCCCTTGGTCGCTCCGACGGTGTAGCCACAGATGGCCATGGCTTCTATGACCGAGTGGGGGTCGCCCTCGATGGTGGCGCGGTCCATGTAGGCACCGGGATCGCCCTCGTCGGCGTTGCAGATGACGTATTTTACCTCGCCCGGCGCAGCCCGGGTCAAATCCCACTTCAGGCCGGTAGGGAAGCCCGCGCCTCCGCGGCCGCGGAGGCCTGAAGCCTTGAGCTCGGCGATCACATCCGCAGGCTTCATCTGGAAAAGGGCCTTCTCGAGGGCCTCGTAGCCCTCGCGGGCGAGGTACTCGTCTATGTTTTCCGGGTCGATGACGCCGCAGTTCCGGAGTACGATGCGATACTGCTTCTGGTAGGACCGGAGGTCGGCCTTTCCGGCCGCTGCGGCGGCCGCGGCGGCGGCGGGGGCAGCGCCATCGCCCCTGTCATAGAGGAGGCGCTTGACCTCGCGGCCCTTGGCCACCTGCTCGGCGATGATCTCCCGTGCATCCTCGGGCTTGACCTCGACATAGAAGGATTCCTGGGGAAGTACCTTGACAATTGGTCCCTTCTCGCAGAAGCCGAAGCAGCCGGTCCGGACAACCTGGACCTCTTCCTTGAGACCCTGGACCTCCGCTTCCATCATGAGGTTCTTGTATATCTCCTCGGAGCGGCAGGACTCGCAGCCTGTGCCTCCACAGACCAGGATGAAATTCTTGTAGGCCATCAGTCGTTCCCCTTCGCGGCGCCACTGTTGCTGGGGGCGCCGACACTAGCGGCGCCACCGTGGCTGGCGGCGCCACCGTGGCTGGCGGCGCTGATGATGTCGACCGCGGGCCGGTCGAAGATGTGGTTGTTGAGCAGGCGCTTGCCGACAAGGTGCTTGAGCACGAGATCCTTGGCGGAGTCGGCGGTCATCTTGCCGTAGATCACGGAAGGCAGGCCGGGCATGACCACCTCCACCGTGGGCTCGACGGTGCACAGCCCCATGCAACCTGTCTGACGGATCTGGACCTGGGAAGCCAGCCCGTGTTCCTCGACATGGCGCAGGATCTCGTCGTAGGTCTTTCTGGCGCCAGCCGCTATCCCGCAGGTTCCCATGCCGATGATGACCTGGATCATCTTGCCACCCACCGCGCCCCTCGAAAGGGCGTCCTGCTTCTCTTCGCGATGCTTCCTCAGTTGCGTAAGGGTCATTTTACCCATATTCGATCTCCTTCCACGCCTCGGCCGCCTGGCGGCCGGGCTGTCGTTCATCGTCGCGTTCCTGCGACCTGGACCAAGCCGGTTCAGGTCCTGAACTTGGCGATGATTTCGGCCATCTGTTCTTTCTGGACCTTGCCGAAGACCTCGCTGCCGACCTGAAGGACAGGTGCAAGCCCACAGCAACCGATACAGCGCACGGCGTCGATGCTGAAAAGGCCATCGTCCGTCACCTCGTCACCCTCGATGTTGAGCAGATCCCTGGCCTCGTCAATGAGGTCCTGGGAGCCCTTGAGGTAGCAGGCGGTCCCGAGGCAGATCGCAATCCGGTTCTTGCCCGGTTTCGAGGTCTTGAAGAAATGGTAAAAGGTAACGACACCGTAGATCTTGGCGAGGGGAAGGTCGATCATCCGGGCGAGGGTTTCCGCAGCCGAGCGGGGGATGAACTTGTACTCCTCCTGGATGCGGTGAAGGAGCATGATCAGGTTCCCTGGTTTGTCCTTCCACTCAAGAATGAAGGCGGTGAGCTCCGGGGAAAACCCGGCCTCCTTGTTCTCCATGTAACCCTCCAGCAAGTAAAGTGAATCTGGTATCTATAAGAAAACCCCGATACTATAGCGATGGCAGATACTCTCGGCAAGTACACCCGAACATTAAATTGGCGCGCCGGGACCTTCAAATGCCTACAACCGGGTCTCCGTCCGCCAGGCGACTGTCGCATAGAATATCATATCGATATGAAAGTTGTCCTCCTCCGGGCCAGGGAGGATTTGTTTAGGAAGCGAGGTCAGGCTATACTCGCCCTATGCAGAAAGTTGGCAAGCAGCCGCACCATTCGCCGCGCCTCCGATCGGGCGCGCGGTTCTTGGTCGGATTGCTCGTGGTCCTGGTGCTGGTTTCCGGACTTGCTTCCTGTGCCCAGACCCGGACCATCGTCACCGGTGCAGCCCTTGAAGGGATCAACTGGAACCCCCGCGATGGCGTACTGATCCCCCTGGGCTCCTGGGAGCGCTACGAGGGCTTGCTCCGCCTTGATGAGCTTTCCCGAAACGCGGCGACCCTTGTGACCCTGCGTTCGCGCGCCGACATCCTCATGTCCAAGGATGACCGGAGCATGGACCGGAGCTATCGGCTCAGGGTTACAATCGCGGAGCCTGCCATGGAACGAGCCCTGACCCTCGTGCTGCCGACCAGTGCCCCAGGCATCAGCGTCTTCGTCAACGGCAAGATGCATCAGGTGATTTCCGGTCAAACCTCTTTTACCAGCGCTGATTCATCCCTGGACATCCTTGTCTGGGTGCCTGCGGGGTCCGAAGGAATAGACGCCAACAGGCTCTCCCCCGACTTCGTGGCCCTCGGAGAATCCGGTTCCATGAGCCGCTTCCTCGTGCTGTCCAGCCTCATGGCCCTCTCCATCGTTGCGGCCTTTGCCCTGACGGGCATCTTCCTCCTCTTCCTCTACAACCTCTGGCGGAAAAACCACGAGTTCCTTGCCTTTGCCATCCTCCTCGTTGCAGAGGCCTTCCGCTACCTTGTCAACTCCCGGGCCCTCCTCCCCTTCGACATAGCCTTCATCGATGAGGAGTTCCTCCACTCCCTGTCCTTCATCCTCCAGATCCTGCCCCTGACCTGGTTTTTCAGCATAGTCCTTTCTGAAAAGCGCCAGTTCAAGACAAGGTATCCCGCCATTCCGATCGTGCTCTTCGTGATCGCCGAGTTTGCGATGCCGGAAAGGCTCTACCTGATTCACTGGGTGGTCCTCCTGTATTACATCCTCATCTGCTTTGCCAGCTTCGTCGGGCTGACGATCCTGGCGTTCCGGGGTACGCGGCGAGCCCGCTGGCTGGCCCCGACTCCCCTCTTCCTTCTTGCGGCCATCCCGCTCAGGATTCTCCTGCCCAACCAACCGGTGACAGGCTTTTACCTCGAACCACTCTGCACCGTCCTCTTCGCTGTCACCGCGACAGTCGGGCTTCTCCGGAAGATCAAGTACAGCTTTCAGACCTCCGAGGCCCTCTCCGACTACGTGCTCAACGTGCACAAGACCGTAGCACGCTTCATACCCAAGGAGTTCCTGACCGCCCTCGAAAAAAAGGATGTCGTCGATCTCCGTCTCGGCGACCACGTCAAGAAGGACATGACCATTTTTTTCTCCGACATCCGGGCCTTCACCGAGCTTTCGGAAAAACTCACCGTCGAGGAAAACTTCGCCTTCATCAACTCCTACCTGTCCAGGGTTGTGCCCCTCATCACCGAGTCAGGCGGCTTCATAGACAAGTACATCGGTGACGCCATCATGGCCCTCTATCCCGCCGAGGACGGAGCCGACAAGGCCATCCGCGCCGCCATCGACATCCAGGGCAAGATCATCGAGTACAATGGGCACCGGGCAAAAGTGGGCTACAGGCCCATCTCGATGGGCGTCGGCATCCACCAGGGCTCGCTCATGCTTGGAGTCGTCGGAGTCGAAGGTCGCATGGAGAACACGGTCATCTCCGACGCGGTGAACCTGGCCTCCCGCCTCCAGGCCATCACCAAGGCCTTCAATGTGCCCCTGGCGATCTCCGAACAGGTCTTCATGTCCCTCAAGGATCCCGGGGCCTACACCTTCCGTTTCATAGGAAAGGTGAAGGTGAAGGGAAAGGCCGACCCTGTCTCGGTCTTTGAGATCTTCGACGGTATCGAAGCCTCGCTCTTCGAACGCAAGATCAAGGCCAACACCTTCTTCGAGCAGGGCATGCTGGCCTATTACCAGCGGGATTTCGCGGGGGCCATGTACTATTTCAAACGTGTCCGTGACATCGTCCCCGAAGACGGGGCCGCATCCTTCTACATGGAGACCTGCATGAATCGGGCCATCCCGTGAGCGCAGAAGCGCCACTGACAAGCGACCATGGCAGCCCCACCGTCCGCCAGCTTGACGAAAGGGGGCGCCATCTCACCGACAAGGGCCGTTACGAGGAGGCGGTCGCCGCCTTCACGGAGGCCCTCGCGCTGGCTCCCGACGAGCCTGACCTCCTCTACAACCGGGGGGAGGCCCTGCGCAGGGCGGGTCGGCTCGACGAGGCCCGCTTTGACCTCGAGTCGGTCCTGCGGATCGAGGGTGAGACCCCGGACCTTCTGCTAGCCTTGGGCCTCGTTGCCTACGAAGCGGACGACTGGGACCAGGCTGTCGCGAGGTATGACGCGGCCCTCGCCCTCGAGCCGCTTTCGGCCGAGGCATGGAACGACCTGGGAGTCGTCCATTTCCGGCGCGGTGCCTACGGGGATGCCCGAAAGGCCTTCGAAAAGGCGATTTCCATCGATCAGAAACACGGGGAGGCCTGGTTCAACCTTCATGACACCTACGACGAGCTCGGGCTCTCGCGCGAGCGGGACCGGGCTGCAGCCACGCTCAAGTCCCTGGGGATTCGCCCTTCCGGCGAAGGGGATTGAATGGTAGAGTCAGCCATGCATCCATTGAAAGTAGCAGGAAGCGAGTTCACTCGGAACCATTCCGGCAATGTGCCCACAAGGAGGGATTCCATGCGGATTTCCAGAATCGCAGCGGCGGCCATTCTAGCCTTCGCAAGCATCGCCTACGCCTCGGCCCAGACGGCGGTCGATCCGACCACGGCCTTCGCCGACAAGCCACTCAACATCAGCATCGTGGAAACCACCGACCTCCACGGCTCGATCTTCCCCTACAACTTCATCACCGCAAAACCTGCGTCAGCCTCCCTGGCGCAGATAGCCACCTATGTTGGCCTTCTGCGGAAGGACTCCACGCGCGAAACCATCCTCCTGGACAATGGCGACTCCCTCCAGGGCCAGCCACCCGTCTACTTTTACAACTTCGTGAATACCAACGAACCCCATATCTGGTCGGATGCAGTCAACTACCTGAAATACGACGCGGTCGGCGTAGGCAACCACGACATCGAGGCGGGCCACCCCGTCTACGACAAGCTCTTTGACGAGATCAGGGCGCCCGTCCTCTGCGCCAATGCCGTCAAGGCCGATGGCAATCCCTACTTCACACCCTACTCGGTCATCTGGCGCCAGGGTGTCAAGATCGTCATCCTCGGCATGATCACGCCGAAGATCCCCGACTGGCTCCCTCCCCAGTTCTGGACTGGCATGAAATTCATCGACATGGTCGAGACTGCCCAGAAATGGGTGCCGATCATCCAGAAGAACGAGCATCCCGACCTCCTCATCGGCCTCTTCCATGCGGGCGTCGATTACAGCTACGGCGGCACAAGCGCCGATACCAAGGAAAACGAGAACGCCGCCCAGCTTGTCGCCCAGAAGGTCGCAGGCTTTGACGCCATCTTCGTCGGCCATGACCACTCCGGCTGGGACGGCCAGGGCTGGGACCCCGCCGCAAAGAAAAAGATGGACGTGATCGGGCCCGACGGCAAGAAGGTCTGGATGGTCGGTGCCGTCAACGCCGCCAAGAACGTCGGCCGTCTCGACATCTCCCTCCAGTACGACGCCAAGGCCAAGGCCTGGAAAAAGTCCTTCAACGCAGTTCTTGTCCCCACCGACTGGCTAGCCGCCGACCCCGGATTCATCAGCAGCTTCAAGCCGCGCTACGACGCTGTCAAAGCCTGGGTCGACCAGCCAGTCGGCAAGCTCGCCGGGAAAATCACGACCCGCGACTCCATGTTCGGCGACTCGGCCTTTGTCGACCTCATTCACCGCATCCAGCTTGACCTCTCGGCCGATCCGGCCATGGGACTCAAGAAGGCGGACATCTCCTTCGCGGCGCCCCTCACCTTCGATGCCACCATCCCCAGCTCGGCCGATGGCACCATGTATGTCCGCGACATGTTCAATCTCTACCAGTACGAGAACTTCCTCTACACGATGGATATGAGCGGCCAGCAGGTGAAGGACTTCCTCGAGTTCTCCTACAAGGGCTGGTTTGACACGCTACCCAACGACGGGAATCACCTCATCAACTTTGTCAGGGATCCCCAGGGCAAGACCCTGCCTGCCTACAAGACCGCCTCCGCCTCGTACAACTACGATTCAGCAGCTGGCATCAACTACACGGTCGATGTCACCAAGCAAGCGGGAGATCGCATCGCCATCAAATCCATGGCCGATGGCAGCGCCTTCGATCTGGCCAAGAACTATGTCGTCGCCATCAACTCCTACCGCGGCTCTGGCGGAGGAGGCCACCTCACCACCGGCGCTGGCATGGACAAGGTCGCCGTCGGCAAACTCCAGTTCGTGAACGGCGCAACTACCAAGGACCTCCGCTTCTACCTTCTCGGATGGTTCCAGAAGCAGAAGGGCGCCGTTACAGTTGCGCCGATCGGCAACTGGAGCGTCATCCCCGCAGATGTCGCCGAGGCCGGCAAGAAAGTCGACTTCCCCCTCCTCTACAAGTAAGCGAGCACTGCAAGATGGCCGCCTGGCATGGACGCCGGGCGGCTTTTTTTCGCCCGCGGGGGAGGAGCCTGCCCGCGGGGGAGGAGCCTGCCCGCGGGCCGACTTTCCTCCGCTTGCCCCTGGCCGCAAACATCACTATCTTTCATTATACGAAGCGGATGCCCGAAGGGATCCGCGGACGCCATCGACGATGGCAGGAGCCGCCCCGTAGGGGGGGCCCAAAGCAAATCATGGTGTTTCCCGGAAAAGAGCCGGGCACAGCACTCGCTCCCAAGGAGGAGATCATGAAAGACCGCATGTATGTAGACATCGGTACGATCCTCGACGAGGTTTTCAGCGCTGCCCGCGACTTCAGCGAAAAGATGGGCAAGGAGTTCCAGATGCCGCCCGAAGGCCCTGGCGCTGGCCCGGCCCACGCCCCCCATGGTTCCCCCTGGTTTGACATGGGGCGAGACAGCAATGCTGACTATTATCCTGGATATTCCTTTCCTCCGATGAACATCTACCTTACCCCGGACCGCTCGATGGTCTTTGAATTCGCCCTTGCAGGCTTTGATGAGAAGGACATCCAGCTCACCTTCCAGGGTGACTACATGGTTTTTTCGGCACGCATTGGCCTCGAAAACGTCGCCGAGGATGGCCTCCGCTACGTGAAGCGCCGCCTCAAGCTCAAGGACGTCGAAAAGCAGAAGTACTACGTGCCGGCGGACAAGTTCTCCCAGGAAAAGGTCAAGGCGAGCTTCCGGAACGGGATACTCAAGGTGAGCATCCCTCCTAAGGAAGATGCCGATGCTCCCGAAGGCATCAAGATCGAAATCATCAGGGAGGGTAACTGATCCGCAGGGCGCCCCGGAGCGAACGCAGCGTTCCAGTCCAGACGCAGCGCTCCAGCCAGGGAGCATCATGAAAAGGCCGCCCACCCGGGCGGCCTTTTTTTTCTGACAGGACCAGCAAGGCGGCTCGCGCCCCAGCGGCTGGCAGCCTCAATGACTCCCGCGCAGGATATCGCCTATACCCCAGCCCTCGGAGTGCTCGTCCACCCAGGGCAGAATCCCCTCCGCGTGGCTGATAATGAATAGGGAGCCAAGGATGGCGAGCCCAACACCGAGGATCAGCGCCAGCGAGAAGCTCAGTGCTCCGTCTGAAATCGAAGCGAGGGGGCCACCGCTCAATGCCAGGGGCAGGAGGATGCTCGAGCCCGCCACGATGGCGACGGGAAGCAGCCACTGGGCAATGCTCAGCTCCCGTCTGGGGCCTGGCGTCAGCCGCAGCGCCGCCATGATCCTTTCTTCGCTGCGGTCAGCCGAGCACTGCGAAAGCATGGCTGCATGCTCAGTGACGCGCCATACAGCCAAGGCAGCGTCCAGCCGGGCGATGGAAGCGCGGCAGGAATCGCATTGCTCCAGGTGGCGCGCCAGAAAGTAGCTCGGCTCCGCGCCCGGCTCGAGGGAATCGAAGCGCTCCATGAAGCGTTTGCAGGTCATGTCATGCCTCCCAGTCCGGGGTCCAGGCGCTCACGGAGGAGGCGCTTTGCCCTGAATACATGGGACTTCACCGTGTTGACGGGAAATCCGCTCGCCTTGGAAATCTCGATGTACGAAAGATCCTGGAAAAAGGCCAGTTCCACGCAGATGGCCTGCTCGGGGGAGAGGGTAGCCAGGGCAGCCCGCACTTCCCGGGCTGATTCCCTCGCCACCGCCTCGGCCTCGACCGGGTTGGTACCAATAGTAAAGGCATCCTCGCGGAATTCCTCGTGGACACGCTTCCTGGCCTTTCCCGTGGTCGCAGTGTTATACGCAATGCGGATCAACCAGGTCGAAAAAAGGGAGCCTCCACGAAAGCTGGCCAGCTTGGAGTAGGCCTTTGAAAACACTTCCTGCACAAGATCCTCGGCATCGTCATGGTCACGGAACCAGGCGAAACCGATACGGTGAACGCGCTGCGAATGCCTCCGGACAAGGAGGGCAAAGGCTTCAGTATCCCCGTCGAGGACGCGTTGGATGACCTCCTCGTCAACCTCGCTCCCGGGAACACGCCTAGGCCCTTCCTTCTCCATCTCCCTTCCAGCTCAGGCCTGCGGCTTACCGCGTAGCCAGACATACAACAAGAGGCTGACCCCGCACATGAAGGGAATGAGTCCCCCGAGAAGCGGATATCCCACACCGTTGACAATGCCAATGAGGAGGGAAATGACCAGACCGACGCTCGTCAGGACGAGTCCTACCAGAAGGCAGAGGGCCTCGAAGGCGATGCGGTTCGGACTCCACGCACCCTGCTGTATGAGGAGCTTTCGCTCCCGATGCGTCCAAAGGAGATAGAAAAATGCAACCACACTCCCCAGGAAGATCCCAACAATGGGAATGAGGGCGACGAGAACCTGAGCCGCGACGGAAGAAGCTGCCATGCACCGACCTCACTGACTTGAAATTTCCCCGGATGGAGGTGAATCCACCCCATCCCTCCTATTCAGACAGCTCCCTTATGAAAAAGTTGCACCGGAGTGAGAGGCTGCCCCGGTGCGTCCATGGCAATCCAGGATCAAGCCCAGCGAATCAGGCCGGGAACGAAGTCTACAGCCAGGGCCGGATGCTGCGGCAGCACGCGGACCGCGTATCCCTGCAGGCCGGTACGTGCGCAGGCCACCGTCACCGAAAACTCCCTGACACTTCCGTGCTGTGCGAGGGCCTTCATGGGGACGCGCTCGGAGGCGGTGATCTCGCCCTGGTTCGACAGGTTGCCGTAAAACAGCTCGACCAGGAGATCCTCCGGCGTGAGGAGGGATGTATCGATCATGGCAGTTATGACTACCTTGTCCCCGCTCAGCATCACCGGCTTCGCGTCGGTCCTTATCTCGGCGATGGACATCCTGCTCCAGGCTGCGCGCACGCGGTCGATATAGGTGGACAGCTCGCGGGCGGAAGCGAAGTCGTCCTTCTCGAGCCTGCGGTAGTTCTCGAGGGCGGGGAAATAGAATTTCTCCGAATATTCCTTGAGCATCCGGTGCGAGGAGTATTCCGCGCCGATGAACTGCATCGAGGCCTTCATGCGCTTGATCCACTCGCGCGGCAGGCCGTCGCGGCCCCGCTGGTAGAAGAGGGGGATGATCTCGTGCTCGAGGAGGTCGTAGAGGGCCTGGCTCTCGATGTTGTCCTGGAGCTCCTCGTCGGCGTACATCTCGCCCGAGCCGATGGCCCAGCCGATGGAGGGGCCGTGATCGCGGAAGGCCTCGGCCCACCAGCCGTCGAGAACGGAGCAATTAAGCACACCGTTCATGCCGGCCTTCATGCCGCTCGTGCCGGAGGCTTCCATGGGACGCCTGGGAGTATTCAGCCAGACATCCGAGCCGGAGGTGAGATAGCGGGACATCGTCATGTCGTAGTCCTCGACGAAGACGATCCTGCTCATCACCTCTTCCCTGCGCGAGAAATGTACCAATTCCTTTATTATCGCCTTGCCGGGAATGTCGTGGGGATGGGCCTTGCCCGCGAAGATGATCTGCAGCGGCCGGTCCTTGTCGGACAGGAGGCGGAAGAGCCGGTCGGGGTCGCGGAGGAGGAGATTGCCGCGCTTGTAGGTGGCAAAGCGGCGAGCGAAGGAGAGCGTGAGGGCGGAGGGCGAGAGCGCGTCCTCCGCGTGAAGCATCGCACCCTCGCCTGCGCCGGCCCGCCTGGCGGCCTTCTTGATCCGGTCGCGCGCGAAGACCACGAGGCGTTCGCGGCGGCGTTCGTGGGTGCGCCAGAGTTCCTCGTCGCTGATCCTGCCCATCCGGCTCCAGATCTCGAGGCTCGCCGGCTCGTCGTAGAACTTCGGGCCGAAATAGCGGTCAAGGAGCTCGAGCATGTTGTTGGAGATCCAGGTGCGCGGGTGGACACCGTTCGTGATCGAACCGATGGGCACCTCGGGCACGGGTACACCCGGCCAGAGGCTCTTCCACATCTCACGCGAGACCTCCCCGTGGAGGGCCGAGACCCCGTTCATGAAGGCCGACAGCTTGAGGGCGAGGATGGTCATGCAGAAGGGCTCGGCCCCATCCTCGGGGCGCTCGCGGCCAAGGGCCAGGAAGCTGCTCCATGAAAGACCTAGTTGGTTGGAAATGCTCCCGAAGTACTTCTCCATCAGCTCGATGCCGAAGCGCTCGTTGCCGGCCGGCACAGGGGTGTGGGTGGTGAAGATGTTCGTCGGGCGGATAGCCTCGGCGGCCTCCGCGAAGGAAAAGCCGCGCCCGACCATGTGCTCCCGCACGCGCTCGAGCCCGAGGAAGGCCGAATGGCCCTCGTTCATGTGCGTCACCGCAGGGTTGATACCGAGGGCCCTGAGCGCACGGATGCCGCCCACGCCGAGGAGGAACTCCTGCCGAATGCGCGTCTCCTTGTCACCGCCGTAGAGCGCCGCAGTGATGATCCGCTCTTCGGGTCCGTTCTCGGGGATGTTGGTATCAAGGAGGTAGAGATCGGCCCGGCCGACAGCCACGCGCCAGATCTGGGCGACCACCTGCTTGCCGGCAAGGTCAACTGAAATCTTGATAGCCTCGCCCTCCTTGTCCAGGCAGCGGTAGACAGGCATGTTGTACCAGTCGTTTTCCGGGTAGGACTCCTGCTGGAAGCCGTCCGGGCTGAGGTACTGCTTGAAATATCCCTGCCGGTACAGGAGGCCGATGCCGACGAGGGGCAGGCCCATGTCGCTCGCCGTCTTCATGTGGTCGCCCGAGAGGATGCCCAGGCCGCCTGAATAGGTCGGCAGCGACACATCGATGCCGTACTCCATGGAGAAGTAGGCGACTACGTCCTTCTTGCTGCCCTTGTACCAGGGTTCGCCCTTCTTGTAGCGCTCGAACTTCGCGACGACTTCCTTGAGGGCTGCGAGATAGGAATCATCCTTGGCCAGCTCGTCATAGCGATCCTGGGCAACCATGCCCAGCATCTTCGCGGGATTCTGCTGGCTCATGAGCCAGACATCATAATCGAGGCGGATGAAGAGCTGGATGGCTTCGAAGTTCCAGGAAAGCCAGAGATTGTGGGCAATGTCTTCAAGGGGTGCGAGGGCCTTCGGAATCTTCGGCTTGACCGTATGGGAAAGAATCCTCATGTGGAATCCACCTTTTCAATTCAGGATACTGCCCTCGGCGCGCGAGGCAGCACCACCAAGCTTAGTGCGTGCCCCCCTCCTCGTCAATATTAAACCGGTTTAGCAAAAAGCCCACGGTGAAATGCCCCTCGCCAGAATCGGGCTCAGCGCAAGGAGCGACGAA
>JBAXTA010000170.1:0-10050 GCA_037130415.1 Spirochaetota bacterium
CCCCGACACCCGCGCCCTCCTGTCCCTGCCACAGGTCCGCAACGGTCTCAAGCACCCGCTGACGCATCGTCGACGAGCGCAGTATCCTGGAAACCATGTCGACAAGATCCTCGATGGCCTGTGGCATCGTTTCCGCCAGACTACGCTCATAATTGGCAGCGCCCACGATAAGGCGCTGCATGACATTGAGCCGGGAAATGGCACGGCGCACAATCTCCTGGGCACTGGTCCCGATGGTCCGTCTCGTTTCGACGTCGTTCAAAAAACCCTCGACAAGCGGCACGGCCGCCGAGTACAGGCTGTCAGCAACGACCGGAACCAGGGGTTCCAGCAGGGGACTGAGGGCCGAGGGCTTCTGTGCCCTGCCGGCACCGGCACCGGCACCGGCAGCCGCAATCCTGGGAGCCAGGCTTCCCTGGGCCCAGAGTCGCTCCTTGATGAAGGCATCGAGACGGTCAAGATTGGAGCGGGACAGGAGGTCGCGCGTCATCGAACCGACTGTATCGGCAGGCAGGAGAGAAGAAAGGGGGAGCTCGGTCACAAAACCGACAGCCTTGGTACGTGCCACAGAAACTGCCTGGCTCAAGGCTTCCGAAGCCACAAAAGCCTTTGTGGCCTCCCTCGCCAGAACGCCTACATCCCCGCCATTTGCTCCGACAGCACCGTCGAGGAGGTCGCCAACTTCCGTTTCGAAGAAGGTGTCCAGGCGTTTCGCGATGCCGTCCACCAGCTCGTCATGAACGGCCGGGTCAGAAAGCCGCTCCTTGAGAGTCGCAGCAAGGAGCTTTTCATCGCCAAGGAGGGAACCGACAGCCTCCGCCAGCTCGGAGCGAAGTCGCAGCCAGAGATTCGACCTGCTTTTTTTCCCTGCTGCGATATCTTGGGAATGATTGACATGTCGTGGATGGAACATGAAATATCGAAGCGAAACGCTTGCGGCAAAAGCGAGGGTTGCGCCCGTAAAAAAGCCCAGGACAAGGCGCAAGGCGATCATTTTCCGCTGCCGCCTCGGGACTCGGCCTGCAACTTTGAGGAAAAGACCTCCACTTCGCGGGAGGAAACCCAGCCCTCAGCGGCCTGGCTGTTGATACGATACCAGAGGATGGTGCTGCCATCGCCGGCTGGACCATAGTCGCGGGCCTCCACTTCCAGGATGGAACCGTCGCGGAGATGGCCGAGCTCCTTGAGGGCTTCAGAAGCGCCTGCCATGACCGGCGCATAGGCTTCCTTGACGAGGATCCAGCCGAGATTGCCGCTTATCGAAGGCGTCGGGGGGAGGCTTATGACCTCGCGTCGGGAAGGATCGCAGGCAGCGAGGATAGCGATGCCCAGCACGAGGACTGCTGCGCCGAATGTGAACCTGGGCGGCCTGGATCTTCTGGCTTGGAGGGTCATGACTGTTCCTTTCCTGGTCGGGCAGTGTACAACGGGAGTGAGGCTTGTTGAAGTGATCTTACATGGCAGATTGAAGGTTCTCGGCTTTGTCGCGCTCGCGATTGCAAGCCAGCTTGCATGGTCCCTGGAAATGGCTGTAGCTGTCTCAGGCAAGGGTGGGGCGACTGTCGAAGGGAATCGTCCCCTCCTCGCAAGAGGACAAGGATCGGTCGATGCCTCCATTTCCCTGGATTCAGGCTACTGGATCCTCCCCGAGATTTCCCTTTCCTTGTTTGCCGCCACCCCGAGCAGCTTCGACCCAAGCCTCTACCTCTATCGCGGGTATCAGGGGCTTTCACTGTCCATGCTGACCGGTCCCAGATTCTCCCCCGGGGCAGCCCTCTCCTTCGACGCACTTTTCGGCCTTGGTCTCGCGGCGACCGTGGATTCCGGAACAACCCTTGTAGGGCTCACCCCCCTCCTCCGGGCAGAAGCCCGGCTTTCGACCGCCATCGCAGGGGGCTTGTGGCTCCGGATAGGCCTGCCCTTCGAGGCGCTGCGCCAGGGTTCCGCACTGTCAGCCTACGCTGGCCTCTCGGTCGCCCTTGCATACAAGTTAGGCGTACCGAAAGGAGAAGCGAAATGAGTCGCTTCCACCTCTCCTTCCTCGCAGCCCTTCTGCTCGCACTTGCGGGATGCAGCCTCCCGGCAGCACCGGGCAACTGGCATGCCATACTCATCGGAATAACCAATTACAAGGAAGTGCGCAGCCTCGTCTATCCGGTCAACGACCTCGCCGACATGAAGGCCCTCCTTGCGAAGAGCGGCTGGACCATCGACCTCCTGCTCTCGGACGCAAAGGCCACGAAGGCTGGCATCCGCAACGGAATCATCGGGATGGCCGGAGCCCTCGACGCCGATTCATCGGTACTGGTCTATTATTCCGGCCACGGGGACTCCGAGGACGGGACGGGCTACATTATCCCCTACGACACGGGCATTTCCGGCAGCAATCCGGTGGTCAGCACCATGATCTCCACCACCGAGCTCAAGTCCTGGATCTCCGTCCTCCCTGCCCAGAACAAGCTCCTCATCCTCGATTCCTGCTACTCAGGTACCTTCGTAGATCGGGTAACCACCATCGATTCGGCGCCATCCAACTATGGCCCGAAGGACGGTGGGGTGGACGCGGGAATGCTCGCCACGGCCCTCGCCAATGGGGCGCGGCTCCTTTCGATGGCCCTCTCCAACACGGCAGACCCCGCCATTCTCACGATTTCCGCAGCAGGTTCCGAAGAGCTCTCCTACGATGACAACAACAGCAAGCACGGTGCCTTCACCTACTGGCTGCTCAGGGCCGGGAGCGACACAGCTGCAGACTCGGACAGGAATGGCCTCGTGACCGCCCTCGAAGCCTATGCCTATGCAAAGACCATGCTCATCGCCTACTGGAATTCGCATAATTACGACCAATTTTCCGGTTCCTACGACCTGGTCACCGGGCTCCCCCTCTACCAGGACTTCCTGCCTCGGGTCTCCGGCGGATCAGGGGACTTCGTGCTGTACGACAGACGGTAACGCGGTCTGGCGGAGCGCCACCTCATGGCGGCGCGTCGAAGCGGCCTTCGACCCACATCCTGAGCGCCTCCGCGTCGAGGGGAGCAAGGCGGTCCCAGGGCAGTCCCTCTGGCGAGAAGGACTGCAGTGCTTCGTGGACCGGCAACTCCGAGGGCCTTTCGTCGAGGACGGAGGGAAAGACGGAAAAGACAGCTTCTCTCCCGTCGAGGGTGGTGGTGTAGGTGATGGATCGCCCCACCCATGCAAGGCCCACCCCCAGTTCCTCGAAGATCTCACGCCGGAGCGCAGCCTCTTCAGTCTCCCCCGGCTCCACCTTGCCCCCGGGTAATTCCCACAGCCCACCATGCCGCAGGCCCAGTCTCCGCCTGGCCAGAAGCACGCAGTCACCAGATTCACCAGATTCGGCCAACAGGGCTGCTACGATCCTCTGCGGCTGCATCACCTCTGGGCAAAAGACGCGGACAGAAGGGCGACAAGGGACTTCGCCTCGTCGAGGGAGAGCGTTACGCCCTTGCCCATCTTCTGGTGATCGGGCGACCATTCCCGCAGGTCGAGCTTGGCTTCGCGCCCATTCCACGAAACCATGTTGAGTTCCTTGTGCCAGCCCTTGGAACCCTCACCGACAACGCCGAGTTGCCGGGTGATCTCGAACTTGAATTCCTTGTCATCCATTCGCTCTTCCTCCTGTAGGCGGGCCAGTCAGCTTGCACGCCCGCCTGCCCGAAGTACGCCCTCGACGACGCTTCCTGCTTGCGTCCGGAAAGAACATTCGAAGCCTTACACGACAAAATCGCGATTCCCCTCGCCAAATTCCGGAAACACGTATACGACAACGCCGCTTGAGCGCACCCGCATCTCGGCCGCACCCCGGGCAGCGAGCTTCTCAAGTTCGCGTTTTGCCTCCTCGATGGTGCAGTCGCCCTCGAGTGCTACTTCGCCAGGCGTCACCTGCCCATGGTTTTTCCGCGCGACCTTGAGGATGGTGCGCTCGATCGGCTCATGCTCCTGCACTGATCTCATCGCTGGATCTGTCCCGCCGAAGGACACCAGGCCCCTCCGAATGGCATCTTCGATATTTGCACGCTCAACCTGGTTGCGCAGCGTGACGAAATCATAGATGGAACCAACCATTCCGAGCCCGCCGGTCAGGAACCAAAGGACCCCTGTAGGAACCTTGCCGAGGTAGAAGCGGTGGAAACCCAGGGCACCGAGACCGGAAAACAGCCAGAGCACATAGGCGACGGTGACGTTGTATCGCACGGGGCACCTCCACCCCACCAAGGTAACAGAAGGCGGGGATTTGACCAAGGCTTCGGCGACATGGTATCAATTTAGGTTCAATGCCAAGGAGTGTAGCAAGATGCAGCGCCCGACACTGAAGGAAATCGATGGCCTCGAGGCGACAGGACAAGACCTCGTCGCCCGTGGCTGGGTCCGCACCAAGCGCGACCAGAAAACCACCGTCTTCCTCGAGCTCAATGACGGGTCGCGGCTTGGCAACCTCCAGTGTGTCTTCGACAACCCCGAGGGAATCATCGCGGCCACACTCGCCCGCGTACAGACGGGAGCCGCCGTCACGGTTAGCGGAAACCTCGTCCCCTCCCCCAAGCCTGGCCAGAAGGTCGAGCTCAAGGGCAGTGCCCTTGAGCTCATCGGTGAGGCGCCGGCCGACGAGTATCCGCTGCAGAAAAAAAATACCTCCTTCGAATTCCTCCGCGAAAAGGCCCATCTAAGGCCCCGCACCAACACCTTCGGAGCGGTAGCCCGCGTTCGCAATGCAATGGCCCGGGCTGTGCATGGCTTTTTCCAGGACAGGGGCTTCTATTGGGTCCACACGCCGATCATCACGGCCAGCGATGCCGAGGGCGCTGGCGCGATGTTCCAGGTCACGACCCTGGACCTCGACCGCATCGCGAAGTCCGGTGGGCCCATCGACTACAGCAAGGACTTCTTCGGCAAGCCCTCCTTCCTGACCGTCTCCGGACAGCTCAACGTCGAGACCTACGCGCAGGCCCTCGGCAGCGTCTACACCTTCGGGCCTACCTTCCGTGCCGAGAATTCCAACACGACGCGGCACCTCTCCGAGTTCTGGATGATCGAGCCCGAGGTAGCCTGGAACGATATCAACGACAACATGGACCTGGCTGAAGCCTTTGTGCGGCACCTGGTACAGGCAGCCCTCGCGGACTGCGCCGAAGACCTTGCCTTCTTCGACGAGCGCATCCAGAAGGGCCTTGTGGAGTACCTTGCCGGCATTGCGGCCAAGCCCTTCGAGCGCATGACCTATACCGAGGCCGTTGCCCGCCTCGAAAAGGACTCCGGCGGCTTCGAGTTCAAGCCCTACTGGGGCTGCGACCTCCAGAGCGAACACGAGAAATGGCTTACCGAAAAAGTCGTGGGAGGTCCCCTCATCGTCACCGACTACCCCAGGGACATCAAGGCCTTCTATATGAAGCAGAACGACGACGGCAGGACGGTCGCCGCCATGGATGTCCTGGTTCCCCGCTTCGGAGAGATCATCGGTGGCTCGGAGCGCGAATGGAGGCTGCCCCTGCTAGAGAAACGCATCATCGAAATGGGCCTGAAGCCCGAGACCTACTCGTGGTACCTCGACCTCCGACGCTTCGGCTCCACGCCCCATGCCGGCTTCGGCCTCGGCTTCGAGCGACTCATACTCTTCGTGACCGGAATGCAGAACATCCGCGACGTGATCCCCTTCCCGCGGGCACCCAAGCTTGCGGACTTCTGACGGAAACGCGGAAAGGGGCATGAATACGGCCTCGGGCAATCGGACGAAGGCGTCAGAGTGGACGAACTTCGGGGCTCTAGCCTTGGTGCTCGCCCTGGGGATGGCCTTCCCTCCCCTTCCCCTCTTCGCCTCGGGCAGGGGGTCGGCCACCTCGCCACCAGGCGTTCCTGCGGTCTCCGCAAGGGCTGTCGTCATCATGGACCAGGCCACAGGCAGCCTCCTCTATGCGAAGTCGCCAGACCTTGCCATACCGCCCGCAAGCCTCACGAAGCTCGTAACACTGCATATCGTCTACCTCGAGATAGCTGCGGGTCGGCTTTCCCGCGACGAGCTCCTCACGATCGACGCCCGCGACTGCTCTCCCTACGTGCCCTTCGGCTCGACCCTCATGTACCTCGCACCCGGCATGCGGGTTAGCGTCATCGACCTCATGCGAGGCGCTGCCGTAGTCTCGGGCAACGACGCTGCCTTCGCCCTGGCGCGCCGGATCTCCGGCTCGAACGAAGACTTCGCCAGGCTCATGAACGCCGAAATGAAGCGTCTGGGTCTGGAAGGCCTGCACTTCGTCGAGCCATCGGGCCTCTCGGAAAAGAACATGGTGACTGCCAGGGAGTTTGCCCAGTTCTGCCGCTACTACATCGCCGTCCACCCCGAGTCCCTGAAGGAACTCCACTCGCTGAGCTCGATCGAATTTCCCCGCCCCGAACATGCGACAGCAACCTTCAAGCCCAAGCCAGGAACCATCCAGCGCAACAAGAACAATCTGGTCATTGACTATCCAGGCTGCGATGGACTGAAGACAGGCTACATATTCGAATCGGGCTTCAACCTGGCTGCCACTGCCATCCGCGAGGGGACACGATTCGTCATAGTTACCCTTGGTGGCGTAGGCAGCTCCGCCTCGGGTGGGGGAGAGCAACGCGTTCGTGACGGCACAAGGCTCCTGGACTTCGCCTTTGCAGGCTGGAAGACCGCCATCCCGGCCCTGCCGCCCCTGCCTGTACTCAGGGCATGGAACGGCGAGGAACCACGCCTTGCACTCGAGGCAAGCAGCCCGCTGGCAGTGACGATTCCCACCGACCAGCTGCCAGACCTGGCCGTCCGCGTCGAGGTCCCCCGCTATGTCGAAGCTCCCATCCAGGCCGGAGAGAAGCTGGGCGAGATCGTCTACACCAGCGGCAACCACGTCGTCAGGCGGGTCAACCTCGTCGCTGCCAAGGCCGTCGACCGCGGAAATTTCTTGATAGTACTCAAGGATTCGATAGAAAGGCTGCTCGAGACCATCCTGCATGGCGAGGATCGCAACCACCTGCCCTGAGGGCATTGCAAGCCTCAGTCACCGCCAGGCGAATCCCTTCCATCCAGAACCTTTCCGGCAAGGCCCAGTTCAACTCCGTATCGTTCCAGAAAGCCTTCGGCCACAAGCTCGGCGGCAGCCCTCTCCACCCGCTCGCGGGCGAAGGGAAGCCGCTCCGCGAGAGTCCACCCAGGCAGGTTCCCCCCAGCCAGGATCCTGAGGACTTCTCCACGTACGCGACGGTGTGAATCCGCGAAAGCGGACTGCTTCGCGTAATGTGCGGACCTCCTGTTCGGATTCGGAAGCCTCTTTTTGAGGTCGGATCCGTAGTCCATGAGGGCGTAGTACCAATTGCGTGGATCGCTGTGGTCAAGGGCTTCCGCCACAAGGGGGAGGATCTCCCTGTCCGGGACCTTTGCCCCGTCCGGGAAAAAGTGGTGGATGAAGGCCGCGCGGATGTTGGTCTCGATGAGGAGGACGGGCTGGCCAAAGGCAAAGGCCATGACCGCGGCAGAAGTGTAGGGGCCTATGCCAGGCAGGGACTGAAGCTCTTCGTCGCCGGAGGGGACAGTTCCACCAAAGCGACCGCTGATTTCCTCGGCTGCCCGCTTGAGGGCCAAAGCCCGCCTGTTGTAGCCAAGCCCTGACCATAGGACAAGAAGCTCAGGGAGGGGAGCAGCAGCAAGCGCCTGTGGTCCTGGAAAGGCCTTGAGAAAGGCCAGGTACCTGGGAATGACACGTTGCGTCTGGGTCTGCTGGAGCATGATCTCTGACAGCAGTATCGCCCAGGGATCCCGGGTTTCCCGCCAGGGGAAGTCCCTTCTGTTGTCCGCGTACCAGGCCAGGACCATTTTGCGGAATTCCGCCGCGGTCATGACTCCGGGCTGCGCTGCGAGGAAAGCCAGCGGAGTTCCGCGCCTGGAACAGGATTACTCCCCATAAATATGGGCAAATCCATGCAGGAGTTCTTCGGCCTTGCCCCTGCAATCGCCGCAGACCGTGCCGATCTTGGTGGCTTCCTGAAGGGCGCCCCAGTCACGCGCTCCAGCCTTCACCGCGTCCTCGATATCGTGGTCAGTGATGCCAAGGCAGTTGCAGATGACCACTGCGTCGTCCCCTGTAAAGGCCCCCGGGCGGCCAGTCTTGTCGAGGTACGTGTCGATGGCCGCACGGAGAGCCTTGTCCCCGAGAACCGAGCAGTGAATCTTGTTTTCGGGAAGTCCACCCAGGCGCTTCGCGATGTCGGCGGGCTTGATCGTGTAGGCCTCGGCGATGGGCATGCCCTTGACGACCTCGGAGAGCATGGAGGTCGAGGCGATGGCGCTCGCGCAGCCATAGGTCTGCCAGCGGACGTCGGTGATCACGTCATCAGCTATCTTGAGGTGGAAGGCCATCTGGTCGCCGCACTTGATGTTGCCTACCATGCCCTCGGCATTGCCTTCGAATTTCTCGTCCGGGTCGTAGACGTTGCGGGGATTGGTAAAGTGGTCCTTGACGACATCGGAATAGAGCCACTTAAAAGCGTCATTCATGCAGGTCTCCTCTGATGGAAAACAGCTATCGAGGGAGGATATCGCTCAGTCATCGCAGGCTGCCTTGGGCCGCAGGGTAGAAAAACGTCGCAACCTCTTGATGATCGGGGGCAGTTTTTCAAGGACATAGTCCACGTCGGCTTCGGTGCTGCCCCGGCCCAGGGAAAAGCGGATGGAACCATGGGCAAGCTCGGGGCCGACGCCCGTAGCCATGAGGACATGCGAGGGTTCGAGGCTTCCGGAGGCGCAGGCCGAACCGGTGGATGCTTCGATGCCCTCGAGGTCGAGTGACAGGAGGATTGCCTCGCCCTCGGCACCAGGAAAGGAAACATTGAGGGTATTGGGAAGATGATGCGTGATGTGGCCGTTGATGTGGATGTCCGGCACGGCAGCAACAAGGCCCGCGCGGAGGCGCTCCCGAAGTCCCTCGAGGCCTGTCCTGTAAGCTTCGAGCTCGAGGAGGGCCAGTTCGGCTGCCTTCCCGAAGCCCATGATGCCCTGGTTGTTGTAGGTGCCCGCACGGATCCCCTTTTCCTGGTGGCCGCCGTGGATAAGGGCTTCGATGGGCGCCCCCTTGGCTACATAGAGCGCTCCTATGCCCTTGGGCCCATAGATCTTGTGGCAGGACATGGTCAGGTAGTCCACCCCGAGGGCAGCGACATCGACGGGAATCTTTCCGACAGCCTGGGTTGCGTCTGTGTGTACGCGGGCACCAGCTGCCTTGGCCAGCCGTGCGACGCCAGCAATATCCTCGATCGTTCCGATCTCGTTGTTGGCCATCATCACGGAGACCAGGAAGACCTCGTGTCCCCTCCGCTCGGGATCAAGGGCGTCGGCAAGAGCTGACATGTCGAGCCGACCCATGGGATCGACACCGAGAAACTCGACCTCGAAGCCCTCGTCCTGAAGGCGCTTTGCTGACTCCATGACGCAGGGGTGTTCGATCGCCGATGTGAGGATGCGCTTCCTTCCCGCACGGGGACCGTAGACGCGGGCTGTCTCGAAGACCGTATTGTTCGATTCCGACCCACCCGAAGTGAAGTAGATCGACAGGGGATCGGAGGCTCCGATGAGGCGGGCAACCTGGACCCGTGCCAGCTCGACGCGGTCGCGGGCCCGCCTGCCTGCCTCGTGCATGCTCGAGGCGTTGGCAAAGACCGAAAGGTCCTCCACCATGGCGCGCATCACTTCGGGGTGGAGGGGCGTGGTTGCGTTGTAATCCATATAGACAAAGGGCCTATCCATGCTGTTCTCCTCACGCGCTGCCATCATCCGCCTCACCTTCCAGGACATCCTTCAAGCTCCTCGACGAGAGGTAGCCGTCCACCGTTTCCTTGAGTCCAAGCCAGAACAGCCGTGGCAGACAGCTGCCCCCCTGGGCGCAGAGATCGCGGCTGTCAATGCAGCCGACTGGTCTGATTTCCCCTTCGAGCGCTTCGACTATCGCCAGCATCGAAATCTCCCGAGCTGGCCGGGCAAGGCGGTAACCTCCATGCTTGCCGCGCTCCGATACCAGGAGT
>JBAXTA010000171.1:0-10044 GCA_037130415.1 Spirochaetota bacterium
ATTACTATTTATGTCAAGTCGGGCAGATTTGATAATCTGGGACAGGCTCTATCTAATTTCACTGAATGGCTTTTTGGTGCTGGTGATCTCGATACCGGTCACGCGACTACTTCGTCGGCTAGATCCACTACGCTGCATGGCCTTATCAGGCGCTTTCTATGTTGTGGGATTTGGGCTGATGGCATTCAAACTATCCTTCACTGGCTATATTCTGTCAGTAATTATCTGGACCTTGGGCGAAATCATCGGTGCCAATGTCTTCGGCATCTTTGTTGCCCGCCATTCGCCAGCCAATTGGCGGGCTTCCTTTCAGTCTTTCATGGGGCTTGCTATTGGTGGCGGAAATGCCCTGGGTCCTCTCGTTGCCGGACCTCTCATTACGGTTGGCGGAGCTGCGACGCTTTGGATGGCGACCGCAGCACTGTGTGGCTGCTGGGGCTGTCTGTCCCTCCTGATTGCCAGATGGGATAGACAGATCGCCGGATGAGCAGCTTGAGGCCACGAAACTAGAAATCAGTGTCTGTCCCCTATGGAACGTCCTTTTTTTTCGATTTTTCAGCTTGAACGCAATCATGGAGCGACATCTCGGGCGTAAGAGAGATCATGAGACGACCACGCCAACTCCAGGACAATGCCTGGTACCATGTGACAGCCCGAGCTAACCGAGGTGAGATGCTTCTCGATAGGGCAGAGGTGCGAATGCTATTTCTCCAGCTCCTTTTGCGCTGCAAGAAGAAGTACGCATTCGAGGTCATGAATTTCTGCATAATGGGGAACCACATCCATCTCATGGTCCGCCCGGCACGAGGTGTAAGTCTTTCTGATATAATGCAATGGCAGCTCGGCAACTTCGCCAAGGCTTACAACAAAAAACGGGGCTGGACAGGGCATTTCTGGGGAGATCGCTTCCACTCCTGGATCATTCAGGGGATCGAAGCTCTGGTCCGAACTTTCCTGTACATCGATGAGAATCCCGTAAAGGCTGGCCTTGTTTCCAATGCCTGGGAGTGGGAACATTCGGGCATCTGGCATGACAGGGCAGGGATACGTACCATCCTCGGACCTCGGCCTGCATGGGTGGAATCTCTTTTTCCCTCTCATGGACTTCTAGCCCTGCCCTTTCCCAAAGAATTGCCGTTCTGCTAGTCCATATTTGCTTGTGGATTTCGCACCTAGGTGGTGAACCTCGAATAAGGCTTCACTGCTTGCAAAGTCCTCGATTCGGTTGATGTTGTGGAAGAGGCGCCAGTCAGGAGAGACGATCCTGGCTTCCTTTTCCGAGACCCAAGAGACCTGGCAGATCGCGACAAGGTCTGAAAAGGATGGATGGCGGGTGCTGCCATCGCTGGATCTACGGTGAAGCAGTTGTTCAAGGTCCGGCAGGAGCCGCGACGACCAGATGGCCTGGAAGGGTTCGAAATGCTCGGCGAAGCGGGCCATGCAGGCTCCCGGTCGATCGGGGTTATCCGGAGACAAGGCTTCTATCGAGCTCTCGAGGCGCGCTTCGAGTAGGTCGACAAAACCGGGATCGAAGCCGGGCATGTCCACTGCGGCCAGCCAGATCCATTCATCCCTTCCTGGCCCGAGCTGCGAAAACGCCGCATGGAGGCCTGAAAGCGGCCCCATTCCAGGCAGAATGTCGGCCGTGGTCTCTGCTCCCAATCCCTCATAAAGCCCAGGATTTTTAGTAACTACGATGATTCGCCCGAAGCGCCGGGCGAGGAGCCGGACTAGGCGGGGGCCCAGGGCTTCGCCATCCATGAGGATAGATTCCTTGGCCAGGCCTCCGAGCCGGCGCCCCTCCCCTCCGGACAGGATGGCGGCGGTCCGGACCATCATGACGGGATGGCGGGGGCTTCCTTCCCTGCCTCGGGCTCCACCTTACTGATCTTGACCGCAGTCGCCTTGAACTCGGGGATCCTGGACTCAGGGTCGAGGGCATCCGCGGAGGTCAGGAGGTTTGCTGCAGAATCCCTGAAATGGAAGGGTAGGAAGACCAGCCCATCACCGACACGGTCGGTTATTTCGGCTTCCGCTGTGATCGATCCTCGGCGGGAGCTCATCCTCACGCGGTCTCCGTCCGAAATACCCGCCAGCGCGGCTGAAAGGGGCGATATCTCCACCCGAGCCATGCCGGCTATTTTCTCAATGGCAGGCGACTTGCCGGTCATGGTTCGCGTGTGATATTGGGCGAGGAGCCGGCCAGTAGTCATGGTGAAGGGATACTCGCTGTCCGAAGGCTCGGCCACGGCTTCCCATTCTACTGGAAGGAAGCGACCCTTGCCCCGTGAAAAGGCCTCTGTGTATAACCTCGCAGTGCCGGGATGACCAGGGTTTGGACAGGGCCATTGGAGCCCTTCTTCCCCGATCCTCGACCAATCCATGCCCGCGTAGATCGGCGCTGCCCTGCAGAGTTCGGCGAACACCCCCTCAGGACTGCTGTCGACGAGCGGTAGGCCGAAGCGTGCGAGGAGTTCCGACAGGATATCGAGGTCGCTCCGTGCCTGTCCCGGGGCCTCGACCGCCTTCCGGACGCGCTGGACCCTGCGCTCGGTATTGGCGAAGCTACCGTCCTTCTCCGCGAAACAGGCTGCGGGGAGGACTAAGTCGGCGAGTTCGGCAGTTTCTGTAAGGAAGAGGTCTTGGACGACAAGGAAGCCTACCTTTCCAAACGCTTTCTTTGTCCTGGCGATGTCCGGATCCGATAGGGCTGCGTTCTCGCCCATGATGTGGAGGAACCCGATTCCGCCTCGCTCGGCTACCTCTACCATCTCGGTGGCGGGTAGGCCGGGTGCCGAAGGTGGTTCCCTGCCCCAGATTGCGGCCACAGCCGCCCGTGCAGCGGGATCTGCTACCTTGCGGTAACCGGGCAGGACGTCGGGAAGCGCTCCCATGTCGCAGGCGCCCTGGACATTGTTCTGGCCACGGAGCGGGTTGAGGCTTGCCCCCGGCCTTCCGACCTGGCCCGCAACCAGGGCAAGGTTCGAGAGCGCGACGACTCCATCGGTTCCGTTGTGGAACTGGGTGACACCCATCGCGTAGCAGACACTCGCTGCCTTTGCCACGGCGTACATCCGGGCTGCCTTTCTGATTTCGCCAGCTGGCACGCCGCAGACTCCCTCGGCCCGTTCTGGAGTCCAGGCCCGCGAAGCATCCCCGTCGCCTGACAGGAAGGCGGAGAGAGTCTCAAAACCCTCTGTCCGGGCGGCAATGAAGTCCTGAGCCGCCAGGCCTTCCTCGATGATCACGAAGGCCATTGCATTGAAGAGTGCGATGTTGGAACCAGGTTTCATGCGGAGGAATAGGTCTGCGTGCTCCGCCAACTCGATGCGCCGGGGCTCTGCCACGATCAGCTTCGCTCCGCGATCAACGGCTCTCCGGATGCGCGATCCAATGACAGGATGGGTTTCCGTCGTGTTCGAGCCAGTGATGAATATGAGGTCAGCAAGGTCGAGATCCTCTATGGAGCCAGTCATTGCGGCGGAGCCAAGGGTCTTTGAGAGTCCAGTGACAGACGAGGCGTGGCAGAGCCGGGCACAGTGGTCGATGTTGTTCGTCCCCACTGCTGCGCGGAAGAATTTCTGGAAAAGGTAATTCTCCTCGTTGGTGCAGCGCGCTGAGGACAGGCCAGCTACTGAAGCAGGCCCTCCCTTCGCCAGGGCCTGGCGAAGAGCTGCTTCGTAGGCGTCGAGCGCCTCCTTGCAGGACACTGGCAGCAGTTTACCTTCCTTGCGGAGAAAGGGCCGGTCGAGGCGGTCGGGGTGGCCGATAAACTGCCAGGCGAATTTCCCCTTCACGCAGAGGATGCCCTTGTTTGAGGGGCCCTGGGCTGGCATCACGTTGATGATCTTGTTGCCCCGGGTTTCGATGAATAGTTCGCATCCGACTCCGCAGTACCCACAGACAGTTCGGGTGCGCTTTTCCACGAGGTGTGCGCCGGGATAGACCTTGGGTTTGGGAAGCAAAGCTCCGACTGGGCATACCGAGACGCAGTTGCCGCAGGAAACGCAGGAGGACTCGCCCATCCTGTCGCCAAAATCGGGCTTGATAGCCGTTGTCTGTCCCCGCCCGGTGAAATCGATCACATGGGATGACTGGACCTCGCCGCAGATACGGACGCAGCGACCGCAGAGGATGCACTTGTTTCTATCGACATTGAAGAAAGGATTGCTTGTGTCAGGTACATGGTGGCGGACCTCGAGCCCCGTCTCGACCTTCACCACACCATATTCGCGGCAGTAGTCGAGCAGCTCGCAGGCCCCGTTCTTTCTGCAATTGAAGCAGTCCGCGTGGTGTGTCGCCAGAATCATCTCCAGAACCTGGGCTCGCAGCTTGCGGACTTCCGGGGTCGAAGTCCGCACGACCATTCCTTCAGCCGCCGGCGTGGCGCAGGAGGGTGCCATGCCACCACGATGGCCCTGGATTTCAACCATGCAGATCCTGCATGAGCCCCAGGCATCGAGGCCCTCAAGCCAGCAAAGTGTCGGAATCTCGGCTCCGAGGGTCCGGGCAGCTTCAAGCACGGTTGTCCCGGCAGGGACAGACACGCTCCGGTCGTCGATAGTCAGGGTGATCATGCCAGAGAGTATGCAAATTCGTGCCCTGCGCGGCAACTGATCCCGGTGGCTTCGAAAGTGTCTGTCCCCATGCTTGTCGATTGCAAGCTTCGCAGGTGATAGTTGCTCATGCGACACCTCCCCAAGGCTTCCGACGAGCTTGCCGAAACGGGTCCGGACTATCCAGGGCCGGCAAGCAGCCATCGACGCGGCCTTGTTTTGTCGAGTCCGCAGGAATTCGCGGAGGCGTCGATAGAGCTTGATTCGGAGACCGAAGGTATCAACACCTGGTCGGAGAGCGCACTCCACGCTTCGCTCAAGGCATGGTTGGCTCGGCCGGGGGACAGGCTTGAGGTGAGCCTTGACGGGAAAATCGTGGATCTCCTGCGATCTGGCGGCGAGTGCGTCGAAGTGCAGACAAAGCGTTTCGACAGGATCGAGGCGAAGGTCCTCGAGTTGGCGCGGAAAGCTCCGGTAAGGGTTGTGCATCCAGTCGTCGTGGAATGCATGATTGCTCGCGTGGATCCAGAGACTGGTGAGCTGGTATCGGAAAGAAAGAGCCCCAAGCGAGGCAATCTTCTGTCGGTTTTCGAGGAGCTCGTTTTCGCCCCGGCCCTTATTGGCGCGCGGAATGTAACAATCGAAGTCATTCTGGTTCGCACACGCGAGCTCCGAATCCGGGATGGACGCTGGACCTGGCGCAAGAAGGGCGATCGTGTGCTGACCCGGGAGCTTGTCGAGGTCCTCGATTCCCGCGCTTTCAAGGGGAAGGCATCCTGGCTCAAGCTCATTCCTCCAGATCTGGCATGGCCCTGTGATTCAGGGAGCCTGGGAATAGCCTTGGCCATTGGAGCTGATCAGGCTCGTCAGATTCTCTATTGTCTTTCAAAGGCTGGATTCCTGGTCGAGGCTGGAAAGAAGGGACGGAGGAAGATTTACCAGCCTGCTCTGCCAAGAAGCAGGTCCTATTCCAGCCCCTCACGGACTTCCTGATATTTATCCTCTTGGGGCGGCGCATGGACTTGGAACCAGGGTCACGGGGACAGACACCTGGCCTTGTATCTGGCTTTGCAGGCGCTACCTTTAGGATTCAGGAAATCTTGCCATCCAGGAGGCCATGCGTGGATTCGCTTCTCTTCGTCGATGTCCATTGCCATGTTTTCGGGCTCTCTCATCCGGATTTCCTGGGTTATCTGGAATGGCTCAGGCATCGGCGCTTCGAGGCGATCTACAGTCAGGTGAGTTCCCCGAATTTTGTCCTTGCTAGTCTCGTTTCGAAGGGCGGGGCGCGGTTCAGGAATTTTCTCGCTGTACTCGAACGCGAAAGCGAAGAGATCCTAGAGCTCATCGAGGACGACCTCCTGGGGCTTTTTGCCAAAGCCGGAGATCCGGAAGCCCTCGTCCAGGATGGCCGGCTCAGGATCGGTGACCTCGAGTTCAGCCGCATCCTGGTCGTTCCCCTCGTCATTGATTTCGGAAGGCGCCAGGATTTCCCTACCGGGAACTATTATGACCGGCAACCACAAAAGCATGTCGAGCGCCAGGTGGATGACCTCCTCGAGGGCATCGCTGCGTACCGGCGCTCGCGACCGGGTGGACTACTTGAGATCCGCCCCTTCCTCGGCGTGAACACCGCCTGCCGCGGAATGGATGATCTTTGTTCGATTCTTGAAACGTCCTTCCAGGGCTGGGAGCCTGGAGAGGGAGACTCGACCCTGACCTTCGCCTCAATGGCGGGTTGTTCCTCCGGGAATACGCCGGATGTTGCCTTCGCGGGGGTAAAACTATATCCGCCCCTTGGCTTCGACCCCTGGCCGGTCGATGGACAGGAGCGAGACAAGGCAGATTTCCTGTTCGGATTCTGTGAAAGGCGGGGCATCCCGATCGTTACGCATTGTGACGATCAAGGACTGCGGAGTGTCCCTCTCGAGGAAGCCTGGACCATCGGGTCGCCCGAGCGCTGGAAGGAGCCGCTGGCCCGCCATCCCGAACTCAGGGTGGATTTTGCCCATTTCGGGATGCGTTATGCGAATCCGAAGGGGGAGGCGTCGGAGCGTTCCTGGTCGCGCACCATCATGGCATACATGCGCGAGTATCCCGGGGTCTACGCCGACATTTCCTTCAACGGCTGCGATCCAGACTATTATCCCCAGCTTCTGGAGCTCCTGGAAAGCGAGGACAGGGGAGGGGTTGCAATCGCTGACCGGCTCCTCTTCGGGACGGATTTTCCCATGAGCCTGCTCAAGTCAAGATCCTATTCAGATTACCTGAGAGGCTTCTCGGATCCGGGGCTCCCGGATGAGCTGAAGCTACGGCTTTGCTCGATCAACCCCCAGCGCTTCCTTTTCGGTGCCTCGGCCTCGGTCTAGGCGGTCTGGCTCAGTAGCCCTGTGCCAGTGCCCATGTCTCGAGCTCGGCGAGCCCCTCCCTGAAGTCCGCACGGCCAAAGCCCACACGGAAGTGGGCCGGCTCCCAGCCATACACAGATCCCGGGAGGAGAAGGACTCCGCTGGACCCGAGCAGATCGAGGGTCATGGCTTCAGCGTCACCCCCGAAGGCAGCTTCTGCCTTTCCACTGAGCCTCGGAAAGCAGACAGAGGAGCCTTCGGGGGGGACGAGTGTCGCGAAATCGGGATGGTCGTGGAGGAAGGCTTCGAGGGCCCGGAAGTTCTCCGCGCAGAGGCGGCGGTTCCTTCCGACGATGCGTTCGAGGTTCCGGATTGCGATGCCGGCGAGGAACTCGCTCGGGCCTGAGGAACAGATCGAGTTGTAGTCCTTGAAATCCGCCACTGCATCGAGCAGGTCCCTCCTCCGGGTGGCGAGCCAGCCGATGCGCAGCCCCGCCAGGCCTGCGCTCTTGGACAGCACGTTGAGCGAAACGCCTTTCTCGTAGGCTTCGCAGACGGGGGCGAGCCTCCGCTCGGGATTTCGTTCGAGGAGGCGGTAGACCTCATCTACGAGGAGGATGGCGCCATGGTTGCGGCAGAGCGAAATGATGGCCTCGTACTCCTCGTGGGTGGGCAGGGCGCCGGTCGGGTTGTGCGGAACGTTCAGTAGTACGAGCTTCGTGCGTGTCGCCAGGAGGCGGTGGAGGTCGTCGGGATCGAAGCGCCAACGCTTGCCGTCGTTCCTGATCCGCCAGGGACTCACCGCCGCGCCGAGCCAGCGGGGCAGTTCGGCGAGGGACTGGTAGGCCGGCTCGCCAACGATGACGTGGTCTTTGGACCCGAGGATGGAGGCCAGAAGGTTGAGCACTCCCTCGGCTGCACCCGCGTGGACGAAGATGCCGCCGGGTCCCGGTCCGCCTGATCCTTCCGGGGCATGGAGGGAGGCGATCGCCTCGCGGAGGGCAGGTGCCCCCCGCGTCTCGGTGTAGCCGAGGCGGAAGGCAGAGAGCCTTTCTCCCGCACCCGGCTCCATGGCGAGGAGCTCGCCCACGGAGATCGACTCGCAATCAGAGGTGCACAGGAGCCGTTTCGCGGTGAATTCGTGCCGCGCGAAGAAGCGCTCGAGCTTGAAGGGACTAATAGGATTGTTCATGCAGTTTCCCTGACTCCTGCCCCGGTATCCTGCTTATCGCCCATGCAGCGAGGAGGGGTCCGGCAGCCTGGGGCACGCAGGGGCTCGCGCCCATGATATTCGGCACCCGCCCTGGTGCAGTCTGGGACCCCGTCGTGCTTTGCAGCCTCCCACAGGGCCTGGCTGCCACTGGCTGCGACCGAGGCCCTCGCGAAGGCTTCCATTCCCGCGTCTCCCGTGATGATGGTCGTTCGCTCCCTGAAGCTCAACTTGTGCCTCCCTGAATGGATTCCCATGTGGCCAGGATATCCGACCTGAGCTTTCCGGGCTCGACACCGCGGACCAGTGCGAGAGAAGAGACGATGCGTTCGAGGTCCTCGAAGCGGCAGAAGGGGTAGCCTTTGGGCGGCTGCCAGGGGGCGTCGGTTTCCGAAAGTATCCTGTCCATCGGAAGGGCCGCCAGGCTGGCCGCCGCGCGTTTGTGCCCATTCATCACAATTGAACCAAAGGAAAAGTAGGCGGGTATTTTACGGCTTAGAAGGGCATTGGCCTCATCCGGCGTCCCGGGCCATGAGTGGAACACGGCCGCCCGGAGCCGCACCAGGCGACGTGTGTAACCGAAGATGAGGTCCATGGCCTTGCGGACGTGGATGAGGAGGGGCAGGCCCTTTGCGAGGGCCAGTTCGAGCTGGAATTCGAAGGCCTCCCGCTGGATGGCCTCGTTTCCGGGGCTGCGGACGCGCTCGGGGCGGTCGCCGAAAAAATCAAAGCCGGCCTCCCCGATGAAATCGACCCTGCCTTGGCAAACTGCCTCCGAAATGAAATCGGCATGATCCATGGATGGCGCCTGGGGGTGGATCCCGAGGCTCGTCGAAAACTTGAGGCCCCTGGCGCGGAGGCCCTCGGTCCAGAGAAACTCCTCCCTCCCATGGCTGGCCGCGCAGGCTGCAACCCCCGCGGTAATGAAACGCTCCGGGAAGTCCGGATCCCTTTCGTGGAGATCACGAAAGTGGATGTGGGCATCTACGAGGGGGACGGCGGGCACGAGCAGAGGATAGCCCTGAGACACCTCCGATGCAAGGAAAAGTCTGTCTAGTGGCTCTCGCGCCTGAGCACTTCCCCCTGGATTCCCACGACTACGGTGTCCAGCCTTGGCTTGCGGCTGCCGGCGTCCCGGGCCTCGAGCGCGAGCTTGAGGAGGCCAGAGCAACAGGGTACTTCCATGATTGCGACTGTCACGGACCTTGCGTTTGCAAAAAGGGAGGTGAGCTTGTCGATATAAACCTCGCGACCCTGGTCGAGCTTGGGGCAGGCGATGACCAGGCTCTTCCCGGACAGGATGTCGGCATGGAAGCTGCCGAGAGCAAAGGCCGTACAGTCAGCCGCTACGAGGATGTCGGCATCGGCAAACTGCGCCGCCCTCGGGTTGATGAGGTGAAGCTGGATCGGCCAGGAGGCCAGGGTCGAGGGGGGCCGCACGGGGACAGACACCGTTTCTCGGGTCGTTTTGGGCGTGAGGGGTGTAAACCGTCGGGAAGCCGAACCCGGGCAGGGATCGAAATGCGGTGTCTGTCCCTGTCCAGCAAAGCCGAAGTCCTTTGTTTCGATGCCCTGGCCCTCCATCCACTCCAGAGCCTGCCGGACATAGAGATCCTGGCCATGATGCGACAGGTGTTCGAGGTGGGCGGCGATTACTTTGTGGCCCAGCTTTGCGATGCCTTCCATGACCTTGGCCTCGTCGTAGGGGATCTCGGGAATGAGGATGACGTCGGCGCCGCCGGCGATGCCGGCGCCCAGGGTCAGCCAGCCGGCCTTGTGGCCCATGAGCTCGATGACCATGACCCGGTTGTGGGAGCTCGCGGTCGAGTGGAGGCGGTCGATGGCCTCCATGGCAATGTTCACCGCGGTATCGAAGCCGAAGGTGTAGTCGGTGCCGGAGAGGTCGTTGTCGATGGTCTTCGGGACGCCG
>JBAXTA010000172.1:0-9990 GCA_037130415.1 Spirochaetota bacterium
CGTCTGCACGCCGTGGCAAAGGCCGACGGATTTGATCGTGCTGGACTTGCCCATCCCGATGCTGTTCGCTGCCATCGGGTTGACGTAGTTCAGGATGACCGCGTCCGGACAGAGCTCCTCCATGTCGCGCATAATGCTCGCGAGGACGGGGATGGACCGGTTTCCACGGAAAACTCCACCAGGGCCGACGCACTGCCCGAGGCACTGGTCGACACCGTATTTCATGGGAATTTCATAATCGAGCCTGTAGGCCTCGAGTCCGCCGATCTGAAACATGAGGAGGACATAATCGGCAGCTTCGAGGGCCTTGCGCCGGTCGGTCGTCGACGAGACGCTGGCGCCGAGACCGTTCTTTGAGATGACTCCCTTGGCCCAATTCTCGATCTTTTCGAGCTTCCACATCGTCGGACCCATGAGGGAGTAGGTCGAGTCCTTGAGGCACTCGGTACCCAGCATGTCGTTGAGGAGCGTCGTAGCGAATATGATGCTCCCTGCCCCGATCAAAGCAATTTTCGGCATGGCGATTTCCTCCTTTACTCAGCACCAAGGGCTTTCAGATAGGCATAACTCTGCTTGACGGCCTCGTCGCCGGCGATCTCGAGGGTCGAATAGCCGTTGTAGCCAGCGTCGACCAGGGCCTTGTACGCGCCCTTCACATCCACCACGCCTGTTCCAAGGGCGATGATGGACATGCCAGCACCGAACTCCTTGCCGCGCTTCGCTTCCATCTCCTTCGGCCAGTCCTTCCAGTGGACATGGTCGATCTTGGCAGCAAACTTCTTCACGTAGGCGACCGGATCCCCGCCACCGAGCCAGAGGTTGCCCGTATCGAGGTTGAGACCGAGGGCCGGGGAGTCGCAGACGTCGAGGATCCGCTCGAGGTGCTTGAGCGAGTCGGTGTATTCCCCATGGGTTTCGAGGAGGACCTTGACGCCGTAGTCGGCGGCCATCTTGAGGGGCTCGAAGAGCTTCTGCCTGATCGTGAAGATGGCCTCGCTCTCGCTGAGGCCCTTTCCGAAATCGGTATGGGCATGGCCCTCGGTGGTGATGATGTGCTTGACGCCCATCGCCGCCGCCGCCCGTATTGCCTTGATTATCTGCGAGGTTCCATAGCGCCAGGGCGCCTCCGGATCGAGGAGGGATGCGTGGGCGCAGTACGAAGTGATGGTCAGACCGTACTTCGTGAAAAGCCGCTTGAGCTCGAAGGGATTGGCGTCCAGGCTCGCGACAGCGGTAAAACCGAACTCCGCGCCAAGACAGGCTCCATCGGTATTGTCCGTGATGTCAGCGTACTTGATACCAAGGCCCTGCAACCTCTCCAGCTGGTGCTCAAGCACCGAGAAACCGTCGACGAGGGCAAAACATCCAACTTTAATCGCCATATCATTCCTCCTGTATCTGCTGTACCTTCCGAGCCGTGGAAATCAGTCCTTCAGCGCCGCGTCAAAAGCTATGTTCGAGGGAGCGAAATCGACGCGCCGCACGAAATCGAGGGCTTCCTTCGCACCGAATTCCCGCTCCATGCCGGAGTCCTCCCACTCGACCGAGAGGGGACCCTGGTAATTGGCGACATTGAGTTCGCGGATGATGTTCTCGAAATCGACGTCGCCGTGACCAAGGCTGCGGAAGTTCCATCCGCGGCGGCTGTCGCCGAAGGCGATGTGCGAACCCAGGATGCCAGAGCGCCCGTCGAGGGTGACGGCCGCGTCCTTCATGTGGACGTGGTAGATCTGACTGGCGAAATCCCGGACAAAGAGATCGGGCTTCATACCCTGCCAGACGAGGTGGCTCGGATCGAAGTTGAAGCCAAGGGTCGGACGATGCTTGAACTCCTCCAGGAGTCTCTGCGCAGTGTAGAAGTCGAAGGCGATCTCGGTGGGATGGACCTCGAGGGCGAACCTGACGCCACAAGCGTCGAACTCGTCGAAGATCGGGGTCCAGAGCTTCACGATCTCCTTGAAGGCGTCGTCGACCATCTGCTCCGAGGTCTGGGGAAAGCTGTACCAATACTTCCATATCGGCGAGCCCATGAAGCCTGTGACAACCTTCATGCCCATGTTCTTCGCCGCGCGGGCGGTGTACTTCATCTCCTGGATGGCCCACTCGCGGATCTTGTCGGGCTTGCCCTTGACCTCGGCCGGCGCAAAGCCGTCAAGACGGGGATCCCAGAGGTCGCCGACGCACTGGCCGGCGAGGTGGCTGCCGAGGGCCCAGGCCTTGAGCCCGTGCTTTGCCAGGATGGCCTTGCGCTCGGCCACGTAGGCGGGGTCGGTCGCTGCGCGCTTGACGTCCATGTGATCGCCCCAGCAGGCGATCTCGACGCCATCGTAGCCAAAGGACTTCGCCTTGGCGCAAAAGACGTCAAAGCCAAGGTCGGCCCACTGGCCGGTGAACAGGGTAACGGGTCGTGCCATGATCTTGTGTCTCCTCTTCCTACATGTCCAGCCAGATGGCACCCTTACGGGAGCTGTCGACGCACTTGCCGATAAAGCGGACGCCGGAGATGCCGGCCTCCACACCAGGGAAATCAAGCTCGGCCTCGGTTGGGGTACCGCCGGCTTTCTTCTTCATGAGGGCCGTGATGAAGGTCTTGTAGATGTTCGCGAAGGCCTCGAAATAGCCTTCGGGATGTCCCGAAGGAATGCGCGAATAGGACTGGGCATGGGCGTGGAAACCGTCCCGGCCGCGCGACAGCGTGACCGTGGGCTCGCCCAGCCTGGATATGACCAGATAGTTGGGATTTTCCTGTGACCACTGGATGGTACCCTTGGAGCCGCAGACCCTGACGCGGAGCGCGTTGTCAAAACCGATGGCCACCTGGCTGGACCAGTAGAGCCCCTTCGCCCCACCCTTGTAGTTCACCATGATGCTGGCGTTGTCATCGAGGACCCGGCCCGCCACAAAGCTGTCAAGGCGGGCGCAGAGCGAGGCTATCTCGAGGCCGGTCATGTAGGAGACCATGTTTTCGACATGGCTGCCGATGTCTCCGACGCAGCTGGACTTGCCCGTCTGCTTGGGATCGAGGCGCCATGCAGCCTGTTTCTGCCCCTCCTTCTCGATGGGAGTGGCGAGCCATTCCTGGGGATACTCCGCGTTGACAAACCTGATATCCCCGATCTCGCCTTTCCTGATCATCTCGCGGGCATGCTTGACGGCCGGGTAGCCGGTGTAGGTGTAGGTGACACAAAAGAGGAGTCCCTTCTGGCGCGCGAGTTGCCCGAGCTCCTCGGCCTCTGCAGTCTCGAAGGTGAGAGGCTTGTCGCAGACGACGTTGATGCCCTGTGCAAGGAAGGCCTTGGCGGCAGGATAGTGCTGGGCATTGGGAGTGACGATGACGACAAAGTCTATCCCGTCGCTGCGCTTGGCCTCGCCTGTGGCCATCGACTCGAAATCGGCATAGAGGCGATCGTCCGGGAGGCCCAGGGACCTCCCTGTCTCCAGGGTTTTCCCGTGTTCGCGGGAAAAACAGCCGGCGGCAAGTACGGCAAGGCTGTCGAGGCCTATGGCTTTTCGGTGCACATCACCAATAAAGGCGCCTGGACCACCGCCCACCATGCCATAGCGAAGCACGCGGGCCTCTGCGCCACCCTTTGAACCTTCGATCATGGACCCTCCCCTCGGAAACGTTTGGCGAAGCCTCGGCGTCCTGCCGATCCTCGCTGCTACGTTCCATTCACAGGTTATGCACGCGCGTGCATTTAGCCTACAACGATGCTACACCCGTTGCGCCAATCGCGCAAGTCTTATATTTATCCAAGATTTCCAAGAGAGCCTGCGATGGCAGTGACCGTCGCCACCCTGGCTACCGCCGTCGGTGCGGAGACTGCTGCTGGAGCCCCAACCCCCGCTCCAGAGACCGTCGCGGGGACCACTGCTGCTGCCGCAACTGCCCCCACGGGAACCGCCTTGTCCCCTGCCTGCTTCTCTTCAGAAGCCAGGCGATCGTCTGAAGCCGGATCGTTGTCCGAAGTCGGACCGTAGTCCGAAGTCGGACAGTTGTCCGACTCAACATCTTCGCAGGCTTTTTCGATCTCGGCTTTGGATGTATTGAAGTTTCCGTGGCGGTTACGCTCAAAGAGCCAGAAGGCTGCGGGCACAATAAAGAAGGTGAGCACGGCGGAGGACAGGATGCCGCCGAGCATCACGATGCCCATGCGCTGGCCGAACTCCGAGCCCTGCCCTCCGGAAAACATGAGGGGGAAGCTGATGACAAGGATGGTGAGGGTGGTCATCACGATTGGCCTGAACCTGAGGCTCGCCGCATCGAGGAGGGCCTGGTCGAAGGGCATCTTGCCAAGGCGCTCCACGACGAAGTCGAGGTAGAGGATGGCGTTTTTGGCCGACAGGCCAATGAGCATCAGGAAGCCCATGAGTCCGAAGATGTCGATCCCTCCTCCGGCGAAAAAAATCAGGACGAGGGCGCCCATGATGGCGAGGGGCACGGGCAACAGGAGGTAGATGGGATAGCGCCAGGAGTTGAACTGGGCGGCCATCACGAGGTAGGCGAGGAAGAGGGAGAGGAGGAACATCACCGAACCCTGGGAGGCCATCTGGGCCGAGAGGGCAGCTTGGCCAAAGCGGCTTCCTGCCGAGACTGAAAGGCCGTTGTCCAGAAGGCCCTGAGCCTGGAGTTCAGCGGTGATCTGCGTCTGGAGTTCAAGGGCGGTCGGGGCCCCGGGCTTGAGGTTGGCAGTGATGGAACCCTGGTACTGGCGGTTGTAGCGCGACAGGGAGGTGGGCGACTGGTTGAGGACAAAGGAACCGAGTTGCCCTACCTGGTAGGTGGTCTGTTGACCCGAAGCGTAAATGGGGAGATCCAGGAGCGTCTGTCCTCCGCTCACCTTGGTCGGATCGATCTTCACCATGATCGGATAGGCCAGGCCTCCCGAAATGACATTGCCTGCCTGGCTCCCGCTCGTGTAGGTCTGGAGGGCGTTGGCTATGGCCTGGGTAGTCAGCCCCGTACCCTTGAGGGCTGCGGTATCAGGGGTGAAATCATTTTGCAGGTTGCTGTCCGTCAGGCTCGAGTTCGCGTCTGCCACCCAGGGGTTCTGCTGGACTGCGGCCACGATGGCAGCGCTGCGACTGCGGAGGAGTTCAAAGTCAGCGCCCACGATCGAGAACTGGAGCTGGGACTGGCCGAAGCCTCCCATGCCTCCGCCACCACCTCCCATGATGCCCCCTGCGCTGACCGAAACCCTGGCGTTGGGGAAATCCTTCTGGATGAGGGGCTGGAGCTGCTGACGCCAGGTCTGCGCGATGGCACTCACGTTCGGCCGCTTGCCGACGGGAACGAGGGTAGCCTGCACCTGGGTCTGGCCACCGACCTGGGTCTGGTAGATGGTGACCTCGGGACGGCCGGCGACAAAACTCTCCACGACGGCCGCAGCCTTGTTGGCAGTGTCCTGTGGCGTGCCCGCAGGGAAGCGGACGCTGGCCTGGACGATGCCGCCGTCCGAGGAGGGGATGAAGTTGAAGGGGATCCTGGGAACTATGAGGAATCCGGCTACGGTGACGACTGCAAGTACGCCAGCGAGGACAAAGGCCGAGTGCCTGAGCATGCGCCCAAGGCTGCGCACATAGGCCCTGGAGACCTTTCCGACGACCCACTCGGTGCCGGCGTGGAGGGTTCCTGTCAGGGCTTCGAGAAAGAACAAGGCAATGGTCAGGATGTATTTGAGGATGCCCAGGACGAGGGGCCAGGCCAGGATGGCAGGAAGCCAGGTCAGATGGCTGGTGGCCACCATACCCACCGCGATGGCCAGTGCCCCCAGGATGGCCGGTCCCTTCCTGAGCGCGGCAAAACCCCACTTCATCGAGGCCCAGGGAGCCAGGAAGCTCCTCCCGAAATCCCGCCAGCCGATGGTCCGGCCTTCCGGCGTATAGGCAAGACGTACCGTCAGGAAAAGTATCGCCTCGAGGAGGGAGAAGGCCACGGCTGCCGCGAGGCCGAGCGAGAACTGGACGAGGTAGCGGCCGAGGAAGCCTCCGATGAAACTGACCGGGAGGAGGACCGAAAGGAGGGAGAGCGAGGCCGCGACAACCGCGCTGAAGACCTCGCTCGCCCCCTTGAGCACGGCTTCCTTGAGCGGGAAGCCCATTTTCCGGTAGCGCTCGACGTTCTCCGCTATGACGATCGAGTCGTCGACGACCACACCAATTGCGATGATCAGGGCCAGGAGGGAGACGAGGTTGAAGGAAAAGCCCATGAGGCGGTAAAGGATGGGAGCTGCCGACAGGGCGATGGGTATGGCCAGGATGACGGAAAAGGCCGTGTTCGGCTTGCCGAGGAATAAAAGGACGATGATGGCCACGACGACGAGGGTAGTAGCCAGCTCCTTCCAGGTAGATTCTATGGAGGCGCGGATGGGACCGGTGCTGTCATTGCTCACCACGACCCCGTAATTCTTTGGGAGGACGAGGGACTTGAGCTTGGCGCGCACGGCATCCACAACTGCCACGGAGTTGGAGTTGGAAGTGCGTTGAATCGAGACAAGGATGCAGGGAATCCCGTTGACGCGGGAATAGCCTGTGTTCGATGAGGAGTCGCGCACCTGGGCGACATCATCGACAGTGACGCCCCTGGTGGAATCCACAAGGATGCGTCTGAGCTGGTCGAGGCCCGCTGGCACGTTCTGGGTCGTGAAGGTAAAGGAGGACCCCTGGGTCGTGATGCTGCCAATTGGCTGGTTTATGGATGCCGAAGTGATGGCCGACACCACCTGGGAGGGCGCAAGATTATAGTAGCGCATCAGGTTGGGATCGAGGAGGACCTGGAACTGCCGGACAGGGGCGCCTGAACTCCCGATGTTGGCGACGCCATCAACCCGCTCGAGGGTCGGCGAGAGGCTGTTCTCAACCCATTCGGCGACCTCGGTCATCGGGGCACCCCCGCCGGTAACGCCAAACTCCACGATGGGCTGGGAATTGGGGTCGAAGGTGCGGATAGTCGGAGCCTGGATGCCCGCTGGCAGGCGGCGGACCACGGAGTTGACGATGGAAGCCACCTGGTTGGTCATGGCTGTCGCATCGGCGTCCACGGAGAAACCCAGGGTCACGCGGCTCTGCCCATTGGAACTCGAGGAGTTCATGTCCGTGATGCCGCTGATGGTGGAAACCGCGTTTTCAATCACCTGGGTAATCTGCTGGTCGATGACCGCCGGCGTGGCACCGGCATAGCTCATGCTTATGTTGACCGAGGGAATGGGAACTGAGGGCATCAGATCGACGCCGAGGCTCGTGGCCGACACCAGCCCGAAGGCCACGATCGCGACAAAGATTCCGATTGCCAGCACGTAACGCGTGACAGAGAACTTCACCGCTGGATTGACCTTGCTGAATACATGCGACTCGAAGTCGCGGACGCTCTTCCCGCTCATGCTCAGCCTCCCGAACTGGCAGCGGGCTGACCTGTGGTCTGTCCCGTCGATCCGGGTACCGGCACCGTTGTGGGCGCCGAGGTCCGCACACGCGCAGGAGCCGGGCCGGTCTGGCCTCCAGCTTGGCCCCCCGCCGAGCCTTGACCTGCGTTAGCCGGGGCGCCAGAGCTGCCTTGGCCTGCCTGTCGCCGCCCCGTCCACTGGCCCGGCTGGCCAGCGCCCGTACCGCCTTGCCCCGTGCTTGCGCCGCCTTGCCCCGTGCCTGTGCCTGGGCTGCCTTGCCCTGTGCCGGGCCGCTGACCGGACCACTGCCCGGTGGCACCACCGCCCCTGGCTCCAGCTTGAGTAGCCCCGGCGGGCGCCCCCGGCGCAGCCCCTCCGGCTGCCTGGGCGCCCGTTCGCTGGTTGCCAGTCTTCCCGCCAACTGTGGCAGCAAGAGCCGGACGCTCCCCGTCGGGCCTTATGGCCGCAGTCTGGGGGAAGGGCGTAGCGATGGATTGAACCTGGGCACCCGGCACAAGGCCCGGCGGCGGAGAGAGAATGACCATCGCTCCGGCCGCGACCCCGGTGACCGCCGCTACGATGCCGGATTCTGCCATCACCATGATGTTCCGGGTCTCGACCTTGCCACCGTTGACCAGGAGGACATAGTTCTGGTTTTCCATGGTTGCAACGGCCGTCAGCGGGACTATCGGTCCCCTGGCGAGTTCGATGAGGTAGCTCACGTTGCCGATGGAACCAAAGGGAAGAGTGGTAAGCTCGTCGAGTCTGGCCGTAAGTGGTACGGAGCCGTTGATCGGGGTCGAGGGGTCTTGTTTGAGGGTGATGGCGTAGGCCTTCCCCGCGATCTCCCAGGTCAGGGCCATGCCCTTCCGCATCGCAACTGCGTCGGAGGGCGCAATGCTGAAGGATACCTGCCGCTCCGAGCTTACCAGGACAAAGGCCGCCGCATTCTGTCCCAGGTACATGCCTGGGCTGGCGTTCATGGTGGAGATCTGCCCGTCAAAGGGAGCCTTGATAGCCGCATGGTCCAGGTTGTACTTCGCCTGGTCGAGGTTGTTCTGGGCTGTCATGATCGCGATCTTGAGGGCATCGACGTTCTGTCCCGGAGTTGTGGCAATGCCTTTCCTTGCCTGGTCGAGGGCGAGCTTCGCGGTCTCGAGGTTGGCCTTGGCTGTAGCGAGCTGCCCGCCAGCGGTATCGAGGGCTGAGGCGGAAAGGCCGCCGAGGTCAAAAAGCGCCTTCTGGGAATCATAGTTCCGCTGTGCTGAATTGACAGAGGCCTGGGCCGAGTCGACCTGGAGCTGGAAGCGCGGCAGGGAGTCGGTGGCATTGCCCTGCGTGGTCTGGAGGTTGATTTTCGCGGTATCGACGGCAGCCTTCGCGTTCGCTGCAGCGATCCGGAGCAGCGAGTCGTCGAGCTGGACCACGACGGTACCTGCCTTGACCCATTCGCCTGCGCCTAAAAGGACCTTGGCAACGATGCCGCCCACCGGAACTGCGATGGAGCTCTGGATCGCGGGCGTCAGCACCCCGGCAGTATCCCGGTCAGCGAGGAGGGTTCCCGAGGGAATCGCGGCGACCTGCACAGGAATGTTCGCCGACCGCCGACCCCCACCCTGTCCGCCAGCGCCTGGCGCTCCACTTTGGCCGCCTGCACCCGGGGCCCCACCCTGTCCGCCGCCTTGGGTCCCTGGCCGCCCCTGGTAGGAAGCACCCTGCCCGCCTGCACCCGGGGCCCCACCCTGGCTGCCAGCCGCAGAACCCTGGCCGCTGGCACCACTGGCCGCAGCAGCCTGGTTGACCCCAGCAGCAGCCTGGTTGCCCGGTACAGCAGGAGTGCCCGGTGCAGCTGCCTGCCCCGCTGCGCCGCCTGCCTTTGCAGCGCCGCTCCCGCAATCCGCCAGGGCCAGGAGGGCCAGGGCCATCGCAGCCGCGGCCGTTATCTTCACAATTGTTCGCTTCATCATGGATCTCCTACAGTCCCATCCTGGTCTCGAGCGCCAGTTCCCCCAGGAGCTGGTCGCTCCTGGCCTTGAGCCAGGCCGCCTCGGCATTGGCAGCGTTGACCGAGGCGTTGAGAAGGTCCTGTGTCGTAGCTGTGCCGTACTGGAGCTGCTGACGCACGAGGGCCATCTGGGTCTGGGAAAGACCGAGACTTCGCCTGGCCAGGTCTGCCTTCTGCCCCAATATCGAAAAAGTCCACCAAGCGTCGCGTATATCGGCGGCAATGGTCTTGGCAAGCTGTCCGGCCTGCGTGGATGCCACAAGCATGGACGCATTCGCCAGATCCTCCTGCGCCTTGGCAGCGCCCCCGTCGATGAGGGGCATCGCCACCCTGAGGGCGAGGTTGACGGCCTCGCCGTTGGCCGCCGTCACGGCGGCAGCGGTCTGGCTCCCGGTGGCTGCGGCAGCTCCCCAGTTGTATGAAAGGCCGATCCCTCCGGTCACCGTCACCGTCGGCTGCGCCGACCCCCTGGCAAGGGCCGCGTCGATGCTGGAGGAGCGCCTGGAAACCTCGTACTGGGCGATATCCACCCGGTTTGCCAGGCCCTTTGCAATCGCCTCCTCGAGGGTCGCCGCTGGAAGCTCCGGAATATCGATCTCCTCT
>JBAXTA010000173.1:0-9924 GCA_037130415.1 Spirochaetota bacterium
AGGCCCTTGGCGCTACCCTGGAACGGGAGGCTGACAAAGCCCTGGAACGATCCATGCTCATCCTCGCTTTGGCATATTCGCGCAACGCCATCAGCGCCCTCAGGCACGGGCTTCTCTTTTCGGGGGGGGGCTCGGCGCGGAGCTATGCCCTGGAGTTGGCCGAATCCACCCTCCTGGGGTCTGATCGCAGCCTCATCCTGCCACTGTTCGAGGATGTGGGACGCAGCGGGACACTTCCCTACGCCGGGCAGCCAGACGGGGAGCTTCTCCGGAAACTTGTGGACGATGCTGCCATCGCCGGTCAGGACTGGCTACGAACCTTCGCTCTTCTCAATCTCTCCTGGCTGCCTGAAGGGGCAGGCGCCTTGCGTGAGGACGAGGTTGCCCTTCTCGTGCGGGAATCGCCGGTGATCGACAGGGTCCTTTCGCTGTCTGTGGCCCCGATTTTCCGTTCTGTCCCCTTCGAGGATCTCGCTGTCCTCGCCCTTTCCATCGAGGAAAGGCTGGCCCCGGCGGGAACGCGCATCCTCACGCGTGGGGAGGAAGGCTCTGAACTCTATCTTCTCGTCTCGGGGCGCGTCAGCATTGGCATCGCGGGAACCGAGATTGCGAGGATGGGCCCGGGAGATGTCTTTGGGGAGCTCTCGGCCCTGAGCCCTGAACCGCGCTCCGCTGATGTCACGGCGCTGGAAGACCTGCGGCTCCTCGTAGTGCGGGGAGAGCGCCTGACTGAGTTCTCCCGGACACGGTGGAGGACAGCCTACGAGATACTCAAGGTCATCGACAGGAGGGTTGTCGATGCCATCCAGTCCAGGTTCCCAACCAGTGATCCACTGCCAGGGAGTGGAAAGACTGCTGCCACGAAGCGCCGCGCAATTGGTTCTGGCTCCCGGATGGACGCCAGGAGCGCGGCAGAGGCTTTGTCCCGGGTACCGTCGCTTCGAAGCCTCGATGCCCATGTCCTCGAGGGACTCGGCAAGCTCCTGTACTTCCGCAGGCTCAAGGTCGGGGAGAGCATCTACTCTCACGGCGAGGAAGCCCGGGCCTTTTTCTATGTGCACTCCGGGCGGGTAGTCATGAAGAGGGCAGGCCACAGCGTTTTCGAGCTAGGCCCGGGCGAAGTCTTTGGCGACTTCGAGGTGGTGCTCGGCGAAAGGCGGATGACATCCGCTTTCGCATCCGAAGCGGTGGAGCTGCTCGATTTGCCGGGACGGGCCCTCTCCGACCTCGCCTGGGGCAGACCCGATTTCCTCCATGACCTGACACTCACCGCCGTCGACCGGCTAAGGCTCGTCGCAAAAATGCCCCAAGCTCCCAAGGAGGATTGATGCTCCGCCTGACAATCGATAGAGACAAGATCACCGAAAATTACCGCAGTGTACAGAAGACCTGCGACGGGCACGGCATATCCCTGGTCGTCGTCGCCAAGATCTGCCTTACGCAGCTTGACATCGTACAACCCATCATCGATTCGGGTGTGCGCATCGTGGCGGATTCGAACCTCGCCAATCTCTCCAGCCTGCCGGGCAATGTGGAGCGCATGCTGCTCCGTAGCTCGCTTGCTGAGATGCGCGAGGGTCTGGCCAATTGCGACTATGTCCTGCTGTCCGAGCTTTCCCACTTCGAGACCTGCGCCGAGGTCCGGCACGCCGGACCTCGGCACGCCGGACCTCGGCGCGGGGCCTTCATAAGCGTGGAGGCTGGCGATCTCCGCGATGGTGTCACCGCCGAGGAACTGCCGGGCTTTGTCGACAGGGCAACCCGCGTGCGGGGAGGGCCGCGCATCGCGGGTTTCGCCGCCAACTACGGTTGCCTGCGCGGTTTTGTTCCCGACCTTGAGGACCTGGTCCGATTCCGGGAGCTTTGCGACCGTTCCGCTTCCCGGTCAGGGCTCGGGGGCTATGAAGTGAGCATCGGAGGCACTACAGTTTTCGATATGCTTTCGGAGGGTTCGCTGGACGGCCTCGCTGACCAGATCAGGATCGGAGAGGCAATATATTTCGGCTACAACATGTCCCTCGCGAAAAAGATCCCCGGGCTCCACGATGACGCCCTTATCCTCACCGCAGAGGTCATCGAGGCCCGCGAAAAGCTTGTATCCGACGACGAGCCCCACGGCCTGAACGCCTTCGGCCACCACGCCTTCAAGCCGCACACGGGGATGCGTCTGAGGGCGATCCTGAATTTCGGCGAGCTGGCAGCCCCCACCCGGAGCCTGGAACCCCTGCTGCCTGGAGCCTTTTTCGAGGGAGCCACCCACGACCATGCGGTGCTCGACATAACCGACTGCGAAGATCCCCCGCGCCCGGGGGACCTTGTCAAATTTCGTACCAATTACAACAGCGCCGCACAGGCCATGCTCTCTCCCTATGTGGAGAAGGTCATGGCCACGCGCGCCCTGCCTGCCAGGGAGGAACGAGGATGAAAATGAATCAGCCTATCCGGGCCGCAGCCGTTGCGGGCCTTTTCTCGATTGCGCTGCTGGCCGCGGGATGTGGTTCCGGGGCCGGGAGTCCGGTGAAGGAATCACCGGCAGCAAGCACCGTTGCCGCCGCGCCCCAGGCCGCCCCCGACAAGGCGGTTGCTTCCGCCGAGGACGACGAGAGCTACTACAGGCCCTTCAAGAAGCCCGACGGCTCACGCTTTCGCATCGCCATCATGCAAAGCGGCGAGTATTTCTCCTATGCCGACGTCCTGGAAGGGACGCTCAAGGGACTCATGACCATTGGCTGGATACAGGAAGTCCCCTCCCTCCTTCCCGGCTTCAATGGCTATGGGGCATACAAGGACGGCAAGACGGTTCCCAACATCCTGGCCGAGCTGGCAAGGCAGGACTACAGCGACTACCTCGAATTTCCCGAGCAGGCCTTCTTTGACCTCAAGTGGAACGATGAAAACGCCAGGAGCCGCGAGTACAAGCGCCTGACTTCCCCCGGTTCGGGTGTCGATCTCATCATCGCCCTCGGGACGCAGGTGAGCAGCATCCTTACCAAGCCTGCCAGCTTTGACATTCCCGTCATAGTCGACTCGATCTCCGATCCCGTCGGCTCCGGCATCCTCGCCTCACTCGGGGATTCGGGCAAGGACTACCTTACAGGGGCGGTGGACCCCGACCAGGATATCAGGCAGGTACGCCTTTTTCACAGCGTCATCAAGTTCAAGACCCTCGGCATCCTCTACGAGGACAGCGAGATCGGCCGGGCCTATGGCGCAGTAGACGATATCCTCAAGGTCGCCAAGGAGAACGGCTTCCGCGTCATTGCGAGCACCGAGCTGCTTCCCGATCCGGAGAACGAGAACGACGAGAAAGCCTGGGCCGCCGCCGAGGCGCGCTATGTCACAGCCCTCGATGCACTCTGTCCCAAGGTCGACGCCGTCTACCTTGCCGTCCAGGCCGGACTCTCCGAATACAGCCTTCCGGACATCGTAAAAGTCCTCAACCGGCACAAGAAACCCTCCTTTGTCATGGAGGGAAAGAACTTTGTCAGGGACGGCATCCTCCTCGGGGAATCGGATTCCAACCTTGTCGCGAAGGGCATCTTCAATGGCAAGAAGATCGTCAGCATTTTCAAGGGCAGGACGCCACGCGATCTCCTCCAGGTCTACGAGCATGTACCGCACATCGCGATCAACCTGGCTAGCGCCAGTACCCTGGGCTACGACGTGCCCATAGACATCATCGCCAGTGCCGACGAGGTCTTCTCCTCCGAAGGGGCAAAGAAATGAAGAAGCACCTGCGCGGAATGGCGATCGGGGGATTCATTGTCCTCCTGATCGCCCAGACCCTCGGAGCCGTACTGAGTGTCTCCACCTTCGAGAAGACATTCAGGGAATCCCTCGAATCGAAGTACAGGATCCTGGTGGGGGAGCTTCGCCGCCAGGTGGAAAGGGATGTCGATTTCGGCCGTCCGATCTACCTCCTTGGCGGAGTGGGGAAGATGTTTGCCGCTGTCCTTGAGCGCGATGGCAATATCAGTGCCCTCTCTGTATGCCAGGCAGATGGCAAGGTACTCTATTCCACGGAGCCGTCGTCGGTGGGGAGCCGCCCCGCCGGGATGACGGACTTTCCCGCTACCCGTCCCGCTGAAGGTGGCGAGGAATACGCCGTGGCCTCGGTCGGGGACTCGAACTGGGCAAGCGCGCCCATACGTTACGGAGGCGAGGCCCTGGTTGGCATGGTGCGGCTCCGCTTCGAAGAAAGCGTGGTGACCACGCGTGTCAAAGCCCTCTATGTCGAGAACGTCCGCATCATCCTGCCCATCATGCTCTGTGCGACCCTCCTTATGGTTGGCCTTCTCATCGGCGGCGAGGCAGCCGCAGCGAAGGGAAGGCTCCACCTTCCGGGAGCAGTCCGGGCAACGCTGGCAGTGGGCATCACCCTCCTCGTCGCCCAGGCCTCCTATGCCTGGCTGAACGACCGCCAGTTCGAGCGCGGCTATATCGCCCTCTTCGAGGGCAATGTCGATGCGCTCGGGCAGGTCATGAAGACCGACCTCGACAAGGTGCTGGGTTATGGAGTCGCGGTCGAGCGGCTCAACGGGGCCGATGCCTTCCTCGAGCGCAACCGCGTGAGGACACGGGAAGCCGAGAGTCTCGCCATCGTCGATCCCGCCGGACGCACCCTCTATTCGGCGGCGGCGGCCAGGACCTGGAGCATATTCTCCGCCGCGCCGGGGTCAGTGGCGGGGAAGCCGGTCTCGATTATCCAGGACGAGGTACGGCGCGTGGTGCCCCTCGGTTCCGGGGCGGCGCCCAAGGCCTACCTCGTCGTCAACGTCAACCAGAAGCTCATCGGGGAACGACTGCGCGAAGCCCTCCTCGACGTCCTGACAATCCTGGCCGTATCCCTCGTGCTCGGCTTCGAACTCACGCGGATGCTCGCGGTCGTCATGCCCGGAAGCACAGGCGCACAGGGAGGCTCGGCAGCTACGAACGAGGAAGCCGCGGCCGAGGCAGCCGCAGCCGAGCAGCGGCGTTCGCTCCAGGTGGTCCGCGTCCTTGCCTTTGTCTTCTTTTTCGCTGCCCTCATCCCTCTTTCCTTCCTGCCCGCCTTCATCGAGAAGATCTATCTCGGGAATCCAGTCTCGATCCTGGGGCTCTCGCGGGAGAGCATCATCGGCCTTCCCATCGCGGCCTACATGCTCGGCGTGACGATCTTCATACCGCTCGTGGGCTTCCTCTCCACAAAGCTCTCGATACGGAGGATCTTTTTCATCGCGGGATCGCTCTTCCTGGTCGGTACCCTGGCCTCGGCCTTCGCTTCCGGGATCGGCTGGCTCATCGCCGCCCGCCTCGTCGCGGGCATGGGTTACGGCGGCATCGTCATAAATGGTTCCAATCTCGTCGTCGCCTCGACGACCGACCGGAACCGCTCCACGGGCTTCGGCTCCTGGTCAGCGGGCTTTGCCGCGGCGACCATCTGCGCCATTTCCGTGGGCGGCGTAATCGTCAACCGCCTCGGCTACCAGGTGGGAATCCTCATCGCCACGGGGGTGGCCCTCTGCCTCCTGGCCCTTGTGGCCTTCTACGTGCCCCCCTCCGAGCCGAAGAAGCGGCGGGTTTCCGCCCTCAAGGGCAGCACCGCAGGCGGCGGCGCCTCGGGGCGCAGCGCCCCGAGGGGCGAGGGTCTCCTTAGCCTGCTCCGCATCTACCGCAACCGCAGCATCCTCATGAACCTCCTCTTTTCGAGCATTCCCTTTTCCCTCGCCTATGTCGGCATCTTCCAGTACATCCTTCCCCTCTACATGGGGCATTCAGGCATCAGCGCCGCCGACACCGGCCGCCTCCTGACTGTCTACGGCCTCATCAGCCTTGCGACCCCCCTCATTTCCCGCCTCGCCGACCGGAAGCGCAACGAGAAGACGATCATCGTGACAGGCAATGTCATCACCGGGCTCTCCCTTGTGGCCTTCTTTGTAGCGATCACCTTCTTCGGCTCGTTGAGCCCCTACATCCTCCTCGCCCTCGTCCTCTTCGGCATGGGTTTTGGAGGCATGATGATCGACGCTTCCGAAGAGTCCTTTCTCACCTCGGCGAGGGAGGCCGAGGAACTCGGCGAGGCTAATTTCCTGGGCATCTACGCGACCTTCGAGAAGGTGACCTCCATCGCCGTCCCCCTCGTGGCGGGCCTTCTCGTGGCAACCCTGGGCTTCTCCGGCAGTATCGGAGTAATTGGTGCCTTCACCCTCGCGGGAGCCGGCATCTTCGCCGTCCTGGCGAGCAACCTGCGGAGCAAGGCATGAACGACGGGAGCGCCTCTTTGCCCATCCGGCTGGGTTTCGCCTTCGGCGGCAAGGCGGCCGAGCACGAACTCTCCATCAAGTCTGCCCTCTACATCATGGCCCACGTAGACCGGGCGAAGTTCAGTGTTGTGACCATCTATGTCGACGAGGAGGGGCGTCTGGCTGACTCGGCCGCCGCCGTCCACCGCCTGCGCGACTTCCTGGCCGTCGAGGAGGGGGACATCTTCGGCCCGGCCGACCAGGTGCCGCCGGATTTCGCTGACTGGCTTGTCTCGACCCTCCCTGCAAGCGGCCCGGGCGAAGCCCTCAGGCTCCTCAGTTCGGGAGCTGTGGATGTGGTCTTTCCGGTTTTCCACGGGCAGGGCGGAGAAGACGGCATCTTCCAGGGCTTTCTCGAGACCCTCGGCCTGGCTTATGTCGGCTGTGGCCTTTCCGGTTCCATCGTCGGCAACGACAAGGCCTGCAACAAGGCAATATGCAGCAACGCCGGCATCCCTGTCGCGGATTTTATCGTGTGTCTGAAAAGCGACTGGGAGGAAGGAGCTGAGGCTGCCCTGGCCGAGGTCGAGGGGAAGCTCGGCTATCCAGTCTTTGTCAAACCGCCCTGTCTGGGCTCCTCCGTCGGTATTGCCCGGGCCGGAAACCGCCATGCCCTGCGCGAGGCTGCTGCCGTGGCGCTAGGCTATGGAGACCGTGTTCTCTTCGAGAAGGCTGTGGTCGGCATGGAATATGGCATCGGCATGATAGGCAATGCCCGCCCCGAGCAGAGTGCGCTGGTCGAATTCGGCGGCTGCCCCGGCTTCCTTTCCTTCGAGGCCAAGTATGGCCCGGGAGCCTTCGAGGATACGATACCAGCCAGACTCGAGCCTGCGGTCGAGGCCGAGATCAGGACCCTCGCGGATCGCGTCTGGGGACTTCTTGGCCTGCGGGGAATGTCACGGCTCGATTTCTTTGTGGCCGATGGGCGGCCGATATTCATAGAGGCAAACACAGTGCCCGGCTTCGGCAGGACCAGCGTGTTCAGCAAGATGTGGGAGGCTTCGGGCATGGACCTCGGCTCCCTTGTCGGCAGGCTGGTCGATTACGCCTTCGAAAGGCAGCAGGCGGCCCGGCCGGCTGCCGTCGTCGCACTCGCAGCGGCAACCGCAGGGATCGCTGCAGCAGGAGGGTGAAGGTTCCCTTCGCAAGATGATGTAGTTCTCCTTCCTTCTCGTGACCGCCGACCCCCTCCCTATAGCCTGAGCGAGGCGCTCAATCCCACGCTGCCGAAGCGTTGCAGCCTTTCCGCTGGCGTCATGGTGCCAGTGGCTGTGGGTCCTCCCAGCCGGAGCAGGGTGGACATCGGCACTTCGACAAGGCCGTCTAACCTGAGCAGCAGGAGTTTGGCGGCAAGTCCTCCGCTGAGGGTTCCGCGCTTCGGGTCAAGGCCCGTGGCGATTTCGGCGAGGTGACCCGGAAGGGGCTGCCCGTAGCCGGCGCGGAGGAGGATCACGAAGGCATCGCCGAGGTCCAGGCCAGCCTCCACTCCGGACTTGAACTCTCGGTTCGTGTCGTCGCCTAACTTTTGCAGGTCCACGCTCGCCTGGAACACGAGGGGAAAGCGGTATTTGCCCGACTTCCCGTCGGAGGGCATGAAGGAAAAGCCCGCGTTCAGATTGTTCAGGAGGGCCGACGCAGGATCGCTGGCGCTTCCGGAGCCTCCACCGCCCTGACCGAGGAATCCCAGGAGATCGTTTTCGTAGAGGCCCATATTGAGGGGGCCGACGGTGAGGAGGGCTCCGAGGCCGGCCTTGACCGAAACACCGAGGCTTGCAGGATCCATATCCTTCGACAGGAACTCAGGGAGGAGGCTTAAAAGGAGCGTCTGGGGGTCCTGGCTAAACTCCGCCAGGCTCGACTTTCTTGTAGTGCTGCCGAAGGACTGGTAGCGAAGGTTGGCGCCGAGCGCCAGCGGGCCAAGATTGAAGCCGAGGCCTCCTGCTGCCTTGACGTTCCTCCCCAGGCTAATATTCATCGTGCTGTCAGGTCCCTGGAATCCCAGCGGGAACAGGGGATTCGCAGCGAGATCCGCCCCGAGGGAGAACGCCCAGTGGCGGGCGCCGAGTTCGAGGGCAGGGCGTGCTACCAGCGGCCCGAAGCTCTGAATGGTGCGAAATGTGCTCTCCGTGTTGCTGTATTTCTGGTACCAGCCCAGCTTGTCCGGGCCACTCAAGCTGTCCCAGTCGACTGAAGGATCGACCCCGGCGATAAAGGCCGAAAGTCCGGGCCGGACCGACTCGAAGTCGAAGGGCCGACGAATGCCGAGGAAGCGGTCCCAATAGTTGTAACTATAGGTCTGTCCACCGCTGCCATTTACTGTGGTCTGGGTAAGCTCCGGAAGCGCCGAGTTCGTCTCAAAGCCACTCAGGCTCGCGCTGAGCCCTCCCATTCCCTCCACGACCAGGTAGCCCTTGCGGAGGAAGGCGAGGCCCGCTGGATTGAACAGGAGGGCATTCGCGTCGTCAGTGACGGCCGTCATGGCGCCCGAAAGTCCGGCCGCCCTGGCGTCGCCGGATTGTCCGAAAGCCGCCTGGGCCAGGAGCAGCCCCGCCAGGGCCAGAATGATTATCCTGTTCATGACTGCCCACCACCGATCGTTACGCTCCTGGCAGGACGGTAGATGATGGGAACAAAGGCTTTTCCCGAGGGAGGGTACTCGATGGCGTTGGAGATGCCCGGCCCCTTGGCCGCGTTCTCGGGGAATTGGCAGTACACCATGGTCTGGGGATCGGGACCCTCGACCTCGAAGAGGACCTTCGAACCGTCGCTGCTGTACCATCCCTCCGAGGCCAGGAGCGCATACCCTGTCATGACGCCTGCGTTGTTCGTGGGGCTAAACCACGTGGTGGCGTCGAGCCAGTGGAACTTCGTGTCGCTCCTGTCACCGCTGCTGACGTGTTCGAGGAGGTCGAAGCTGCCGGAATAGTGGAGGGTGCCCGGAACAAGGTCAAGCTTCGCGATGGGGTGCATCTCCCTCATGTCGCCCGAGCCAGCCCAGGTGAGGCCGATCCAGAGGTAGAGCAGCTTTGGTTCCTCGTAGCCTGTGCCAGGTTGGCTGACCAGCGCGGTCTTCGCGGCTGTGTCCACGTCCAGCTGGTAGAGGATTGTCGAGGGCTTGCCCTTCATCTGCGAGGAGGAAAGCGTGTAGATCCTCGTCCCGGAAAGGGAGCTGACTCTGCCGCCCATGCCCTGGCAGGAACCAAGAAGCAGCAGAGCCGCAAGTGCAGCAAACGTGCGCGATATCGATATGGCCATGGAGCCTCCTGTCCGGGACTGGGAAGCCCCGATGGCTGCTGGATTATATCAATGGAAAAGAATATTGCAATTGGTTCAGAAGAGTTACTTTTTCAAAATCGGCCAGCATGGCCTGCCTGGACCTCTCCGTCCGCGTCCCCTAGTGACTCCTGGCCCAGTCCAGGGTTTCACGTATCCTTGTCTCCATTGGCGTCGCCGCCAGGCCGAAGGTCCGTTCCATCCCGGAGCCATCCATGATGAAGGGGGCAGTGAACTCGTAGAGCATCTCGACCATTTCCTTTGCCCCGGGATTGAAGAGCCCGAAGAAGCCCAGGAGGAAGGCGCCAGCCACCTGCGTCTTGACTGGCTTTCCAAGCTCCTTCTCGACCAAGGAGATGAGCTCTGCCTG
>JBAXTA010000174.1:0-9828 GCA_037130415.1 Spirochaetota bacterium
CCGCGGTCAGAGCATCAAGAAGATGGCCCACGAGGTCTTCGCGTTCACCGGCGCCAGTCCCCTCCTGGACATTGCCCTCAAGCTCGAGGAGATCGCCCTCCACGACGAGTACTTCATCTCCCGAAAGCTCTACCCGAACGTGGATTTCTATTCCGGCCTCATCTACCAGGCCATGAAGCTGCCGACGAACATCTTCACCGTCATGTTCGCCATCCCGCGCTCGGTGGGCTGGGTGGCGCAGTGGATGGAGATGATGGAGGACGAGGACCTCAAGATCGTCCGGCCGCGCCAGATCTACACCGGCGAACCGGCGCGCGAATACACGATGATCGAAGAACGGAAATAGCCGTACTGGCCAGACGCGCCGGGCTATTGAGAGGGTCGTCCGGAAGGGCGGCCCTTTCTTTTGCGAGGAGCTCCAGATTGCGCCAAGCGCATGAAATTTCCGGCCTCCTTGGCCGCGGCATCCTTGGCCGCGGCATCCGCGACCGAGACCTCGAGGCCGAGGGCCTGATCGTCGCCGAGGGGCGCCTCCTGGTGGAGCGCCTTCTTGCCTTGCGCGAGCCTGGACTGCTTGGCGTCTACGCGACGGAGGAGGCGGCAGCCCGGTTTGCTTCCCTCGTCGCTGACCGCTGCCCCCTCGTGGCCCTTTCGGAGGGGGAGCTCTCCACGATGGCCGGTTACCCCTTTCACCGGGGTGTCTTCGCAGTAGCCCGGCGCCCGCCCGCGAAAGATGCGGCGTCCCTTGTGGAGGAACTCCTCGCTGCCCGTATGCCTCCCCTCCTGCTCCTGCCGGAGACGCGGGACCAGGAAAATCTCGGATCCCTTGTCCGGAGCGCCGCCGCCTTCGGCCTCGGGGCTGTCCTTCTCGGACCGACGAGCGCGGATTTCCTTTCGCGGAGGGTCGTCCGCGTCTCGATGGGCGCCGCCTTCGATATGCCCCATGTGCGCCTTGCCTCGCCTTCCGACCTCGCCGCCTTCCGTCTGGCAGGTTACTCCCTGACAGCTGCGGTCCTCGATGATGCTGCAGCAGTCGATGCAGGGAATTGGAGCCCCCGAGGGCCTCACATTCTCGCCTTTGGCGCAGAATACGAGGGACTTGGAGCCGATTGGCGCGAAGCGTGCGATGAGGCGGTAACGATAGGCATGGCCCCGGGACCCGATTCGCTCAACGTAGCGGCGGCCGGCGCCATCCTCATGTGGAGACTTTGCACGGCCATTGCCCGTGACGGCCCGCTCGGGTAAAATAGCGGCATGGAACTAGGGCACACACGCATCGCGGAGGCGGGCGATGTCATCTTCAAGGAAGGCGGCGCGGGTGACCTCATGTTCATCCTGATCGATGGGGAGATTGAGATACGCAAAAAGGTGGGAAAGAGCGAGACCGTTTTGAAATCTGTCTCGGAGGCCAACGACATCTTTGGCGAAATGGCCCTGATCGACGGCAGGTCCCGTTCAGCCTCGGCGATTGCGGTGCGGAAGTCGAAATACATTGCCATCGACGGCAGCACCTTCGAGAACCTGATCCTCACCAATGGCAAGTTCGCCCTCAAGATCATCAAGGTGCTTTCGGACCGCATCCGGAACTCGAATTCGACGATCGGGGAGCTTATCGAGTTTGGCCCCCGCGAGCGCTTCCTCCGAGGCCTCGTCGATTATGCCTTCAAGAGGGGCCAGAAAATATTTGACGGCAGGCTCAAGGTCCCTATCCGTGACTTCCGCGTCTGGGCCAACTCGAGGATGGGCTTCTCCCTCGAGGATACCGATCTGCTGCTTACCAAGCTTCTCAGAAGTGAAGTCATCACATGGGCGCCCTCGAGCGCCAAGACCAATGAGGACATCATTGTGCCCGAAACTACCCTGCGCGAGTTCGACCGCCGGGATGGCCTGGCGTGAGCGCGCCCAATGGCGGGACAGCCCGCGGCACGCCGGGAGATTCCAAGGCAGTCCCCTGGCTGCCGCCCAGGCAGGGCTGCGAGTACACAGCCTTCTGGTGCGAGGAGAATATCGCACGCTTCCTTTCACGGCCCGAGCTGGTCGGAAGGGAAGCCTGGGGCCTCGTCATCTCGAACGCAGACCGCAGCTTCGGCATGTTCCATCAGCGCGCGGGTCGAGGTGACAGCGGCGAGGTGTCATGGGACTACCATGTAGCCGCGCTGATACGCGACGAGTCGGGCCTCCTGGTCTGTGACCTCGACAGCCGCCTCGCCTTTCCCTGCGCTGCCGCCCGCTGGCTCGAGCTCTCCTTCGACGGCGGGCTGCCGGCGAGCATGGCTCCGAAATTCCGGCTCGTGGAAGCGAGCAATTATGTCAATGAACTTTCCTCCGACCGCTCGCACATGCGCGGTCCCGACGGCAACTGGAACGCCCCGCCCCCGCCCTGGCCGATGATGGGAGAGGGCAGGCCCAACAACCTCATGGACTGGATCGACATGGACCGCGCAGAACCCGGGAAGGTCCTCGATCGGGCGACCTTCGCCGCCCTGGTAGGCGCTACCGGCCAGACCGGCTCAAGGGGCTGATCCCCTTGCCCGGCCGGGACCTGGCGGCCCTGCGCGTCGTCCTTGTCGCCTCCGGAGCCGGGGCCCGCGGCCAGACCAACCAGCTCGGCATAGCCTGTGTCGCAGCCGCCATCGATGCTGCAGCCAGGGAAGGTCGCTTTGCGAAACCGGTAGAAGTCCTCTGCTTTGACGCCACCGGAGAGATGGCAACTACATCGATCATCGACCGCCTCGCCAAGGCCGCACCCGCTTTCGTAGGCCTCTCCGTGTACATATGGAACCGCAACTTCATGACATCGCTCGCAAAGGAGCTCCGCTTGCGGATTCCGGCAGCGAGGCTTTTCGCGGGAGGCCCCGAGGCTACAGCCGATCCCTTCGGCCTCATATCCGAGTCTGGCCTCGATTTTGTCGTCGTCGGCGAGGGAGAGGAAATTTGCGTCGACGCCCTCGCGCTGCTTGCGAAGGCGTCAGCCGCAGAGGAAGGGGTGCCGGGTGGGCCCAGGGCTGGAGCCGGGCTGGCTGCCTTGGCTGGCCTGCCCGGAATCGCTGCGCCGGAGGGGGAGTTCGGCGGCGCTGCGGCTTTCCGCCCTGCCGGGGCGGCGAGCGTCACAGGCCTGGCCTCGCCATGGTTGGCGCCCTCCGGGACGGCGCCTTCGAAGACGGCGTCCTCCCGGCCGACCACCCAGGCTCAAGCCTCCAGCGGGCCGGACCCGAGGGCTGAGAGCCCGCTGGCAGCCCCAGGCCCAGGGGCCTACGAGGAAGTCTCCTGGGAGCTGTCGCGGGGCTGCCCCTTTCATTGTACCTATTGTTATGAGGGCCGCGGGATCGGGGGCGTACGGGCCTTTCCCCTTGAGCGGCTCCGTGAGGAACTCCGGTTCTTCGTAAACTCCGGGGTCAGGCGGATCTTTGTCCTCGACCCCACCTTCGACTGGAACCGCCGACGTGCGCTTGAACTCCTCGGGCTTTTTTCGGAGCTTGGCAAGGGCATCTCCTTCCGCGTGGAAGCCCGCGCGGAGCTTCTCGACCGCGCTTTGGCCAAGGCCTTCGCCGCCATCGACGTTTCCATCCAGATCGGACTCCAGAGCGCGCAGAGGGAGGTCCTCGAGCGGGTGGGCAGGCCGGGCTTTGATCCTGACGCTTTTGCGGGAAAGCTGGCCCTCCTCGATGCGGAGGGGGTCACCTGGGGCCTCGACCTCATGTACGGCCTTCCCGGGGACAAGCTGCCCGGTTTCCGGAAAAGCCTCGACTACGCCCTCGGCCTCCAGCCCAACCACCTCGACATCTTCCCCCTGGCGGTGCTTCCGGGCACGGAACTTGCAAACAATTGTGAGGAGTTCGGGATGCGTGTCCAGGAAGGCGCTCCCCACCTCCTTGTCGCTTCGGCTGGCTTCCCTGAATCAGACATGGCCAAGGCGGCCGAGCTTGCGGCAGCCTGCGACCTCTTCTACACGAGGGGGCGTGCCGTCTCCTGGTTCCTCCGCGTCCTTGCACCGTTACGGGCCAGGCCCTCCGCCTTCCTGGGCCGCTTTGCCGAGTGGTCACAGGGCAGGAAGGGAGCCAACCTGGATCCGGAAGCCCTGCAGCTCGCCTTCGTCGAAGCTGAATACATGGGGCGGGGAAAAGCTTCGCTGATGCCCCTCGTCCGCGACATCATACGCTTCGAGGGGGCCTGGGGCAGGGCCATCGCAGAGGGACAATCGACCGATCTCGAACTCAGCCACGATGCCGGCATGCTCCTTGACCCGCCCTGCCCCGACCTGGCCGGACTTGCCCGCCTCGCAGCCCGACGCCACTCGCGGGTGCGGGTGGCGCCAGGCAAGGGCGGGCCCAGGATCACGCAGGTAAAATGATCCAGGTCATCACCTGCCTGCGACCGCAGGGTAGACGCCGAGGATGGACCAGACAAGCACCGGGGTTGCCCTGCGGCTGTAGCCCAGGATCAGGTCGGCTATCGCGAGGTTCTCCACCGGGTCGCCAGAGCGGAGGGCCTGTATGCCCTCGAAGCTTGCGCTGGCGATGGGCTCGGGACCTCCAACGCTGAGCCCGAAGCCCCCGGCCGGCCCAGGGGTAAAGGTGAACTCGATTTGTCCAGAGCCGTCTGAGTCCGAGCTTTCACGCTCGATCCAGACCAGGTTGCCAGCGACTCCATTCCGGCTGAAGGAGCCAGAACTTGTCAGCGTTCCATTGCGGGTCGTGGTCGCTGTTCCATCGGGATGGTAAGCAGCGATTTCGGTGACCTTGGAACCTTGCCAGACGACCTCGATCCCTCCATCCGCAGCGCGCCGGTAGATCCTGGCGTCGGCGCCTGACCTTGAATGCCACGCTCCATCCCGCTTTTCGAGGGTCGCATAGGAGTAGGCGAAGTCCCTTCCGCCGCTCTCCCTTCGCGAGAGATAGACGATATCCTCGCCCCGGAGGATGCCGAAGACTGCCAGCTCACCGACGCCGCCTTTTCCCTTCGTGTATTCCTTCACCCCGGCCACGCCCTGCTTGTCGATCGCAAAGTTCACGAGCCAGGTGTCATAGTCGGCATCCGGGTGCATCTCGAGCTTTGCGGAGGTCCAATCCACCGAGAAGGGAGCCTCCGATTTCCACTCTGCCCAGTGGATTGCATCGGCATCGTGGGCAAGGGCCCTGACCTCCGCCGCGCCTGCGCCTGCGTCCATCCAGGCAGTACGCGGGGGCAGTGCCGGCACAGGAGAAGGCGCAAGACCGGCAGCCCCCGCCGCCTTTCCCGGAAGCCCCGCCCCCGCATCGAGCCATCCCCCTCCTTCGGCGAAAGCCGGAGCTGCGGCGAGGGCAGAAGCCGCCGAGAGGGCCACGGCGAGCAGTGCAGCCCCGTGCCTTCCCGGGATCCGGCGTGCTGCCGGCCGGCCGGCTGCCAGCCGGCAGACTGCCGGGGCATCATCGCCAATACAATTCATAGTTGTCATCATGATATCTGCCTCCTTCAAGGTCGGCCCTCCCGCGCAGGCGCAGGGAGGAAAGGTCCGGCCGGCTTTTCGCGCCCGTGGCCGGGAACGGCGGCCCGCCCCTTCAGGACGGGCCGCCAGGAACCTCAGAACTCTCCCGCGCAGAAAAGCTGGACTGGCCTGCCGTTGCGGTTTCCGGGAATTGCCGCGCTGGCTGCGTCCGCCCGCAGGATGTTCCCCAGTACAGCGTTGTCATTCTGTCCGATGATGACGCATCCGTAGGATTTCGAGACAGCAAAGTCATTGGTGTTGGAATGGATGGCGTAGCCGACATCGGAGGACTCCCCGAGGAAGGCACCGTTCGCGTCGTAGACCCTGACCTTTCCGACAGCATTGGTATTGATGATGTACGGCCCGTACTTTGCCTGGCTGCCGGTGGCGATTTTCACTCCGGTGACACTCCAGACGCCTGCGGGAAAGGAGACCGGCTTCGACGTGAAGGGGCCATCCAAAGCGGGTTTGGCGGAGCCGGGGGCTGGCATGAAGGAAGCCATGGTCGTCTCGACGATCCTGTTGTGGGAGTCCATGACAAGGACCTTCAGGGGTTGCGGGTTCAGGCGGCGCAGTTCCTGGTCGTTGGTGTAGACATTCACCGTCATCTGCGTGCGCAAGGCATTGAGGCTCATCACGACGTCACCGCCGTCGATGGATGCAGCCTCGGCCTGGGTGATCTCGATGCCAGGGAGACCCTCGAAGGGGTCAATTCCCAGGATCGAAGGGGGAAGCGGCAGCGCGCTGGGGACCGTGGCGTACAAGGCCATCCCGATGAGGCTGCCCAGAACAACAGTGGAGAATCGTTTCATTCTCACCTCCTGCGCCTAGTACGCCGGGAGCTGTCGTCCGTGCTTCAATTCCTGGGAAAAAAAATCAGAAAATCGGCGGAGTCCCCAAACCAAGGCCGGGGGCGAGGTAGTCGATGCGCTTCCATTGGACCAGGGGAGGAAGGCCCTCCGGCCTGGGCGTGACGAGGTATTCGCTGGCACCGCAGTTGCTCATCGGAAAGAGGGGCAGCCAGGATCCGACGCCCATCGTCGACTTGATGAGCCATTGGATAAGGCCGCCGTGGGAGACAGCGATGATGACGCGCGCGCCGCCGAGTGCTGCCTCCCGCATCGCAGCCCAGGCCTGGAGTGCGCGGGTGTAGAGACTGCTCGAGTGCTCGGCCCCCGGCACCCCGTCCCAGCTCTGGCGAAGGAATCCCGCGTAGGCTTCGGGATGGAGACGCCGGGCTTCCCCGAAGCTGAGCCCCTGGAAGGGTCCAACCTCGAGTTCTGCCAGGGAATCAAGGACGCGGGGGGGATCTCCGCCACCGAGGATGCAAGCAGTTTCGTGGGCGCGCGCGAGGTGGGATGACAGGATGAGATCTGGCTGAAGCGCCTGTATCCAGGGCGCAAGGGCTGCGGCCTGGGCGCGCCCCGTCGCGTCGAGGGGAAGGTCGAGTCTCCCCTGGACTATGCTGCGCGCATTCCCCTCGCTCTGACCGTGCCGGACAATGATGAATCGAGTCTCATGTGCTAGAGAGCCGAAAAAAGCAGCGTCGGCTCGTTGGATGGGAGGAGGGTGGAATTCCTGCATCTGAGGATATTACAGGAGAGGGGGGATGTGGGAGAACTGGGGCTTCGCGCAGCGTGGTTGGCCCCTGGTCCCGCCACGCGTGCCGCAAATCCGTTGGGAGATCCGACCTTCGGGCTCGTCTCATCCTCTACTTCAGGTCAGGCTCACTCCCATAAAACCTTCACAGCATAGCCGCCAAACATACGATCGCGAGTAAGGACCACCAGATCATGGTACATCGCAGCGGCGATCAGTCCCCGGTCACAGGGCAGCACGGGAAACCCCTGCATTTGGATTGACTCTTCCAGGCTATCCAGAGGAACAGACGACAACTTTCCGGTCCCTGCCTTGATCACGATTTCCCACGCTGAGAGCACGCTAAACGCCACCTCGGCGGTCTGCTTGCCTAAAATGCGGCGAATGCCGGCCGGAAGCTCCGGTGCATCCTGCATCCACCACAGGAAGGTCCGTGTATCCAACAAGTATTTCATTGGGGAAAAACCCCGCCGCCGAAGAGCCCTTCCAACTCGGAGTCCGGCTCGTCGAAGTCTTCAGCGATCTTCAGATTCCTCCACAGTCCAGGCACTGCCTCCGGCGATGCCACCGGAGAAAGTCGGGCGATGACCTTTCCAGCGCGGGCGATCAGGAACTCCTGACCACTTTCTACCTGGACCAGGATTTTCGAGAGATTGGTCTTGGCCTCGAGCGATGGTTCTGCGGCTAAAAGCCATTCTTGCGCTCAGCCGGAGCGGCACGCGAGGATCGGACCCTCGAGGCTTGCCATGATTCATCATATATCAGCAAGCGTGGGGTCAGGGCTCGGCATGTGTCCCGGCTGAAGACGCCCGAACTTACAACTCCTCAACCTCGGTCTGGGGCACGCCCGTCGCCTCAGCGATGATTGCCGTGCTCACGCCAAGTCGCTTCAGGTTCCGGGCATCGGATAGGGCTTTTTCGCGCTCGCCATCTGCCCGGCCCTTTTTCTCGCCTTTCGCCTCGCCTTCCTTCTCGCCGATCTTCACCCCTTCCTTCACCCCTTCCTTCATGCCTTCCTGTTTCGCCTCTGCCATCTCGGCATTGCGAGTCCATTCATAGTCCTGACGACTATCGTAGAGGATGCGTTCACGGTCCTGAAGTTTGAAGGTCGACATGATTTCAAGTGCCTCCCGCACGTCGGCGTCTGCCATCGATTCGGGCAGATGCTCTGGATCGAGCGTGTCACCCTCGGCAAGGAGAGTGAGCCATTTCCGTAATCCAGGGCCTACACTATCCCAGTCGGGCCCCTTCTTCAAGCTGCGGAAAACCTCCAGTTCAATAGTGAGGATCAGGAAGTTCGGCGACAGGGTGTGGCCGGTCCGTCGGCAGTGGGCTTCGAACACGTGGAGCCAGGAGCCGTCGCCGAAGTGGGCCCAGCGTCAAAGTTCTTGAGGAAGGCCTCGGTGAACAAGCCATTCCTGCCGGAGCCGTCCTGGGCGACGTCGCCAGGATTGTCGCCGACCCGCCTTCGGTTTCGGGGAGCGGTACAACAGCCAAGCCCCGTGTCGTACCGATTGCTCGGGTCTTGGCCTTCGCGAAGGGATCCTCGCGGCAGGCGTCCAGGATGATCAGGCTGTCCCTGGCCTTGCCCTCCGAAAAGGCGTCCACCACCAGGTCGACGCAAAAGGCCGACAGCACGATGTCGTCCTTCCCCTCGAAGATCTCGCCGATCGGAAGCATGTAGTTCTTGCCGTCGATCTGAACACCATGTCCCGCGTAGTAGAACAGCGACGTGGACCCAGGATTGCCCTTCATGGAGTCCTTGAAACCTGACAGGGCCTTGTTGAGGTCCCGACGGCTTGCGTTTAAAAGCCGCGTCACCCGCCAGCCTTCCTTTTCAAGGACAGCGGAAATATCGGAGGCATCGTTCGCCGGGTTGCGGAGCTCGGGGATTCCGTCTGTATATGCCGCGTTCCCCACGACCAAGGCGAGCTTGGCGGACTCCGCTGCCAGAAAAGCGGATGCAAATGTCATCGTCATCACTGCGAGGATCCTTGGCATTTTCATATGCGGCCTCCATCTTTGGGATCATTTCAACGCTTTCATTCTAAGCACATGATTTCCATTCGTCCAGCACTACATTCTTCGGTGCCGCCCCTGTGGACACAAGGGAAAGGCAGCTTCATGGGGTCCCAGCATTCAAAGCCATGCGTAGGCTTTGTGATCAGCTTCTGCGGCTCACTCGCTCCAGCCTGCAAAGGGATTGTCGTCGTGTGCTGAGGTGGCGCTGCTTAAAATGGCCCGATCTCCCTCGATGCTGTGTCCTTAGGATGTCAGAATTGTACAGGGCTGTCAGCGAGGCTGCAAGGCGGGATTTTAGCGCTTGGCGCGTTATGCGACCGTGGCGGCAGGGTAGTAGCGGCTGAAGAGCTTGCGAGCTTGTGTGGGAATAGCATGCGAGGTCGAGCGCGAAGCCCGCCCCCCTGGATTCTTCTGCTTTCTGGCTACAGCTTCCCAAGCTCTTCCGGCGACAAGCCTGTCGCCTTGGTGATGATGTCGAGGCTCACTCCAAGCTGTCTGAGATTCCTGGCGTCCTCGGCCTTACCCTCGGCCTTACCCTCAGCCAGCCCCTCGTCTTTGGCCACAGCGAGGGCTGTTGCCTGGTCCATCTGCCATTTCAGGCGGCTCTCGTAAATGGACCTCAGATCCGGGTCGGCGTGGAATTTGTGGTAGGCTTCGTCGATTTCGGCAAGGAGTTTGTCCTGTTCTCTCAGCGTTTTGACCATGGCCTCATCACCTCCTTCGTTCTTAAGTAACAATAGCAG
>JBAXTA010000175.1:0-9774 GCA_037130415.1 Spirochaetota bacterium
GGCAGCGCGAAGCGGTTGAGGCCTTTTCGGGCGGCTGGAAGATGCGCGCAGCCCTTGCGAAAATCCTCCTCCAGGCGCCCCAGGTTCTCCTCATCGACGAACCGACCAACCATCTGGATGTCGAATCCATCATCTGGCTTGAAGGCTGGCTCCGCGACTTCCCTGGCGCAATCGTGATGACCAGCCACGATCGCGAGTTCATGACAAGGCTTTGTACCCGCACGGTGGAGGTCGATGGGGCAATCACGGCCTATTCAGGCGACTACGACTTCTACCTCCGCGAGCGCGAGATTCGAAGGGAACAATTGCTTGCCTCATTCCGAAGGCAACAGGCGATGCTCGCCAAGGAGGAGGAGTTTATCGCCCGCTTTGCCGCACGCGTATCCCATGCGGCACAGGTCCAGTCACGCGTCAAGACCCTCGAAAAGATCGAGCGGATCGAACCACCGAAAGAGCGGAAAGCCATCAAGCTGCGCTGGAAACCGGCCAAGCGCAGCGGCGACGTGGTGGTTGAGATGACAGGCCTTGGAAAATCGTGGACCAGGTCCGACGGTGGCATCCATCCTGTATTTTCAGGCATCAATGGAATCGTGGCCCGGGGTGACAAGATAGCTCTTACCGGCGTAAACGGCGCCGGCAAATCCACCTTGCTGAAGGTGATCGCAGGAGAAGCGGCGGCGAGTTCGGGCAGCTGCGGACTCGGGGCAGGAGTGGTTCCGGGGTATTTCAGCCAGTATTCCGGTGATATCCTCCGACCGAAAAGCACTATTTACCAGGAACTTGCGGAGCGGCTGCCTTCTGAATCACCCACAACCATCAAGAGCCTTCTCGGAGCTTTCCAGTTCTCGGGGGACGATGTCGAAAAACGTGTGTCGGTCCTTTCAGGCGGTGAAAGGACCCGGGTAGTGCTCGCAATTCTGCTTTCCTCTCCCATCAATTTCCTCATCCTTGACGAGCCGACCAACCATCTTGACATCAGCAGCCGCGAGGTCCTCCTCGATGCACTTCAGTCATTTGAAGGCACGATAATGATTGTAAGCCACGACCGATGGTTCCTGCGGCACCTGGCAAACAGGGTTTTCGAAATAGGCCACGGAGCCCTCCGGACATATGAAGGTAATTATGAGTACTACCTCGAGAAAAGCGGGAAAGGAAGCTTGAAGACTGGATGAGATGCATCAGCCGGGAGTATGTCTCTCGGCCAAGCCAAGCGAAGCATAGCTGCTCAGCGCCCCTTCGACAGTGTCCCGTCCTTGAAGCGCAGGGCCGCATCCTCGAGGTCCTGGGCGTTCTTCATGTTTGTTCCCTTGGGCATGCTGGTTGTCACGAAGTGCTGGGCGAAGGGAAAGCAACCCGCCTCATAGGGTTCCTTGGCTGTGTAGGTTCCGCAGAGGGTGTTTATATCCACGCTTACTTTCTCGAGGGGAATCATCAAGGCGCTTTCCATCTCGCGGGGATCGAAAATGAGGCCAAAGGGCTCGCTTGGGCCATCATTCAGGGTCGAGCCGTAATCGACCGAGAGGTTCCCTTCGATCCAGAGTCGCTGATTCAGGGCAGCCAGGGTTCCTGCGGAAACAGGGGCACTCAGCGCGATCCGGTGACCGGATTCGGCTCCTTCCACATCGACAATCACATCACCCCGATACGAGGTTGTCACCACCGACCGCGACGTCGTAGCCCCGATAAAGCCCTGCCCGGGGTCAAAGCTGTTGGTATTGGTTTCATAGGTGACGATGATCCATGACAGAAGCCCAGTCTTGATGTTCTCGGCTATCAGGTACACTTCGACGCGGCTACCCCAGAAAACGCTGGTATGGATATTGAAGGCCCCGATGATGACGCTCGGCCTTGGCCTGGATTCGGCGAACATCGAGGTAGGGACAATCCGGTAGCCTTCGGGAAGAAGCTTCTGGGCGGCATCGATGTCGGTGACCTCATAGGACAGGAAAAAGCTGTAGGGTTCCACAATAAAGCCCATATAGGGGTTGGTCTTGGCCCCTCGCGCTGCAATGCCCTTCTGCCACTTCAGGGGCAGTTTTTGAAGGAAGGAAGAAAACTGGCTGACCTGCGCCACTTTGCCCGGAACAACCATCAATTCTGTTGCCTTCACGTACTCATTCAGTTCCTTGCCTGTCATCGTATCACCTCCGGCTATATTTCATAATATAATACGGAGCATTCTAAAAGTCAGCATGTTATTTCATTTTGTAATATTTCGGCACAGGAGGCACCTAGCCCTTCCTCCCAGGACGGGGCTTTACGGAAGGCAGGGCAGCTCGGAGCCGGACAACAGAAGTCGCCCAAGTTGTGTTGCAGCATCCCCGAGGGTTTGAGCACCGGTATGAATCCGGGGAAACTTCTGCCTGTCTATCTTAAGGGCCCCCGCCCCCCCGAGCATGATGGCCGGCCGGCTTCCGAAGGTGGTTTCCAGCTGTCTCAGGTACATTTCCAGGCCCGCAAGGTTCTCATCCATGGTGATGGAGATGGCCACCACGTCAGGTTCCTGCTTCTTTATGATTTCCGAGAGATCGTGAAAGGGCACCTGGGTGCCCAGGTAGGTCGTCTGCCATCCTGAGAGCCGCACAATGTGGGAGAGCATCAAGAGTGCCAGTTCGTGTTTTTCTCCCGGAGCGCAGAGCCCCATCCACCGCCCTGCCACAGGTGCTTTGACCGGACAGCGTTCACGCTCTCGATTGGAGTGGTAAAAAACAAGCTCACGAATCTTGTCGGAGATGAGGTGCTCTTCGGATACGAGGATTGAGCCTTCAAGCCAAAGGCTCCCCGTCCTGATCAGGGCTGGAATAAGAACAGTCTCATACAAGGCCGCCAGATCCAGGTTCTGTTCCTGCTTCCAGCTTCCGGTGTAGCTAATCGCCGCATCAAGTGTCTCTTTCAGCAATAAGGAGATAAGCGCATCTACCCCGAAACTGAAGTCCCGCGAAAAGGAGGTGGATGCGCCGGCATATTCCGGAGCCTTCAGTAAGACATCCAGCGAAACATCGAAGATCCGGGCGATGTCCAGGAGGGTTTCTTTTTTAGGAAAGCGCGTGCCTCGTTCGTAATTGGCGATGGTTACCTGGCTGAGTCCCAGCATCTTCCCAAACTCGGTCTGAGTCAGATCCAGGGCACTGCGGCGATTCTTCAGCTCAGTACCCCAGGCTAGAATATCCATACGCTCAATATAGCAAAAAGGAATGCTCTGGATAAGCCGCAGCCGCCACACTCACGCAATGTGTTCTATCCGGGAGTGGGCTCGATGCCATAAAAGGGCGTGTTCCACTTGATCGCCTTGTGCACTGGGGGAAGTCCCTGCACGATGAGCCTGTCGAGGAGCTCCCCAACCCCCTGTTTCCAGCCCGGCATGGCCGCGACGTAGGCTTGTACCGGGGCCTCGCCCTCAGCCTTCGCGATCTGGGGATTTCCGCCGGCAAGGAGGACCGGCTCCTGTCACTCGCGCGTTGCCTGCGCTTTCCTGCGCCTTCTCCCTTTGGCATGGACAGCTCCCGCTGGCTATTGAGATTGCCATTGGTGATTGTGATGCACGTCGTACGTATGCAGCACGCCTAGAAGTCACGCGGTGCAGTCTCCTGGTCGAGATGTAGAGAACCGTGCTAGGAGTTTAATTCATTCTCCAGTAAAGACGAGTGTATTTATGCACTTGAATTGCATAATTGCAGAACGCGAGCTATCATTTCCATATGATAGAGAGAACCGCCTCACCAAGGCTCCTTCGGCTGGCAGCCCAGTATCCAATCCTCACACTGACCGGTCCCCGGCAATCCGGAAAGACGACTTTGGTTCGACACATCTTTCCCGACAAGCCCTATGCCTCGCTGGAGGACCTCGATATTCGGCGTTTTGCACAGAGCGATCCCCGAGGCTTTCTTGCGGGCTTTCCGGAGGGAGCAGTCTTTGACGAGATCCAGCGAGTTCCTGACCTTCTCTCCTATATACAGGGAATCGTGGACTCCAAGCAGACCAAGGGAATGTTCGTATTGACGGGCAGCCAGAGCTTCGCCTTGATGAGTGGCATTTCCCAATCGCTCGCAGGCCGGACAGCCATCGCCGAGTTGTATCCATTGACCCTCGGGGAAATTTCTACGGCCAGAGAACTCGGCGATCCCTGGGAAAGCATCCATACAGGATTCTATCCACGGGTCATAGCCGACCGTCTGGATCCTGCTGAAGCCTACTCATCCTATCTCAGGACCTACGTCGAACGCGATATACGAAACCTGTCCTCGGTAAAAGATCTTGGTCGCTTTGAGACCTTCCTCATACTCTGTGCTGGCAGGACAGGCCAATTGCTCAACATCGCTTCCCTCGCTGCGGATTCCGGTGTCAGCCAGAACACTGCCAAGGACTGGCTCTCCCTCCTCGAAACGAGCTATGTCCTGTTCCTGCTCCGCCCTTGGCACAGCAATATCGGGAAACGCCTGATCAAGAGCCCCAAACTTCATTTCATCGACACTGGCCTGGCCTGCGCCCTCCTGTCGATTGGAAGCCCCCAGGTACTCTCCAGCCATCCACTTCGCGGGCATCTCTTTGAGACGATGGTCGTCGCTGACATCCTCAAGCAACGGAGCCATGAAGGCATACTCGGTACTATGAGCTTCTTCAGGGATTCGGGCGGACGTGAGATCGACCTCTTCCTTGTCGGCGGGGAAGGCATCGACCAGATGGAGATCAAGTCCGGCTCTACGGTTGGCGAGGATTTTCTTGCGCCTCTGCGCTGGGCCTCGGAGTTGCTGCCGGAAATACGGTCCTCCACACTGCTCTATGGAGGCGATGCGTCCATGCTCCGGGAGGGAATCGCTGTCAAGGGCTGGAAGTCGCTATCCGGAAGAAGCTAAGTCGGACAGCCTAGCCGAGCCCGTGTTCCCGCATCTTGCGATGGAGGTTGCTCGGCAGGATTCCCAGCGTCTTCGCCGCCTCGCTGACCCTGCCACCATGGAGGGCAAGCTGCCGCTCGATATAGCTGCGCTCGAATTTCCTGTTGGCTTCAGATAGCGGCATGGCCTCATCCACAAGGCCCAGGCTTGCGCCGCCGGTCCTGCCCTGTCCTGATGGCGATGCACCAAGTGCGATATCACGCAGCAGAATCACTGTTGCCCTTCCTGCATTGATCGTCGCATTTAGTATGACCGAGCGCAGTTCCCGGACATTTCCTGGCCAGGGCCATGCGCCGAGCGCCGCAAGGGCATCGGCGGCGATTTCCTTGAGCGGGAGGTTGTATTCGTGGCAGGCAGCCCGCACAAAATGCCCGGCGAGAAGGGCTATGTCTTCGCATCGCTCTCGAAGCGGCGGAACCTCGATGGAAAAGCTTGCGATACGATAATAAAGGTCCTCCCGGAATCCACCCTGCTGGATTTCGGCGGGCAGGTGCCGGTTCGTTGCCAAAATAAAGCGCGCATTTGTCTTGATTGCACGTATCTGGCCCACGCCAAGCACCATGCCATCCTGCAGCACACGAAGGAGCTTGGCCTGCGACTCGCGCTTTAGCTCGCCGATCTCATCAAGGAAGAAGGAGCCTCCCTCGCTGGCGCGGATGAGCCCGGGGTTCTCGGAATCGGCTCCCGAATACGAGCCCTTTGCATGCCCGAAGAGCTGGCTGTCCAGCAGTGTCTCAGAAAGTGCCGCGGCGTTCACGGTACTGAAGGGCTTGCCCCGGCGGCGCGAACGGTAATGCAGGAGGCCCGCCACGAGTTCCTTGCCCGTCCCGGTCTCGCCATGAACGAGCACCGGTTCCGAAAGGTCGGCAAAGCGCTCGATCTTTTCCCGGACAGCCGCCATTGCCTCGGATTCTCCGACAAGTCGATACCGTTCAAGCGCGTCGGATGCGAGGCGATGGCGCTCGCGCTCGGACTCGCCGGCCGACTCGAGCCTGCGAAGCCACTCGACCATGGGCCGTTTTGCCAGCGGCTTCTCGAAAAACTCCCGGGCCCCCGCGCGAAGTGCCTCGACGGCGAGCCCCACATCCGAGGTGCCCGATATGATCGCAATTGGCAATTCAGGCCACTGCCGCCTGAGTTCGCCCAGGACCTTGAGGCCTGAATCCACGGGCAGGTTGAGGTCAAGGAGTGCCGCGTCCCAGCGTGAGCCCACCCATGCGCTCCGGAAATCGGCGGCGCGGTCGAAGGTTTCCGCCGCGAAGCCGCAATCTGCAAGCATCTCCGCAAGCGAGTCGAGGATATCCCGGTCATCGTCGAGGATGGCGACGGTCATCGCTCCCCCCTGAAATCAAGCATGAAGACACTGCCTTTGCCCGGCGTGGAATCGACAGAAATCATAATGCTTAATATACGGCACAGACCCTCCACGATTGCAAGGCCCATGCCGCTGCCCTGGTCCTTGGTGGTGAACCCTGCGGCGAAGGCCCGGGCCTGGGTCTCCCCGTCCATTCCCGGCCCATCATCGGATATCGTAAGGATACGGTCTTTCCAGGAGCAAAGTACCCGACTGTCGCCATCGGCCTCGAGGGCGTTCAGGATAATATTAGTTATGATAATATCGAGATAGCGCTCGTCGGTGACGATGGCAGGTCCCTGTGCCCCTCCGACAGCAACCCTGTGCCCTCCTTCGAGCCGGTCGGCGACCGCGCGGAGGAGGGCACAGGGATCGACTTCGCCATAGGCCGGCTCGGGCAGGCCCGAGAAGGCGCGAAAGGCCGAAAGGAGATCGTCGAGACGGAGGAGATTCGACTCCATCCTGGCGAGTACCGCGCGTTGGCCTTCTGGCAAGGCCTCGGAACTGTCGTGGAGGCTGTCCATGCCAAGCCGGATCGGCGACAGGCGATTCTTGATTTCATGGACGAGGAGGCGCCCCTGGGCGCGCCACTCGCCGACGCTGGCCTGGGTGCGCCTGAAGCGCTCGCGGTCGGAGGCAGCGTGCAGGGCCTCAATGAGGGCAGCATGCAGGGCCTGGGTTTCCTTGTCGCCGGTCCGTCGCAACACAGGAATCAATCCCTCGCGGGACCAGGCGCGCAGGTCGGCTACCAGGGCAGAACCAAGTCTCAGCGAGCGTCGAAACATGAAAGCGCCCAGGACTCCGACCAGCACGAGGAGGGCGATTGAAGCTGCGGCATAGACGACGATCCAGCGTGAACGGATCTTTTGCTCAAAATAGCCCCACGAGTACAAAAACGCCCTGCGCTCGGCGATGAAGCGAGAGTCGGCCTCGATGCGCTCTGCGTCTGGAATTTCTGCAACACTATCCTGTGCTTTTCCTTGAAGCCGCACCATCCCGGCCAAGGCTGCGGCATACTCGGCTGCAAGATCGGCCAACCTTCGCTCGCCGGCGAGGTCGAAGAGGGCGGTTTCCCGCGAGATCAGGTCCGAAAGAAGGAGGCTCGCACCAAGCGCCCAGAGCGCTGCGAGGAGGACAAGGCCGGCGACGATGCGCCTCATGGTGTTGCCTTCCATTCCTTGATGATCGTGGGCGAGTAGCCCTCCCAGAGCTCGCTTGCGGGAATGCCGAGCCGGTCGGAAAGGACCGCGTCATCGACGAGACGCAGCTTCGCGAAGAGGGAGACGGACTTCCAGGCCGCTGGCAAGGGAAAGTCGAAGGGCTGGAAACGCCGTGCGGCCTTTTCAAGCGCATCGAGATCGGCGTATTCCCTTGATCCCGTCTCGTCCTCGAGGAGGTAGTGCCTCAGCAGGGGGTCCTGCCTGAGCGACCTTCGTTGGTTGCGGTATATCCTCATAGTACTGCCATTTACCAGTTCGACCTTCAGCGACGCGTCCAGGTCAAGGGTGAGCGTCAGGCCGTGCGCGACCAGATCGCGCATCCTGTCGGTGAACAAGGCCTTCGTCTCCATCCGCACGACCAAACCGCGGCCGTCGAAGGCCGCCACCGGTTCGAGGAAGCCGATCGTCATGGCTATGCCGATCTGGAGCCAGTACAGGAGGGCTTGCATGGATCGAGTCTACTTTCCCAGATAGAAGCGCACACCAATAGCGACCGACCCACCGCGGGCATTCTCAATCACGGAATAATCCTTAACTGGAACTATGTAGAATGGCTCGAACACCATTCCGCCCGCCTCAGCGAAAACAGAAAGCCTTCTGGCGAGATAGAATTCCATGCCGACAAGGACATTGACACCAAGGGCATAGCGACCAGCGTTTCCCGCTACCCCTCCGAGAAGGCCAGTAAGGGTACCTTCGACCCCGGCGTAGGCACGGGTGAAATTGAAGAACATCGGAGTCCACAGGGCAACCCGAGGGGCAAGCTGGAGCATGTAGGTATAATATTCTTTCGTCGAGTCAGACAGAACTCGCCAATCATGGACAGCCATCAGATAGGCACGCAGGTCGAGGCTGAGGGTGTTCCCGAATTTTGGTGAAAGAATGCCCAGTGAAGCTTCTGCTGGCTGGCCCCGTGCGCCAGAACTCAGGTCCAGGCCTAGGCCCTTGCCCCACTGGATATCCTGGGTCAGCGTCAGATTTTCGCCACCTGCCTGCTTTTCTTGCAGGGCTTCGAGATCAGACTGCAGCTTCGCATAGTCCCGCTCGAGCGCAGCAATCCGGCTTTCCTGATCCTGCGCCATCGTCGAAATTCCAAACCCTGCTATCAGAATGGCAGCATATATCTTGTTCACTTTGTCCCTCCTTGATGGGCACGATCCGTCATTGGCCGACGTAGAATCGAAGTCCGGCCGTAAAAAACGGGGCAGAGGTGTAACTGATTTGACTCGGATTTTTGCTCGCACCGAAGTAGTACTGGTGGCTGACTGGCCCACCCGCCTCCGCAAATAGCGCCAACCATTTCGACACATAGACTTCCAGGCCTGCCAAGGCTTTCCCGCCCAGACTGAATTGCGCGCCATTGAAACTGGTAATTGTATTCGTCGCAGTGAAGTATCCTTCGAGTCCTGCGTATGCCCGCATGAAATTAAAGAGCATAGGGGTCCAGGCAGCTACTCGTGGAGCGAACAACAAGCCATAATCGGTTACCGGTGGCTCTCCAGAGGTGAAAAGCAATGCAGCGCCAAGCCCAGCCCTAAGGTCAACGCTGATCATGTTCATGAATTTCGGCGATGCGAATCCCAGGGTGCCGATAGGTGAGTTACTTGGCGCTCCGACACTCAAATCCAGAGCCCAGCCCTTACCCCATTGGAGGGCCTCGGCAAGCTTGACTGGATCATTGGCGACCCGCTTCCTTTGAAGCTCATCGATAGCTGCTTTTATCCGCTCGTCTTCCTGCTCGAGGGCCACAATCCGACTTTCCAGATCCTGCGCGGCTATCGAAGCAGCCAGGAGCAGGAGCATCCCAACTACTACAACTTTGTTCATGAAGCACCTCCACAGAACCACATTGCAGGTATCATGCCAAGACCACAATCATTTCAGTCAAAACGAACAATGTGTTAATTGACGCCCAGGTATGGAATAGCAGGAAGCTCCACCTTTGCAGGGCATGGCTATATTGAGGGACTCGTCTCCACAGAATCACAGCTGACACTCACCAGTGTCAATTCTGACAATCCAGGCTCGGCAGGATCATGGGAAGGCCACGATGCTGAAGCCTTGGCTGGAGAGTTCATCAACCATGGATCCACCAGCCTCGGCCACCCAGATCCGATCCGCTGCGGAAGCGGGATTCACATAGTCGGTACTGCTTGGCACGGGGAAAAGCTCAGATCCATTGTGGAGTACTATGGCGGCACGACCCTGCGCTTCAATCTGATCGGTCATGTTCCTGATGTATCGTACTCCACCCCTCGAGTTCACAAAAGGCAAAATGAAGCCTTGATATTCCTTTCCTTCGGGACAT
>JBAXTA010000176.1:0-9742 GCA_037130415.1 Spirochaetota bacterium
CCTGAGCCTGGACTCCTGGGCGGAGGAAGCCTTCAGGAAGAGCTACTCGGCCATCCGGCCGGCCGTCGAGGAAGCCCTTCCCGACGAGGCCTGCGAGCGCGAGAGCTATACCGCCTGGTGCCTCCTTGAGTGTCCCGTCGATCCCGCCACCTTTGTCACCGACCACCGCGAGGCAGCCACTGCCTTCCTCATCGGCGAGGAACGCGGCGACGAGCTCCACCCGAGCCAGATCCTCGAAACCCTCGGCCATCCGATCTCCTACCGCCGGGACGACCTGGCGATCTACGACCTCGACCGCTGCCTCATCGTCGACCCCTGCGGCGACTACGAGGACATCCTCCTTATCATAGAACACGCCAATTGGCAGCTTCTCGAACTCCGTGTCCTCGACAAGCTCCTGGACCGCTGGCTTGACGAGGCCGAGGACGAGGTGCAGGTCCGGGGCGCGGCAAGGCGCAAGGGAAGGCTCCTCCGGCGGCGGCGGGGCAAGTCCGCCCCCTGGAAGCGTGCGCGCCTGCAGTCCCTGCGCTTCGACGCCCTCTTCATCCTCGAGAACCTCGAGAATTCCTCGAAGATCATCGGCGACTACTATCTGGGACAGGTCTACGACCAGCTCTGCGAGGTCTTCAACACCGACGGATGGAAGGGTGCCGTCGAGCGCCGCCTCGACATACTGGAGAACGTCTACGACATGGTGAAGACGGACGGCAATGAAAATACCCTCATAACACTTGAGATATGGTTCATAATCGTATGCGTCGTCATTCCCCTCGTGCAGATATGGATCATGCTCAAGCCGACGCTCTGAGCGTCCAGCCTTTCCGGCGGAGGGCACGAAGCCTCCACCCCACTGCCCGTCGACGGCAGTCGCGCAGGGCTCATCACCAGGAGGTCCCATGACCGACCCACGCATCTGCAAGCTTGCGTATATCCTCGTCAACTACTCGCTCAAGGTGAGGCCGGGAGAAAAGGTCCTCGTCCAGGACAACAACATCGAGGCGGACTTCGTGCGCGCCCTCGTGGAGGCCATCCATGACGCGGGGGGCCTTCCCTTCGTGGCGCTTCGCGACCGGAGCGTGGAGCGCGCCCTGTACCGCAGGGCCACTGCGGCCCAGGTCGAGCTGCAGGCGAAGTTCGAGGCCGAGCGCATGCGCGAGATGGACTGCTACATCGGCTTTACCTCGCTCCGCAACCAGTTCGCCTGGGCGGACGTCGACGCCGACCACATGGAGCTTTACAACCGGCATATCTGGAAGAGCGTCCACATCGACGTCCGCGTGCCCCACACGCGCTGGGTCGTGCTCCGCTATCCCTCTGCCGCCTTCGCGCAGCTCGCCTCGATGAGCGAGGAGGCCTTCGAGGACTGGTACTTCGAGGTCTGCACCATGGACTACGCCAGGATGTCGAAGGCGATGGATCCCCTGGTCGCGATGATGGCCAGGACCGACAATGTCCGCCTCCTGGGCCCTGGCACGGATCTCGGCTTCTCGATCAAGGGCCTGGGTCCCATCAAGTGCGACGGCTCGATGAACATCCCCGACGGCGAGGTCTACACCGCGCCGGTCCGCGACTCGGTGAATGGTACTATTTCGTACAATGCTCCCGCCGAAAAGGACGGCTTCACCTTCGAGCGCATGGTCTTCGAGTTCGAGAAGGGGAGGATCGTCAAGGCGAGCGCCAACGACAGCGTCAGGGTCAACCGCATCCTGGACATAGATGAAGGTGCGCGCTACGTCGGCGAATTCGCCATCGGCATCAATCCCTTCATCAGAAGCCCCATGAAGGAAACCCTCTTCGACGAGAAGATCGCGGGCTCCATCCACTTTACCCCCGGCAATTCCTACAACGACTGCTTCAACGGCAACCGCTCGGCGCTGCACTGGGACCTGGTCCTCATCCAGACCCCGGAATGGGGCGGTGGCGAGATCTGGTTCGATGGCAGGCTCGTGAGGAAGGACGGCCTCTTCGTGGTACCTGAACTGGAGGGGCTGAATCCGGATCGACTCAGGTAGGCATTGCCTACGAAACAAGCAGCGCTGCGCTGAATTTCGCGCCAGGCTTCGGACAGGGGGACAGCAATGATCGGAATGATGATAGTTACCGTATTGGGACTTGTCCTGTTCGAGACTGTATCGAGCATCGACAACGCCATCATCAACGCGGAGGTCCTCGGCACGATGGGAGCCAAGGCCCGGAAGTGGTTCCTGACCTGGGGGATCTTCCTGGCGGTCTTTGTCGTGCGCGGACTTTTGCCCTGGCTCATCATCTGGTTTGCCACGCCCGGAATCGGCCCTGTTGACGCACTGCTGGCGGCCTTTTCGGACGACCCCCGCGTCCTCGAGGCCGTTGAGTCTGCCAAGCCCCCCCTCCTCATGGCCGGAGGGGTATTCCTCGTATTGCTCTTCATCCACTGGCTCTTCCTCGAGCCGAAGAATTTCGGCCTGCCAGGCGAGCGCTTTTTCGCACAACATGGGGTGTGGTTCTATGCCTGCGCCTCCATCCTCCTCCTTGGACTGGTCGGCATGGCACAGCGCGTATCGGAGCACCTCGCCTTTGCGGCCGTGATAGGCTCGACCGCTTTTTTCATCACGCATGGTTTCAAGCAGAACGCGGAGGCCAAGGAATCGGGCCTGGCCGGCTCGGCCCTCTCCGACCTGTCCAAGCTCCTCTACCTCGAGATGATCGACCTGACCTTTTCCATCGACGGGGTACTCGGCGCCTTCGCCTTCACGCTCTCGGTGCCCCTCATCCTCGTCGGCAACGGCATCGGCGCCGTCGTGGTGCGGCAGCTCACCGTGGGGAACATCGAGAACATCCGCAAGCTGCGCTACCTCAAGAACGGCGCGATGTACTCGATCCTCGGACTGGGGACAGTGATGTGCCTCGGAGGCTTCGGGATCGAGCCGCCCGAGTGGCTGACTCCCGTCCTGACCTTTGCCATAATTGGCTGGTTTTTCGGCAAGTCAGTGCTCGCGGCAAGGAAACCCTAGCCGCCCGCAAGGGAAAGCGCAGCCGCCCGCAAGGGAAAGCGCAGCCGCCCGCAAGGGAAGGCGCAGGTACCGGAGCTCTTCGGGATGGGCCTACCCGAGCCCGGTCTGGCCACGATGGGTCCGCGTCCAGTTGCCGGGATTGCCCTGAGCGCCTCGACTTACGCGACCCCTCCCTTTTGCGCTAGGCTGGGGAATGCCCAGGAAAACCAGCGTTGCCGACGCCCTGCCTGCCTATGAAGCGGGCAACGCGTTTCTCGTGAAGATCCATGCCATCGAGCGTTCACGGGGGGTGTTCATTCCTGGCCACCGCTTTGAGGCCTACCGCGATCCTGTCCTGCATGCCTGGAAGCTTGGGCTTTCAGAAGTCTCGGGCAAGGCCCTGGGACTGCGCCGGATCGCCCTGTCCTTCAAGGACGCCAAGCTCTTTTATATGCTGCTTGGGAGCCACCAGGTACCCTTTGTGCTTGGGCTCGAGGATCCGAAAAACCACGAAGCCTACCTTTCCGCGGGGGAGGAGCATCCGGATTTCATCGTACGGATCTCGGCTTTTGACCTGTCGGAGCTCTACGCGCGCGCGGGCCTCGTTGCTGGAGACTACCTCCTATTCCGCTTCCTGGACGCCCTGGGGCGGCATTTTTCCGTGGAGGGCCTTCCTGCCGGGAGCATCGATGCAACTGACAAGGCGAAGAGCTTTTCCTGCATGGAGGAGGGCTTCCGCTCGGCCATGGCAGCTCTCCAGATGCCTGGTCCCAACTCCGAGCTGCTGCGCGCCGCAATGCTTGCGGCTCCACCCCAGCTGCGGAGCGCCCCCAAGACCTCGCTGTCGGAGTTTGTCACGGAGGGCGGACTCCTCGGCATGAGCTCCTTTGGAGGCGCCGAGTTCCTCTGGGAAAAGGGTGTCGACGTCGCGAGCCTGTCTGCCGGAGGCGGGAAAAAGGGGCAGAAAACGGGGACGCGGGGGGAGATATCCAGAACCCAGGATAGTGAGGCGCAACTCGACGGACTCCTCGAGGAGATGGGGATCACGGTTGATTCCATCGAGGTCGAGGCCTTCATGCGCGACGAGCTCTACCAGGGGAATCCAGCCATGACAGCTGCAGCAACCGCGGTGGAACGCTGCTTTGCCGGGCTCGAAGCCGCTGGCTACAGCCAGACGGAGCTCAGGCGGGCCCGCTCCCTCGCCATGGCCTTTGCCCTCGAAATAGCGCCTGCCTATGATTTTCAGGCGGACCGCAGGGTTGGGCCGCTGCGGAGCCAGTGCCTCGAGATGTACGGACGCTTCCTCCTGTGGATGAGGGCGGCTGGGGCCGCTGGCCTGGATATGCGTTCGCTGCGCCGCGAGGCCTTCGACACGATCATGGAGATCATGGCCGAAATGGTGGCCTACCTTTCTGTGATGAACGAGCCCGCGAGCTTTCCAAAAAAAGAAATGGCTTCGGTGGTCAAGACCATGCCAGCCCTCGAAATGCTGGTGGACAACCTCCTGGCGGACCTTTCCCTCGACAGGGCAAGGGTCCAGGACAGGGCGCCCCTTGCTTTGGGCACGCGCGGGGGGCGGGGCACGGCAAGCGGGGGGAAGGCCTCTGGCCGGGCAAAGGCCGCCCTTGCGTCGCGGCCAGGTCCGGACAAGTGCTATGTGCTCGAGGTCCGCCTGGCGGGGATCGATCCCCCTGTCTGGCGGCAGCTCTTGGTGCCGGGAAACCGTACGCTCGCCGACCTCCACCGCGTGCTCCAGGCGGCCTTCGGATGGACCGAAAGCCATCTCCACGTCTTTTCGCTGCGGGGGGAACGCTTCGGCAAGCCCTCCCGCGATGACTTCGAGCCCCTCCTCGACGAGGCAGCCTTTACCCTCGACGAACTGGGACTCCGGGGCCGTAGTCGCCTGAACTATGAATATGATTTCGGGGATGGCTGGGTGCACGAAATTGTAGTCGTGAGCTCCTCGAAGCGGCTCGGGAACGGCGACCGGGTGGAGCTGCTCGACGGGGCCCGTGCCGCTCCGCCCGAAGACTGCGGAGGCGTAGGCGGCTACCAGAGTCTCCTCGAGATCCTCGCCAAGAAGCCGGGAAAGAGGACCGAGGAAGAGCGCGAGGTCCTGGAGTGGACGGATGGCTGGGACCCCGAGCGTTTCCGCCTTTCGGAAATCCAGCTCAACCTGGGGCTGCTTTAGCGCGCGATTGGCTGGCGGTGGAAGGGACCCCTCTGCTGCCACCTCCTCCCGATGGACGGGACCAGCCTTTGGGTATAGTCTCGTTTCCCGTGCCATGGTGCCCGTGAGGGCGCCCCTTTTTTGCAAGGAGTTTCCATGAAGATTCTTGTCGTCGGCGGCGCAGGATACATAGGCAGCCACGTTGCCCGCGAGTTCCTGGATCTTGGACACTCGGTGACGGTCTACGACAACCTGTCGACAGGCACCCGCGAGAACCTCTTTCCCGAAGGGGAATTCGTGCTGGGAGACATCCTCGATTACCCGGCCATCCTCGGGGCGGCAAGGGGCGGGGGCTTCGACGCCCTCGTTCACCTGGCAGCGGCAAAGGCAGCCGGCGAGTCGATGCTCAATCCCATGAAGTACTCGACGCAGAACCTTTCGGGCACGGTGAACATCCTCAACGCGGCTGCCGAGGCGGGCATCTGCAAGGTGGTATTCTCCTCGTCTGCGGCAACCTACGGTGAGCCGAAGTACCTGCCCATCGACGAGAAACATCCCACCGATCCTGAGAACTATTACGGTTTTACCAAGCTCGAGATCGAGCGCATCCTGGCCTGGTACGACAGGCTGAAGGGAATGCGTTATGCGGCACTTCGATACTTCAACGCGGCTGGCTATGACACCCGGGGGCGCATCAAGGGCCTCGAGCGGAACCCGGCGAACCTCCTGCCCGTCGTGATGGAGGTCGCCGCCGGCATGCGTCCAGCCATCCAGGTCTTTGGCGATGACTACGACACCAAGGACGGCACGGGGGTGCGCGACTACGTGCACGTGAACGACCTCGCACGCGGGCACGTGGCCGCCCTCGGGTGGATCGCGAAGAACGACCAGAGCCTCACGGTGAACCTCGGCTCGGAGGAGGGCATCTCGGTAAAGGAGATGCTGGAGTCGGCCAGGCGGATCACGGGCAGGCCCATCCAGGCCGACTTTGTCGGGCGGAGGCCGGGGGATCCGGCCAGGCTCGTCGCCTCCTCGGCTCTGGCCCGCGAGACCCTCGGGTGGACAGCCCGTGACTCTGATGTCGACACACTTGTACGTACTACCTGGGATGCCTACCGTTCCCATATCGCTCACCATTGATTGCAGCAAAGGACGGGAAAGATGACGACAAAGGAAGGGATCCTTGCCCGCATCGATGCCTCAGAGGCGGGCATCGTGGAACTCGAGACCCTGCTTACGGGCATCCCGGCCTTTGCGCCGGAGTCCGGGGGCTCTGGCGAGCTGGCCAAGTGCGAGGCCCTGGAGAAGTGGCTCCGGGCGCATGGAATAACGCAGCTAGAACGGTACGATTCCCCGGACCCCAGGGTGCCCTCGGGAAGGCGGCCCAACCTATTGGCGACCATCGCCGGCAGGAAGGACGATCATAGGCTCTGGATCATGTCGCACACCGACGTCGTGCCCGAGGGCGACCGCTCGATGTGGAGGGGCGATCCCTTTACTGTCGTCTACGAGGGCGGGAAGCTGATTGGCCGTGGTGTCGAGGACAACCAGCAGGGCCTGGTCGCTTCGGTCTTCGCGGCCCTCGCGCTCCTGGGCGAAGGTGTCGTGCCGGCGCACACGGTCAAGCTCCTCTTTGTCGCCGACGAGGAGGTGGGCTCGGCCCACGGCATCCAGTTCCTCATCGACTCGCATAAGGAGCTCTTCCGGCCCGATGACCTCTTTGTCGTGCCTGACGGCGGAGTGGCCGACGGCTCGGAGATCGAGGTGGCAGAAAAGAACATCTGCTGGCTCAGGATCGTGACCAAGGGCAGGCAGACGCACGCAGCCATGCCGGACAAGGGCGCCAACGCCTTCGTGGCAGCCTCCGACCTGGCGGTACGCATCCACGGCCTCGAAGCAGCCGTGTTCACGGCCCGCGACAGGCTCTTCGACCCCGACCGCTCCACGATAAACCCGACCAAGAAGGAAGCGAACGTACCAAATGTGAACACCATCCCCGGGGACGACGCCTTCTGCGTCGATATGCGCCTCCTGCCGCAATACCCGATCGACCTGGCGCTGTCGGAGATCTCGAGGCTGATGCGCGAACTGGAGCCGAAGTACGGCGTCACCATGGCCTACGAGGTCATCCAGCGGAACGAGTCGAAGGCTACCGCAGCCGATGCGCCGGTAGTGCGGACCCTGGCTGCTGCGATCAAGGAGGTCTACGGGGTGGAGGCGCGCGCAATCGGCATCGGCGGCGGCACCGTGGCGGCCTACCTCCGGAAGTCTGGCTACGACGCCGTCGTCTGGGCCAGGATGGAGGAGACGGCGCACCAGCCCAACGAAAGCGCCTTGATGGCCAACATCATGGGGGACGCGAAGGTCTTTGCCTCGCTGATGCTCAGGTAGCAGCTCCGGTACATCGGACTCGTTGTGGCTATCTTCCGGTGATGACCAGGATCCTGCCTGTAACCACCAGCTTCCTGTTTTCCGGCGAGGACAGGATCTTCAGTGCGTCCTCGCGCGATATGACGAGGTCGGTGCGGTGGATCCCGAAGAGTTCCCGCGCGCGGATGCGGAGGGGCGTGTCGCCGACGCGGGCCCGCTCGGAGGGGCCGAAGGTGCTGGCGTAGGCCAGGGGGCCCTGGCTGGCGAGGAGCTCCGGGTCCACGGTGCTCCGGTCCACTATGAGGTTCATGTCCGCGTCAAAGATCCGGGGGAAGAGCCCGGGGCTGAGGTGGTCGGTTTCGTCCCTCTCGCCGTGGACAGGGAGGGGGCCCTCTGCCGTGATGACGATGCCGGACCAGGCCTTGCTGGCCGTCCATTCGAGGGGTTGGGGCAGAGGCGAGGGGGTTGAGTGCGAGATGAAGAGCTTGGCAGCCTCAACAAGCGGTAGTTCCCAGACTGACAGGTAGAATCTCAGATCCTTGGAAAGTGAATCTTCTCGTCGAACGAGGAGGGCCGAGAGATCAAGGATTGCGGAGCTGTCGACGGTTCCGTCCACGATGGTGTCGCCGACGCTCCTTCGCGAATCTACCGGTATCGCGAAAAAGGGGTTCTTCGCGAGGCCTGGCAGGTCGCGGCTGACCATGCGTTCGGCGGCGAGCCTGCCTTCGGGCAGCCTGAGACCAGCACTTCGGAGGTCAAGGCTGACCCGGAGCTCGAGGACGCGGCGGCTCCAATCGATGCTGGCCCGTACGTCATAGGTGGAACCCGGGACGGCAGGGCCCTCGCCCTCGGCGGCTGGCTGGCCCTCCCCTCCGGAGGCTTCGCCCTCGGCCCAGCCCAGACGAAGGGCGAGGACGGCGACGAGCATGATGCTGGTAATCCTCATGGCCTGATTGTCGGCACCTCGAGGACCATACCTTCGCGCAAGACGCTCGTGAGTTCGAGGCTGTTCTTCGCTGCGAGGGTTTCGGGCCGGACTTCGTGCTTGAGGGCTATGCCCCAGAGGCTGTCGCCCTTCTGGACTATGTAGGTGCCGCCAAACTCGACTGTTTCGTCGGCTAGGTCAGGCTTGGCCAGTTCAGGGGCTGTCGCTCCCTCCTTGAGGACCGGGAGGAGGAGGGTCTGCCCGATGCGAATCTTCGCTGGATCAAGTCCGGGGTTGGCTTCTACGACCATGGCGATGGGTGCTCCATAGGCACGGGCGAGGGCGGATACCGAGTCGCCGGAGCGCACTCTATGGATTGCATACTGGATGAGCTTCGCGTCCGGATCATCGAGGGCCTTGACGACAGCGTCGGCGCTGCCCAGGGGGACCTTGAGGATGTAGCCCTTCCAGGGAGGAGTTACGGCGAAGCGAAGCTCGGCGTTGGCGCTTGTAAGGGTTTCGGGAGCCAGACCTGCCTGTGCGGCCAGGAGTCCGAGATCGACGGGTCTGGCCAGCTCGATGCTCTCCCACTCGACGGGAGGGCTCCAGTCGAGCGGCATTCCGTTGCGCGCGGGGTACTTGAGTATGGACGCGACCGCGAGGAATTTCGGCACATAGGAGGAGGTCTCCTTCGAGAGGTAGCCTCCGTCGCGGAGTGCGAAGAAGTCAGTGCTGCCGCTAGCTTTTACCGCGCGGGTAATCGCGCCGAGCCCCATGTTGTAGGCCGCAAGCGCGAGGTTCCAGTCGTGGAGGCTCGCATGGTTGTCCGCCAGCTTGCGGAGGGCTGCGTCGGTGCTCTTCATGAAATCGCGCCGCTCGTCCACCCAGTCGTCGATGCGCATCCCGTAGCCAGCGATCGAATTCCGCATGAACTGCCAGAGCCCTGCCGCCCCGCTCTTCGATACCGCCCGCAGCGAATACTCAGATTCGATGAGGGGGAGCCAGGCAAGCTCACGGGGAAGGCGGTAGAAATCGATGCGCTCCATGATGTAGGCCATCCAGGGCTGGCCCCGTCCGAGGGCCACCGAAAGCCATTTTTTTCCGTCCGCCCCCAGGTAGGCAGCCCGCCACTTCTCGAAGGCCGGCTCGCCCCAGGGTATATCCAGATCGTACAAGGCGTCCTTCAGGGCGGCGGGTACTGCTGGCCCCACAGGCACTGCGGGGACTGCGGGGACTGCGGGCAACGCGGGAGCGACGGCAGGTCCAGCCCCCTCGTCGCTGCCCCCAGGCAGTGCCGCCGGCGATGCA
>JBAXTA010000177.1:0-9733 GCA_037130415.1 Spirochaetota bacterium
TCCCAGGCAAGCCGCCGGCCCTCCCAGGCAAGCCGCCGGCCCTCCCAGACAAGCCGCCGGCCCTCCCAGACAAGCCGCCGGCCCTCCCGGACAAGCCGCCGGCCCTCCCGGACAAGCCGCCAGCCGCCCCGGGGAAGCCGCCGGGCTGGCGCAGGACCCAGACTCCGACCGATTCGACCCTGATTGTACCAATGCTGTCCGGTATGGAGATGTCGATCAGGGCTTCCTTCCTGCGGCCGTCCAGGAGGACCATCCCCGAGGAAGGATCCGAAAAGTTGAGCCGCGACCAGGGCAGGCGGACATGGACAAGTCCCGAAGCGTCGAGGCTGATGAGGCCAGGGCCAGAGGCATTGTCGACGGGCAGGTTGCTGCCGTTTTCCCTGAGTTCGGGGAAGTTCCTGCCCTCGCGGGTCTTGATGGCCTTGTTCACGAGGGCGCTGATGCCCCTGTAGTTTCCGTCCAGGGCGGACCTCGGAACGAGGGAGCCCGAACCGCGGTCATAGCCTGCGGCGACCGACAGGTTGGCCGAGACTATGAGAGTGCCCTCGCGCTGGATCCAGACCTTGAACTCCGAACCCTGGGGTGAAAGCGGTCCCCCTGGATCGAGGCGACCCTGCCCCGCATTGGGGACAGTATCGACGCCGATCTCGATGATTTCAGAACCCCCGAGGTCAGTTGCCGGAAACTCGATGTGGAAAAATGATGAGTCCATCGCAGTGCGCAGTCCCGTACCCGAGTCATGCCAGTCCAGGGGGGCAGCGTCCTCCCAGGCCATGATGCCGTAGTTCTGTTCGGGATCGACAGCATTGTGCCAAAGGTCGTGACGCTGCGAGGGGATCATGAAGGGCTCGGTGGTCCAGGTCTTCTTGGACCACTCGTCGGACCACTCAAAGACCATGCCGCCACCAGCCCCCCGCTTTGCGACCGTGTTCCACATCAGGCCCAGGGTTTTTGCCTGGGCAGCCTCGCTGAGTCCGCCGTGGTCGAGGCCCTCGGGGTGGATGTGGGCCGTGCCGTAGCCGGTGGAGAGCCCGAACTCGGCCACCAGGAAGGGCACCGGCGGCAGGACTGCAAGGAGGGCGTCGAGGTAGGCTCCGTAGCGCTCCATGCCCGTCGGATCGGGGATGTCATAGGCCTTTTCGCGGATCAGGAAATCGGGGTAATTGGGATAGATATGGAAGGCCGTGAAAAAGCCCGCCGACTCCTCCGGCCCAGCTGTGATGGTGCGGAAGTCGATCGAGCTGCGGTCGTGGTAGGGAGCCTTGGCCGAGGGCGAGCGATCCCACTCGGAGGGATGTCGGAGAGGGTCGAGGGTGGGCCAGGAGACAAAGCCGATGGGACGCGAGCTCCCGAAACCAGAGGCTTCCCGGCTTTGGACCGCATCGGCGAGGGAGGCGAGAAAGGCTTCGACGGGATGCCCGGGAGTGACCGCAAAGTGCCCGCCTGACCACATGAAGTAAGGGTGGGCCCGGGAGCTGGCCTCCACCTCCTCGGGCAGGAGTTCACGGCCAACGAGGAAGGCAGCCAGCCAGGGACTGGCGTCGATACGGTACTCGCCCCAGCTCTTGCCTACACGGGGCTCTATGGTGGCGCTGCCATGGAGGGCATCGACGGCAAGAAGACACTCCTTCAAGGCGCTGGCGCTCCAGTCCGGGTCGAGGAGGTCGTGGCCAGGCGCATCCTCGTCGAGCCAGATCCCCTGGAAGAGCCAGAGCTTGTTCTTTTCCGAGGAAGAATTATAGCGGACCAAGGCGCGATAGAAGGCCGGCGGGAGGAGGGTGTAGACCCGAACCGAATCGAAGCCGGTGGCCGCGATGCCTTGGAGTGCCGTGAACCAGGTACCCTCGTCGGTGGGGGGCTCAGTGGCCCAGCCCCCGGGCACCGAGGCCCCAAGGTCGACACCCTGCACAAACCAGGGCTTCCACACAGCGTCAGCGCCCCTCCTCTCGATGAAGTGCCGCCCGCTCCTGAAGGCTGTCGCGGCTCTGGCCGGGGCAAGGACCCTGGGCTCCGAGAGGATGTTGCCCACCAGGGGGACAAGGATGCGCTGGAAGTGGGCCAGGGCATTTTCGGGGCTGTCGAGACTGCGCGCCTTGTCGAGCATGGGAGTCGGGAGGGGGCCGAGAAGCTGGGGTGCCTGCACCGAGCCCAGGAAGTCCCCCGCCAGCGACCAGATCCTTCCCTTCCCGAAGTCCTTCTCCACCAGGGCCGGAAAGCTCCCGGGCAGGCCCGCTGCAGCCAGCAGCTCCTTGCCGGGTTCCAGGAGGTCCATGACAAAGGAAGCCTGCAGCGCTGCGCCTGGCAGGGCTTCGCCTACGACAAACCAGCCGGCATAGGTCCCGTCGGAGCCAGCGCCCCGGACGCGGAGCGCCCCCGTCCCGAGTTCCCTCCCGCGAAGGAGCACGAGGATGCTGCCGTCCTGGATGTTCTGGAGGAGGATGCCGTCGCCCCTGAGGTCCCAGGGCCGCCCGTTTTGGGATTCCCAGGCTTCGCGCAGGCTGCTGGAAACGGTTCCACTGTGCTCGAGCCCCAGGAGATAGGCGCCTATCCAGCTGGACATGCGGAGGCCACCGGCATCGGCAAGGGCGATGCGGCCAGCCTCCGTGGTGGTATCCGCAAAGGCGTGGTAGCCGAGGGCGACGCTCGAGCCCGCGAGGGCCAGGTCCTTGAGCAGCTCGAGCTCCTTGAAGGCTGGGCCGCCTCCGGGCAGCTTTTCCGCGCGGGGCTGGAAGCCCTCGTCCCAGAACTCAAGGCCCAGGCTCCAGGTACCCCGGCTGGCGAGCCCCTGTTCGTCGCCCTGCTCGGCGCCCTTCACGAGGCCCTGCTCGAGGGATGGACGGGGGTGGAGAAGCGCGACGCGGGAGGCTCGGGCAGCCTCCCGCAGCAGCTTCGAAGAACGATCCAGCCCCGTGAAAGTGTAGGCCAGGTCTGGCTTGGGACCCAGGAGCAAGGCTATGCCCCACTCCACGACAATCACCAAGGCTGCGACCAGGGGCAGGGTAAAATAGATGAGGTTGCGGGGCCTCATGAGCCGGCCCCGGGCGCAGCGCCCCCGGGCGCAGCGCCCCCGGGCGCTACGTCCACAGGCGCAGGCGCAGCTACCTCAGCAGCGGCCGTCGTAAAGCCCTTCCGGCGCGATTTTCCCCAGCCCCTGGCCACAAAGAAGAACATGAAGCTCGAAACGACGCGTCCGATGCTCGTCACCTGCCGGTAGCCGAAATTCTCCACCACGGCGACCGAGAGGATCTTCAGGAACTCCCGGGGCCGGAAGTAGATGATCTGCCGCTCGGCGAGGAGGACCGAGGCGATGGAGATGAGGATGCCGAAGGCCAGGGCAATGCCGAATATCACAATTGGGATGAAGGCGTCGATGAGGCTGAAGACGACAGCCACGATGAGGATAAGGTAGCCCAGGGTCTCGAGCCAGGGGCCGATGTGCTCGAAGAAAAGGAAATACGGCATCGAGATCATGCCCGGCGCCCCATAACGCGGCCTTAGTGCCATGCCACGGTGCAGGGCCAGCACCTCCATGAGGCCACGCTGCCAGCGGTCGCGCTGCTTCCAGAAGGCCCTGTTCTTCTCCGGCACCTCGGTCCAGCAGTTGGCGTTGTAGGCGTACTCGACCTTGCCGTGCCGGCCCTCGTCACGATCCTTCCGAGTCAGGCGCACGACGATCTCCATGTCCTCGCCGACAGTCTGGCGCCGCCAGGCACCCTTGCCCGTGAGATAGCCGCCGACCTCCATCACGGCGCTGCGCCGGAAGAGCCCGAAGGCCCCCGAGATGATGAGTAGGCCGTCGATGAGGGTCCATCCAAGCCTGCCTGCGACAAAGGATCGCAGGTATTCGATGGTCTGGAAGCGCGCCAGGGGCTCCTTGGGAATCCTGATCTCCTGGAGGTGGCCGTGTTCGACCACGCAACCGTTGACCGGGAATATGTTGCCGCCAATTGCGATGACGTCCCTGTCGCTGGCGACCACCTGGAACATGGCCCGTATGAGGGACTGGGGATCGAGGATGGAGTCGGCATCGATGCTGCAGAAGTATTCGCCTGTCGCCAGGTTGAGCCCTGCGTTGAGGGCGTCGGCCTTCCCGCCGTTGGCCTTGTCGATGACCCTGAGCCTGGGGAGGGAGGGCGAGCGGTAGACTGTCCTGACAGGCATGCTCGGCAGGATGCCCTCGGATCCCGAACCTGAAGCTTCAAGCCCGAAGGCCTTGATGAGGGCAGGCATCGTGGCATCGCTGGAACCGTCATTGATCACGATGATCTCGTAGGAGGGATAGCTCAGCGATAAAAGGCTGTTGAGGCTTTCGACGATGTTCGCTTCCTCGTTGTAGGCGGGAACGACGAGGGAAATCGAGGGAAGGATACCCGGACCCGCGAGTATCCTGGTGAGATCGCTTTCCCAGAGCCTGGCCTCCGAACCGATGCGAAGGGTCGACAGAAGGAGAAGGAGGAGGTAGATCCCATTGATCGCGAGGGTGTAGTACGCAAAGAGGAACTGGAAATCGAAGAGAAAGCGGTACAGGATCTCTGCGGGGGACAGCCAGGGCAGCTCGGTGGAGCGGGAGATGGCAAAAAAAACAGGGAAGAAGGCCAGTCCGGCAAGGATCAGGACCGCGAGGTAGACCTTGTCCCTGGTCTTGACCGCTATGGTCGAGCGGTCCTCCTCCGCTTCGGGAGGGCCCAGACTGAGGGCTGTCCTGAGCTCGCTATTGAGGTGCCTGGACAGGAAGGACGCAGCCCGTGGACGGGAAACCAGCTCAGTCCGGAGAAAATCCAGGAGGACAAGCCGAAGCCCTGAGGGGGACATGCCGGAAAGGATCTCGACGAGGATGCCCACCCTGTCCTGGTCGAGGAGATGGCACATCATTGAGCGGAGGCGGGGATCGATTGGCAAGGCGGCGTGGTACAGGAGGGCGGGAAGCCTGAATTCGAGGGCGCGGCTGAGGGCTACTGCCCTCGGGGCTCCTGCCCTCGGGGCTACCGCCCTCGGGGCAGAGGCCATGGGGCTGTCGCTGTCAGTACCGATAAAAGAAAGGAAGACCGAGTCGCTGCCAGGATGGCGGCGGAGGATTTCTCCCGCCGCCGCAATGCCTGCCTCCCTGAGCGCAGGGTCAGAAAACCAGGGGTCGAGTTGATCAAGCGAGCCGGGCTCGAGGGTCTGCCCGAGGAGGCGCGCCATGGGCAGGCGGAAGCGAGGCTCGGGGCGATCACGGAAAACGGCCAGGAAGCGCTGCGCAGGAAAGCGCTCTGAGAGGAGCCCGGCAGCCAGCTCCCCTACCCCATCGCCCCGCTCCGAGGCAAGGCCTGCAAGGCGATCCCAGTCAGCTTCGACTGGCCGCACATTCACGGTCATGAGATACAGGGCCAGGGCTGCCTCGCCTGTCGGAAGCTCGGTGGAGTCAAACCATTCGCGCAGCCTGGTCGCCAGTGGAGCAAGGGCCATGATCTCGCGGCTTCTCCTGGAAGGCGCTCCCTTTTCGAGGCAGGCGATCAGGGCCGGGAAGTCGGGGGACTCGCCCAGCGTTGCAACCTGGCTCAGGCAGACCAGCCTGCCCAGGGACCGCTTCTCCCTGGCGAGGGCTGCAAGAAGCCGCTTCTGGATCCCCTCTTTCCGCGCAAGGCCCAGGATGAGGTAGCCCTTGATGCGCCGGTGAAGCCGGGGCGAACGGAGGAGCCTCGCAGCCAGGGAAGCCAGGTCGCGTGAGGCGAGAAAGGCGCTGACTGCCTCCTCTCTGGCCGCTCCGAGGGTCGTAAACTCGCCCAAGTGCCTGATGTGTTCGAGGAGGGTCAGGGGATCCGATGCATACTCGCGGCCGAGACCCGCAAGGTCGGCATCGAGTATGTACCTGTTGATCCTCAGCATCCGGGCTTTCTCCCGCTTGAAGGCCCTCCGGGAACGCCATTTGATGACAAGGATGCTGATGAAGACCACGAGGTCGACAGCAAGGAACAGGATGAGCAGGATGACAAGGAAGGCGGAATCAGGCGCCATCTTCGCTCCGGCCGAGGAGGCTCTTGGCAATGCCGACAAGTTCCACGATGGAAACCGGCTTTTCAAAGACATGGTAGATGTCCAGCGAGTGGGCCTGTGTCACCAACTGGTCGTTCTTTCCCGAAGTCAGGAGGATGAAGGGAATGTCGTGGAGGTCGACCGAGGCCTTCATGCGCGTCCGGATCTGGAAGGCATCGAACTGGGGCAGGGAACGGTCGACGATCACGAGTTCCGGCCGCGTTTCATCCATGAATTCGAGGGCCTGGCCGCCCCTGGCAGCACCGATGGCGCGAAAACCCTCGCGTGAAAACGACTCGACCAGGTAGTCCAGGAAGAGGGTATCGGCGTCCATGACCATGACGAAGGGTCGCTCATCCGTGACAAGGTCGCTCTTGTCGAGGATGGCGTTCCCGCCCCGTCGCTCGAGAAGCTTGAGCCGTTCGCGGGAAAAGGCCTGGAGCTGGGGAAGGGCATCGCCCCCAAGCTCCGAGCTCCGCACGAGGGCTACCGAAGCGGTGATGGGTATCGCAAAGCGCCGCTCCTCGGCTATGGCCTTGAGGAGCTTCTCGAGCCGCGGGAAGATCATTGATCCCTCACCCTCGATGATCAGGAGGAACACTGGTCCGGTCCATCGGAACAGATATCCCTCGGTCTCCCTCTCCATGAGGATCTTGGCAAAATCGCCGAGGAGGACGTCCACGTCCCTGGCCCCAAGCCTGCGGTTGAGGTCCTTGATGTGGTCGATGCGGACAAAGGCAGCGCTGAAATCGCTGCCATTCAGGATGAGCGAATGGATAAAGGAATCGGCATAGACCCTCGTGTACATGCCGCTGATGGGGTCGCGGAGTGCTGAGTCGCTCGCGGTGATCATGACTTCCTTGAGCTCGTAGTTGGAGTCCCGCAGTTTCTGGCGCTCGCTGTCGAGCTCGGAATCGCAGCTCTGCAGTTTCATGCGCTCGCTGTCGGGCCCGGAATCGGTGGGCATGCTTGCAGGACCTGGTACGACCGCGTCATCGGCGAGCCCAAGGGCCAAGACTGCCAAGCCGGCAGGAAGGGTGGCTCCAAAGCGGGGACAGAGGAGGCTGATGGCCGGGATCGCCTGATTTCGCGCAGGCCCCTCCCCGTAGCCCCACATGTCCCGGAAATGCTGCTGGCCTTCAAGCTCGGTACCGGATCCCGTAGCTGGGAGCGAGGAACCAGGGCGTCCGGAAAACAGGAAGCCCCCGGACTCCTTGAAAAGGAAAAGCCTTCCAGAGGGCCGCGCGGGGCGGAAAATCCTGAGTTCGCGCCTGTCACCGGGAAAGACCTTGGTCTCAATGTCATTGATCCAGCGGAGATCGTGGCCGAAACCCGAATGGCCAAGGGCCTTGGCCACCCGGAGGTCGGCTATGACCACACCATGGAAACCAGCCTCCCTCCAGGCAGGGAGCGCCGAATGGGCGAAGGGACTCTCGTCGAGGAGGATGATGGTGCCGATGTCTGAAGGCCGCAGGAAAGAGGACAGGGCGCGCACGAGCCCCCCCCCTACCGAAGCCGGCCCCGCGTCCACAAGGCAGAAGGAATACTGCCCCTCGAGAAGGTAGCAATTAAACACAAGTCCGAGCCCTGGCAGGTTCTGGCTTAAGCTCCAGACCCCCTCGCCGAGGGCCTCGACAAGCCCTTCGTCAGACATCGACACCTCCCCCGGAAATCCGCTTGCACATCACCAGGCGCTTCCTTCCATGGAACCCCTGGGCCAGCAAGACGGAGTCCATGGATTCCTGCATTATGAAGCGGCCGTAGCCGGAATCGGCGAGGCTCCCCACCTCGGAGTTGCGGAACGAGACCCAGTCGTAGTCGGGGCCCTTGTAGAAGAACTCCAGCGAAAGGAAGTCGTCCACGCATCGCCAGCGGAGATCGCAGATCCCTCCCACAGGCTGGAGCGCGTGCTCCACCACGTTCGCGAGGGCCTCGTGGAAGGCGAGGGTTATCTTCTCCCGCTCCGACAGCCCGAGGGCCGGAATGTGGGCTTCGAGGAAGGAGTCCAGGAGATCCTTGGCCGAGAGGAAATCAGGAGGGACCCCGGGAAAGGACTCGAAGCAGAAACCGCCCTCCAGGGCAGGGTCGTCGCAGCTGCCAGTCTCCTTGATGCAGATCAGGGTGACATCGTCGTTGAAGCCCACGGACGAGTACATGAAGCCGATCTTCATGATCATGCTGGCAAGTTCTGCCACGGAAAGGTCAGAATAGCTGCGGAGCAGATACATGATGCGCTGTTCCCCAAGGGCCTCACCCCAGCGGTTGCAGCATTCCGACAGGCCGTCGGTGAACAGGAGGAGGGAGTCGCCGGAATCGACAGGAAGGCTGTAGCCGCGATAGACCTGCTCCCGGGCGAAGCCGAGCGGCATGTTCCCTCCCTTCACCCGCCAGCACTGCCCCGTGCGGCGCGAGAAATGGATCAGCGAAGTGTGGCCGCAATCGACGAACATGAGGGCGCGGCGCAGTTCGTCAAAGCGCGCATAGGTGAGGGTCGCATAACTCTTCCGCGCGAGGAGGTGATTCACGACCTCGGCTTCGGCCACCGCGCAGATGGATGCGGGCTCGGGAAGGTCAGAGGTCCCGGAAAGGCTGATCGCGAGCGATCTGACAAAGCCAAGCTTGATCATGGCACCCAGGATGGCGGCGTCCATTCCCTTTCCCATCACATCACCGAGGATGAAGTCGACCGTGCTGTCGGTGAGCTTGAGAACATCGAGGAAATCCCCGTCGACGAGCTTGCTCGGAACGGTGGAGGTCTGGTACTCAAGACCCTTTGCCCTGACCCTCCGGCCCTCCATGAGGACTGCTGCCTGGAGCCGTGCACTGTTCTCGATGTCGCGCGACTGCTCGAAGGCTACCCTGGCGAGGCTTGCATGGAACGCCGACTCGTCGCGGATAAAGACCAGGAAACAGTCGTCAGAGCGGAGCTCCGTGCCATCTTCGGCCTCTGCAGCTTCCCTGCGGATCTGCAGCCAGCGCTCGCCCGCGCCAGGATGGTGATAGCACAGCCACCTGTCCCTGATCCCCCCTTCCGTGGGGGCAAGGATCTCGGAGAAGATTTCCTGCCCCTCCGCCCCGAGCAGGCGCCCAAGGTCCCCACCGCTGTCCTCAAGGGAGCGACCAAAGAGCCCGGAGAGATTGCCGGAGGAAGCCAGGATATGGCCCTTTGAATCGCAGAGACAGAAGACCCCACCCGAGAGTCTCGCCAGGGAATCGAGATCAAGGCCCTTGGAAGCAGGGTTGGCTCTGGCTGTCAGGAAGCCCCGCCTGGCCCCGGGGACGAGGTCCCGGCTGCCACCCCCCCGCGCAAGGCAGCGGTGGACTCCTCGGCAGTGTTGTCGATGCCCACGATCTCGCGAAGGCGAACCATGGCAAACAGCACCATCACAGGCGGCTGGACCGAGCAGATCCGGAGATCGCCGCCCCTTTCGCGGAAGCTGCGTAGCGCAAAGATGATCTTGCCGAGGCCTGAGCTGTCGATGAACTGCACATTGGAAAGGTCGAGGACGAGACGGACGCCCTCCTTGAGATGGGAAAGCAGGGAGGCGTTGAAGCTCTCTGAATTGATGACATCGATCTTCCTGAACTCGGGCCTGAAAAGCGCCACCTTGGCATCTGGAACTGCTGTTGAATCCATGGTACCTCATTTTAGTATATCGACCTGATTGCATCCAGTCAGGAAAGGAATAGAGGCGAGCCAGGCCGAAGCCCATTTACG
>JBAXTA010000178.1:0-9686 GCA_037130415.1 Spirochaetota bacterium
GGAACCTCCGTATTGTCTGTGTTGACTTCCTTGAGCATGATGCGGCCATCCTCTGCGCGATCATATTTGGCGTGGTGGTAGGCTTCCTCAACGGTTTCCTCGTTGTCCACCAGAAGACCGAGCCCTTCATCATCACCCTCGGTACGGGCCTCCTGTTGACGGGTGTGGCCCAGCAGCTCACCAATGCCCACCCCGTGCCCGCGAAGAACCCGGCCTTCATGATGATCGGCAACGGTGATTTCCACGGCGTGCCCAACCTCGTCATAATCATGGCTATCTGCTTCGGCCTGAGCTATTGGCTCATGCGGTATACGCAGTTCGGCCGCAACCTCTACGCGATCGGCGGCGACTACGATGTAGCCCGCTACTCGGGGATCTATGTCATCCGCACCAAATGGCTCGCCTTTGTGATCTCGGGCGGCACAGCCGCTTTGGCCGGAGTGCTGCTGTCAGCGAAGCTCAACACCGGCTCGTCGACCTACGGCGAGTTGACTGCCCTGGTGGTCAACTGCGGCGTCGTCGTCGGAGGGACCTCCTTTGCGGGAGGCATCGGGGGCATCCCCCAGTCTGCGCTGGGCCTCCTGGTCTTCGGCATGCTCGACAACGTGATGAACATGCTGAATATCTCATCCTATTACCAGGTCATGCTCAAGGGCGCGGTCATCGTGGCCATAATCTGGGTGGACTGCTTCTACCAGAAGCGGAGAAGGGAGTTTGTCTGATGAAAGAGGACGAAGATCTTGTAGAGCGGCTCAAGGCCGAGGAAGCGGAGCTCCAGTTTGCGCACTTCGGCTTTGGCGAAGCCCTGGAGATAGGCCAGGACCTGGTTGCCATCGGCCTGGGCGAAGCCCTTCCAATTACCATCGATATCAGCCTTGTGGGGCAGACCCTCTTCCATGCCGGCCTGCCAGGCAGCTCCCCTGACAACGACCAATGGGTGATCCGAAAAAGCAACGTCGTCCGCCGGTTCCACAAAAGCTCGCTGCTCTTCGCCACGCAGCTCAGGCTGAAGAGCCGGTCCCTCGAGGAGGCCCACGGACTTTCCGCCTCGGAGTACGCCCCCAGCGGCGGCTCGGTTCCGGTCCGCGTCCGGGACGTCGGTGTAGTCGGTACGATTACGGTTTCGGGCCTGAAGGATACCGAGGATCACCGCCTGGTCGTAGAGGCCATCCGGCGCCACCTGGCAGGCCGGGCCTGAACTCATGTCCTCTTGACCGCTGATGGAGCAAGGATCCTCGGGAGGCCATGCTACCGGACAAGGTGAAATGCTGCGGACTCGGTAGTGAGCTCGCCCTTGAGCCTTTCGGCGGCACGGAGGGCCTGGGCCAGGAGTGTCAGCGAGGGATTGACCGCCGCCGAGGAGGGCATGAAGCCCGCGTCGATGGCGTAGAGGTTGTCGAGGTCGTGGGCCTTGCACCACTGGTCGAGCACCGAGCGAGCCGGGTCGTTTCCGAAACGGAGTGTGCCGCATTGGTGCTGTATGGCGTCGATGCCGCGCCGGTCGAAGATGACGATCGGCAGGCCGGCACGATGGAGGGCCTTTTGGAGCCGCTTGAGGAGGGCTTCGTGGGACGGACGGTTTGTCGGCTTCAGGCTGAGATGGATCCTCCCTTCGCCATCGAGCGTGACTCGGTTCTCCGGGTCGGCGAGGTCCTCGGACATCACCCAGAAGTCGATGCTTCGCTCCGCGATGGCGGACGCAAAGAGCCTGAGAAGCGGGCTTTGCTTCCCCCGCAGCATTTCGGGTCTGATCTTGCCCCGCATCTGGATGGCACCGAGGGCCGCCTTGCCTGCTGAAGCATCCCCGTAGAAATCGTGGATGGCCAGGGTCTTCTGGAACTTCGTGGGGTTCGTGCGGAGGGGCGAGAGGGCGAGAACGACAGTGTTGTTATGACACATGAAATTGCGGCCCACGAGCCCGCTGGAGTTGGCAAGACCGCCCTCGTGCCCCGGACCAGAGGAGGCCAGGAGAAGGGCGGCTGAGTTCACGGCCCCTGCCGACAGGATGAAGTGCCCTCCTTCGACGCGGAGGCTTTCGCCATGCCTTTCGACCAGCACGGCGATGACGCGCCTGCCGGAAGCGTCGGTTACGAGGCGCTGCGCCCGGGCTTCGGTCCAGAGCTCGATGTTGGCCGGTTTTTTAAGGAGGAGGGGCCGCAGGAGGCGGTTTTCTGCGTCGCCCTTGGCGCGAACCTTGCAGGGAAAGCCGTCGCAGGGGCTACCCTTGATGCAGCGCCCCCTGGGTCCCTGGTCAACCGCGATGGGCAGGTGGACGGGGTGGAGGCCCTGGGCGTGGAACGCTTCGGCGAGCTCGGCTATGCGGTCCTCGTGCTCGAGGGGCGGAAAGGGAAAGGCGGGGCGTGTTGGCTCGCTGGGATCCTCGCCGGCAAGCCCATGGACCTCGAGGAGGGCCTCGGCCCGGTCGTACCAGGGAGCCAGCTCGCCATAGCCGAAGGGCCAGGCGACGGTCGATCCGCCGGCAAGCTGCCTGGCCTTGAAATCGTCCTCCCTGAAACGCAGCGCCGAGCCCCCGTAGAACTTGGTGGCCCCGCCGACATTGTAGTAGGCCCTCGGATTGAAGGGTTTCCCTTCGCCGTCGATCCAGGTGTCGGCGGCATTGTAGCGGCGCCGGAGGACGACTTCCCCGATCTCCCAGTTCTCACGCTCTTGCCTGACATAGCCTCCGCGCTCCAGGACGAGGATGGAAAGACCCGAATCCGCCAGGACATGGAGGGCCGCCGATCCTCCCAGACCTGAACCAATTATTACGACATCGAAACGCTGTCCCCCGGCCATGGCAGGATCCTTTCCTGTCCCTTTAGGACTCGAGAACGAGGGAAGCCGCGCCAACGATCCCCGGCGCATCCAGGCTGCCGGGGAGTATGGCGAGTTCTTCGTACATCATGTCGCGCGCGAGCGTCCGCACGCTGCGCGTGATTCCCTCGAGGAAGGGCGCCCCCCAGTTCATGAGGCCGCCCCCGAGGACAACCGCCTCGGGGTTGAAGACCTGGAAGACATTGTAGATACCGATGCCGATGTAGCGGGCGAACTCCTCCATGATCTGGACGCAGAGCTGGTCGCCCAGTACCAGGCCCCGGGCGATGAACTCCCCGTCGAGCCGAAGGCGGTCAAGGTTACCGGAATTGACAAGGGTTGAGGTCATGCCCAAAGAGAGCCTGCGCCGGACCGCCGGGGCTATGGCCACAGTCGAGGCATGGGCGATGAGGCAGCCCCGGTTCCCGCAGGGGCAGAGCTCTGCACTGGAGGCTTCCACGATCGTGTGGCCAATCTCCCCCGCTGTGCCAGTCATGCCCCGGAGGATCCTTCCATCGAGGACGATGCCAGCACCGATCTGGGTGCTGATGGTCATGAAGACCATGTTCCTGAAGCCGACCCCCGCCCCATATTTGTACTCCCCGAGGGCCTGGGCGTTCGCGTCGTTGTCCACAAGTATTCGAAGGCCTGGGAAGCGCTGGCCCAGCCGCTCGCGGAGCGGGTAGCCCTTCCAGCCCTCAAGGTTGGAAATGGTAATCGCTACCCCGTCCCGGTAGCGGAGATGGCCAGCCACGCCCAGGCCGATACCCCGGAGATCGCTTTCCGCATAGCCATTCTTTGCCATGAGTCCCCTGATGCGCGTCGCGATGTCCCCAACAACCTCGTCGGGAGTCCGAAAGACGTGATCCTTGGAAAGACTTGAGTCAAGGATGGTTCCGGACTCGCTCACAAGGCCTATGCCCAGCTTTGTTCCCCCCAGATCGACACCACAGAGGATGGATGCCATGACTCCCCCTTTTCGCGGCATAAAAGCGCAGCGATCCTAGCATATCTCATAGCCTGGATAAAGAACTTTCATCCATAATCTAATATGTTTCATATAGTAGAATAAACTTGACAATCCAGAAGCCCCCCAATTATCCTACAATCGCAGGAGGAATCGCATGGAAAAAGCTTCGAAGATCGGGGTAGTCGGCGCGCAGGCCAAGATCGCTGCCGGACTATTCTGGGCTGACTACGCTGCCCTTGGCGAGACAGTCAAGGAACTGGAAGCTGGCGGCTCTGACTGGATCCACATCGAGATGCGCGATGGCAAGTACATGGACTTCGCGGCGCCTCGGGGGGGCATCGACATTCTCGACGGGATCAGGCGGCATACGAGCCTCGAGATCGAAATCCAGCTCCAGATGATGCGTCCGGGTTTCGACCTCTTCCGCCAGCTCAAGGACCTTGGGGCCGACCTCATCAGCCTTCCCATAGAAACGACCGGCGAGATGCTCATGCAGCAGGTGATCTATGTGAAGGACACGCTGGGGCTCAAGGTCGGCGTCTGGGCCTGGCAGGGCACTCCGATCCTAGCCTTCGAGCAGTATGTTCCCTTCGTGGACATCATCGAGTACGAGAGCAAGGCACCTTTCTGGAAGCCTACCACCGGTGCGGCGAGCCCCCACTCCATCGACCCAATCATGTTTACCAATATCAGGCGCCTCCACGACATGATCGTGGACGCCGGCCGCGAAGCTGAATGCGACCTCATGGAGGATGGCGGTCTCAACCTCGACAACGTCGCCGAATTTGTAGCCAATGGCATGACCGTTGGAGAATTCTCCTCCCCCCTCCTCAAGGGAAAAAGCGGCAAGTTCCTGCCTGGTTCAGGGGACATAGCCGGGGCAGTCCGGAACCTGCGAGGGAAAATGGAAGCTGCATCGGCTGTCTCCCGCAGCGAGCGCGGGCTTAAGGCCTAGGCGCTCTGATGGCTCCGATCGGAATAGGGATGCTGGGTTTTGGCAGCATCGGGAAACTCCACACGCTGGCTTACCGGGCCCTCCCCTCGATATACCCTGCCATGCCCGCCTTCACGCTGGCAGCTGTCTGCACGAGTTCAAAGGCCTCGGCTGAGGCTGCAGCGCGGGAGGGGGGCTTTGCCCGGAGTTCAACAAGCTTCGAGGAACTCATCTCCGATCCCCACATCTCGGTGATTGACTGCGTCCTTCCCAACGATGCCCACAGGGAGGCCATCACCCTGGCCCTGGCGGCGGGAAAACATGTCTACTGCGAAAAACCCCTCGCCCTGTCCGGGGCCGAAGCCCGGGAATTGTCCTGCCTTGCTGCGTCTTCAAAGGGCAGGCTCGGGATGACTTTCAATTACCGCTTCTTCCCTGCAATCATGGCGGCGAAAAAGCTCATGGCCGAGGGAGCCCTCGGGGAGATCTACAGCTTCCAGTTCGAGTACTTCCACTCAGGCTACCAAGACCCCTCGCGTCCCCTCACCTGGCGCATGAGGAAGGAAAGCTCTGGCGGAGGGGCCATCGTGGACATGGGCGCCCACATCATCGACCTTGCCCGCTATCTTTTGGGTGAGTTCTCTGAACTGTCGGCTGTCATCAAAACCTGGATTCCCGAACGCCCGCTTACCAAAGGTTCAGCGGAAAAGGGAGCGGTCACCGTGGATGACGCAGCCTGGGTTACCGCCCGGCTCGCCTCCGGCGCCCTCGGAACCCTCGTCACCTCACGCTTTGCCACCGGCGCCGCCGATGATCTCCGCTTCAGGATCGAGGGCTCCAAAGGCGCGCTCCGCTTTGACCTGATGGACGCCAACTGGCTCTACCACTATGACGCCCGGCGGAGTGGCTCCGAGCTCGGTTGGACCCGTCTCGAAACCATCCAGAATTATCCGGGAGCCTCCGCACCACCTGCCCGCGCCATACTGGGCTGGGAGCGGAGCCATGCTGAAAACCAGTACCAGTTCCTCTCGGCCATAGCCGAGGGTCGGCAGCCCAGTCCCGGCATAGCCGACGGCCTGGCGGCAAATCTCGTCGTGGACGCGGTTTTCGAGGCGGCCGAGCGTGGCGCCTGGGTCAGGGTAGACCAGGCTTGAAGTTGAGGGGCTGCCCCGGGTGGGAGCATCCCTGCACCCTCCCCCCCTTCCCCTCCCCATGCTATTCTTGAAATATGTTCCTGCGTGAGCTGCGCGACCCGGTCACCCATCTCGGTGGAGCGGGCAAGGCTGTCGCCGAGCGCCTGGCACGACTTGGCATCTGGTCAGTGGCTGATCTCCTCCTCCACTTTCCCCGGGACTGGGATGACCGCTCCGAATGGACGGGCTTTGCCGATTCAGCCAGGAGTGGTGGACGGGCGCATACGGAGGCGACGGTCCTGGCCCAGGAGTGGTTTGGCTACGGCAGGATGAAGACACTCAAGCTTATCGTCGAGGATGCCACAGGCCGCGCGTCCCTGCCCTGCTTCAATCGCGCCTTCCTCGAAAAGGCCCTGCCGGTTGGCAGCCGTGTTGTGGTTACCGGAACCTTCAAGCTGAGATACAAGGAGCTCCAGGCCTCCTCCTTCGAGGTGGAAAGGCTGGACGAGGGCTCCGCCCCGAAAAGCGGCCTCCTCCCCGTCTATCCATCGACCGAGGGCCTCGCCCTGGGCACGATCCGCAAACTCGTCGCCCGCGCCATGACCGAATACGGAAAGCGTGTAGAGGACGAACTCCCCGAAGGGATCAGGGCAGCCAGGGGCCTCCTTCACAAGCGGCAGGCCCTTGCTGGCATGCACGCACCTGCCAGCGAGGCTGAGCGGGAAAAGGGCCGCGAAACCCTCGCCTACGAGGAGCTTTTCTGGTTCCAGCTTGCCGTTGCGCAGCGTAGGGATCGACGGAAGGAAACTGCCATCGACAGGAGGCCACACCCCGGCAGCCTCCGTTCGCGCCTTGTTGCCCGCTTGCCCTGGAAGCTCACTGGGGATCAGCTCCGTGTCGTCGAGGAGATTGTCGCGGACCTGAAATGTCCGCGTCCCATGGCGCGTCTCCTCCAAGGCGACGTTGGTTCCGGCAAGACCCTCGTGGCCTTCCTTGCCGCCCTTGAGGCCATCGAGGGTGGGGGCCAGGTCGCCCTCATGGCGCCGACCGAATTGCTTGCGCGCCAACACGCCGAAACAGCCGCCCGCCTCCTTGAGCCCCTCGGCCTCAGGCTCGGCTTTCTTTCAGGCAACATCGATGACGCTGCGCGCCCTCCCCTTCTTGCGGCCCTTGCAGCTGGCGAAGTGGATCTGGTCCTTGGCACCCAGGCTCTCTTTTCCGACACAGTCCTCTACAGATCGCTGAGCCTCGCCATAGTCGATGAGCAGCACCGCTTCGGAGTCCTGCAACGCATAGCCCTCTCCCGCAAGGGTCCGATGCCCGACCTCCTGATGATGACGGCGACGCCGATCCCGCGCACCCTTGCACTCACCGTCTTTGGCGACCTGGCTGTCTCGACCATCCGCGAGATGCCTCCAGGTCGCAAGCACATCGTCACCCACCTCGCCATGGATGAGCACGAGGACCGGGTCTATGACTTTGTCCGGAAGCGGCTTGAAGCTGGTGAGCGGGCTTATTTTGTCTATCCCCTGATCGGAGAATCCGCCAAGCTGGATCTCAAGAACGCCGAGGGCATGGCCGAGCGGCTCAGGAAGGAGGTTTTTCCCGAATTTACCGTAGGCCTCATCCACTCCCGGCTGAAGGAAGATCTCAAGCGAGAGGCCATGGCCTCCTTCAAGCGCGGAGAAACACGGGTCCTGGTCGCAACCTCGGTGGTCGAGGTTGGCGTCGATGTGCCCGAGGCGACCGTCATGGTCGTCGAGCACGCCGAACGCTTCGGACTGGCAGCCCTCCACCAGCTCAGGGGCCGCGTGGGTCGGAGCGACTCCCAGTCCTGGTGCTTCCTCGTCTACTCAGACAAGCTCACCGAAGACGGGAAGGCCCGACTCAAGGCCATGCTCGGTACGCCAGACGGCTTTGCCCTCGCCGAGGAAGACCTCCGGATCCGCGGGCCCGGAGAGCTGTCGGGCACCGCTCAGTCGGGAGCCCTCGCTTTCACCGTCGCTGACCCCATCCGCGACCTCGCCCTCCTGGAAAAGGCTCGGAGCGACGCCTTCGCCCTGGTAGCCGCCGATCCCGCCCTCCTGTCAGCAGCCAGCCACCCGCTTCGCGCGGTCCTTACGCGGGCAAGCCCCTTTTCTGAAGGCGCAGCCGGAGCAGTCTAGGCCGCAGTGCCTGCCGCATGCAGGACAATCTCGAATCGCAGGCCGGGAGCAAAAGGCAGGTACCTGCGGGCCAGAGCAAGACAAAGCCGCCCCCATGAGGGCGGCTTAGAAATCCAGGAAGCTGGAGCTTCAGGACCTTTTTTTGGTCTTGGGCGACGCAGACAATCGGGAAGTACCAGACAGCTTCGCGTTCGGCTTTCCCCTCAAGGCTCTGAGATTCTCGACTGCGCCTGCTCCCCGTACAAGCACTGACTCTGCAAAGGTCAGATACTCCACAAGCTTGGTCTTCGAGACCCTGGGGCCAAGCATCTCGACTGCCCGTCGGTACTTCCTGCGCATGTACTGGATGGAGGGTATCGAGGCTCCGAAAGCTTCGGCGACCTCCCAGTCGCGGTGCTGGTAGCGACCAGCCTTGTCCTTGCCGTTGAGTTCGAGGAAGCGCCCAACGCGATCTGTATTCCAGACAAGGTTGGTTCCGCTGGAATAATCATGGATAGTCAGGCGGACGCGCGTGCGCTCGGCCGAACCTTCCATCTTCTTGCTCTTCCAGTAGGGGTGACGATTCCGGGCGTGGAGGATGTCCTCCCTGCTGAATCCCGTGTGGGCCATCCACAAACGTGCAAGCCGGGCCTTTGTGGCCGGCGCGATCTTGGCGCGAAGGGAAGCCTCGATGTAACCCTCGGGCGTCCGGGCGTCAAGTATCGCTTTCTCTGCCTTGGTCATGTTTTCATTCTAGCGCAGTGTATGATAATTCGCAAATTTTCAGAAACTTTCCCACAACAAAAATGGTCTGGAAAATCCTGGTGTCCTCTAACCTTCGAGCCTCTCCCTGAGGGCGAGAAGTTCGGCGGCGAGGCCCTTGGGCATATGCTCCCCGAAGGACGCATAGTATTCGGCAATGCTCGGCAGTTCGGCCTTCCACGCCTCGCGATCGACCGACAGCAGGGTATCGAGCATCGTCTCGCTCAGGTCCATGCCATCGAGGGTAAGAGCTTTCCGCGAGGGCAGGAAACCAATCGCCGTGCGATCGGCGCCCTCCTCGCCCAAGGCCTCGCAGCGTTCGAAGACCCACTTGAGGATGCGTGAGTTCTCGCCATAGCCCGGCCAGAGAAAGCTTCCGTCGCTGCCCTTCCTGAACCAGTTGACGTAGAAGAATTTCGGGAGCCTCGCTCCGGGCCGGGAGCCGACCTCGAGCCAGTGCCCGAAGTAGTCGCCCATGTTGTAGCCGCAGAAGGGCAGCATTGCGAAGGGATCGCGGCGGAGCCGCCCGAGGGTGCCCGCTGCCGCTGCCGTGGTTTCGCTGGCGACAATGGAACCCATGAATACTCCGTGGGGCCAGGAAAAGGCCTCGTGGACCAGGGGCACGACCGTGGCACGGCGGCCGCCGAAGAGGATGGCAGAAATCGGCACGCCGTCGGGGTTTTCCCATTCCGGGTCGATGGCCGGGCAGGCCTTGGCCGGGGCAGTGAAGCGGGCGTTCGGATGGGCACCCGGCTTGCCTGAGTTCGCGTCGTAGAGCTTCCCCTGCCAATCGATGGTCCAGGATGGAGCCGGGGAGCCGATTCCCTCCCACCAGATGTCGTTTTCCGGTGTGACGGCACAGTTGGTGAAAATCGAGTCCCTGCCGAGGCTCGCCATGGCATTGGGATTCGATGCTTCGCTCGTGCCAG
>JBAXTA010000179.1:0-9611 GCA_037130415.1 Spirochaetota bacterium
CACAGGAGCGTCGCAAGCAGGGCCTTGAAATCGGGCTTGCCCGTCGCCACAAGGTCAATCGCATGCTTGATGAACTGGGGCATGAGGATATTGCCGCCATCGACCAGGATGTCGGCGGTAATTCCTGCGGCGTAGTGCCATTTGTATTTTCGCAGGTAGGGGAGGAGGCTCTGGTATTCCTTGAGCATGACGTGGGTGATTGTAGTCGGCGGCAGGGGGAGCTACAAGGCGGGCTGCGGGCGCCGCGGGCGGGCAGTGGCATCTGGAGCCCCGTGCCGCTAGACTGTCCGCATGCAGGACAACCCCTTTAATTTCTGCCCGGGCTGTGGCTTGCGGGCGCCACGATGGTCCGATGCAAAGAAGGTCGACTGCCCACGCTGCGGCTTTACCCTCTACATGAACGTCGCCAGCGCCACAGCCTGCCTCATCACGCGCAGAAATGAACTCCTCCTCACGGTAAGGGAGCGCGATCCTGGGAAGGGGCTCTTCGGCCTGCCGGGAGGCTTCGTCGATCCGGGGGAAGGTGCAGTCGCAGGCCTCGCACGCGAGCTCTTCGAGGAACTGGGACTCACCGTCGCCGAGGAGCGCCTCGTCTTCTTGTTCTCCTTCCCGAACCGCTACCCCTACAAGGGCATCGTCTACGATACCTGCGACCTGTTCTTCCAATTGGAGCTTTCTGACAGCGAAGGGGAGCCCCGGGCGGGGGACGAGGTGTCCTCCCTCCTGTGGCGCAGGGCCGACTCAGTCAGGCCCGAGGAGATGGCCTTCGATTCCATGGGAAGGGCGGTGAAGCGTTTTGCCTCAAATCGATGGGAGAGGATGGGAGTGCGATGAGGCTGGACGAAGGTGATAGTATGACATATTATCATACCGTGAGGATGATATGGCAGCATCGAAGATAGCGATCACCATCGAGGAGAAGACCCTCATTCGCCTTGATCGGCTTGTCAGGGAAAAGAAATACCCCAACCGGAGCCGGGCGATCCAGGAGGCGGTGGATGAGAAAATAGCCAGGCTGGAGAGGAATCGCCTTCGCGACGAGTGTGAAAAGCTTGATCCTGACGAGGAGAAAAGCTTCGCCGAGGAAGGCTTTGGGAGCGAGAAGGATTCATGGCCAGAATATTGAGGGGGGAGATCCGCAAGGCGAATCTCGATCCGAATATCGGACATGAGCAATCCGGCTACAGACCCGTGCTTATTCTGAGCAATGAGATCTTCAACCAAAGGTCCGGCACCGTGATAGCTGTCGCCTTGACGAGCCAGGAGCCCACGGCGGGCTTCCCCTTGACGCTGGAGCTGGAAAGCAAGGGGCTTCCCAAGAGATCGTGGATAAAGATAAGCCAGATCAGGACCCTCGCCGTCGAGCGGATCGGCGCGAAGATCGCCTCGATAGACGAACAGGTCCTTGATCAAGTTCTGGAAGGTCTCGATGAAATCATCGGAAACTAGACAGGAGCCGTCATGCTGACAAAGCTCATTATCAGGAACTTCAAGCGTTCAACCGTCGTGATCTCTTTCCCCTGCCCATCCCCGAGTCTGCCCTTCTGTGGAAGGATATGCACGTGAGGTTGGGTACTACGGCCTGGGAGCCGATTCGATCTCTCCTCAGCCGGGAGGGGTCTCCAGCAAACCCTCCTCATCCTCGATATCACCCGCGAGCAGGAATCCCAGCTCATTGCCGCCAGCCACTCCGAGATAGTCCTTTCGGAGGCGGCGAACAAGACCCAGGTCGTGGCCTTCCTTGGTAAACCCCACCTCATTACAAACTAGCCAGGTCAGCTACTGAAGTCCTTGACCGATATTGGCTGGGATCATTATGCCCAGGCTGGGTGCTGTACCTGGAAGCCTCAACCGACCTCGACATCCTCAAAGCCTTCGCGCGCATCGCGAAGCCGAAGTTGCGGCGATGCGGGAGGCCATTGATTTCGTCTCCCAGGTGCTGCGTTTGAACGGCAATACTCCCTGGGCGCCCATGGTCAAGGCGAGCGATGAGGTCCTGGATCTGATTTTCAGGCGCTTCTATGAGACGCTGAAAAAGCCGCTTGGTTTCCGCAAGCGGGATTATTGCCGTCTCGCCGATCTCTCAAAACCGGAGGAGCTCGATCCTGAGATACTTGAAAAGCTTGACGCTATCCATGCCGTGGCCCTTTCCGCGCGGCCATCATTCAGTGATCCATGAGTTTCCGAATCTTGTATCCATATCAAGATAACGATATAATATGACTATATGGAGGTGGATATGCCTACGATCCGTCCAAGTTCAGATTTGCGCAACTGCTACAGCGAAATATCCGAATTATGCCACAGGTACACCGAGCCGGTTTTCATCACCAAGAATGGCCAAGGCGACCTGGCTGTCATGAGCATAGAAACCTACGAGTTGCTGGCCGGGAAACTGGACCTCTATAGGCTATTGGATGAAGGTCTGGAAGCCGACAAAGCCGGCAAGACTCGTCCGATGGCTGCTGTTTTTGCTGACGCCCGAGCACAACAGAAATTCTGATGTATCGCGTCGATTTTACCCAACCGGCGGAAGAGGATCTGCTCGCGGCATTACGCTATGTATCGGAGGCCTTGAAGGCGCCCGAAGCAGCCAGAAATTTGCTTTCCGATACGGAGCGACAATTGAAGGTGCTGGAAGATCAGCCTTTTTCCTGCCCCTTGGTCCATGATGAAGTCCTGGCGATGAAGGGTATTCGGTCGCTTGTGGTCAATAATTACCTGGTCTTTTATATCGTCAAGGAATCGGAAGAGGCGATTTCGGTCATCAGATTCCTGTATGGACGAAGGGATTGGAACGGGCTGCTGAAAGGCAAGGACTCATGATCCCTTCTGTCGTGGCCAGGCAGCTTCGCCGCGGAGTCGCCGACTTCCTGAAAACGAGTTTCACGACCACCACGCCCTATTTCGAAGGTCAAGGCCATCTTCCCCTACCCGATGAATGCCCTGGCCACCGACCAGGCAGCGACAAGGAAACCCTCCGCCGGGACCCTCCCGATATCCTCCTGACCAATTACAAGATGCTGGACCTCCTCCTCCTCAGGCCAGAGGACCGTCGGCTCTGGGCACATCCAAACTTGCGCTATCTCGTCGTGGACGAACTCCACAGCTTCGATGGAGGGCAGGGTACCGACCTGGCTTGCCTGATTCGGCGCCTGCGAGCCCGTCTTCGTATCAATTCCGCCGATCTCACCTGCGTCGGAACGAGCGCCACGGCCTCAGATGATTCGCGGCCGGGTTGATCCACCGGGCATATACCTTTCGGCCTCCGCCGTCTTGCAGAGGCAGTTGATGGCCTTCATTTTCGATCATTGGCTTGTGGAGACTTCCGCGGACGAGAACCGAGTCCCCAAACGGCTTGGTTCCTTCCTCGATGTGCTTGCATCGGGCAATGCCGCCCGATTCCCATTCTCCCTCTACGCGTATACGGGGGCGGTTGCGGGCAGGCTTGCAAGTGAATTCCGCTCGCTCTTCCCCGAAGTAGATCAAGGGATTCATGACGCTCTTTCGGAATCACTCCGTGCAGAAGAAGGCGAGCTACCGCCTCTCATGAAGGCTCTCGACGACTCCCTGCACCGTGCCCTCGAGGAAAAGACAAGCTGTCTGGTAGCACCTACCCAATGCGGACGCTGCCCGATCCGGCATATTCCCTATTAACTGGAATGGAAAAGCCCTCCGTTTCCAGAGGGCTTCCCGCAGTCTTGATGGAAGGTACAAACGCTCCGCTAGGCCAAGGCCAAGGCTCCATTTTCCCTTCTCTTTTCCTGTTGATCCTGTTGATCCTGTTATCCTGTCTGATTCTTTTAAGGTATCAGAAAGAGTGAAGGATAAGATCGCTCCTTCGAATTACAGGTCCCCGATGGTCGCAACCATCACGGCCTTGATCGTGTGCAGCCTGTTTTCAGCCTCGTCGAAGACCTTCGAGTGGCGGGAGCGGAACACGGCGTCCTCGACCTCCATGTTCCTGAGCCCGTACTTCTTTTCGATATCCTTGCCGACCTCAGTCTCGGTGTCGTGGAAGGCCGGCAGGCAGTGGAGGAAGATCGCATCGGGATTGCCGGTCTTCTTGAGGAAGTCCATGGTGACGCTGTAGGCCCGGAGCTGCTTGATGCGCTCTTCGAACTTGGCCTCCTCGCCCATCGATACCCAGACGTCGGTATAGAGGACGTCAGCGCCCTTCAGTGCCTCGTCGACCTTGTCAATGCTGAAGAACTCGATCCTCCCGCCTGTTCCTTCGGCGACCTTCCTCATCTCGGCGGTCAGCGCCTCGTTGGGCCAGAGTTCCTTTGGTGCGAGGGCCACGAAATGCAGGCCCATCTTGGCGCTGCCGATCATGAGGGCATTGCCCATGTTGTTGCGGGCGTCACCACAGTAGACCATTTTCACCTTGCCGAGGGGCTTGTGAACCTCCTCCTCGATGGTCAGGAGGTCGGCCAGGATCTGCGTCGGATGGTCCATATCGGTCAGGCCGTTCCACACCGGCACGCCTGAATGCTTCGCGAGGTCCTCGACAAGCTGCTGGGAGAAGCCGCGGTATTGTATGCCGTCGTACATGCGGCCGAGGACCTTGGCTGTGTCCTCCACGGATTCTTTCTTTCCCATCTGCGAGTTGGTGAGGAAGGTAGCGTTGCCGCCCTCGTCCCAGGCTGCGGTTTCGAAGGCGCACCTGGTACGGGTGGAAGCCTTGTCAAAGATGAGGACAATGTTCTTGCGGTGGAGGAGTTCGCCCTTGATGCCCGCACGCTTCTTGGCCTTCAGGTCGCGGGAAAGGTCGAGGAGATAGCGGATTTCCTCACTCGTGAAATCCTTGAGGGTGAGGAAACTGCGTCCCCTGAGATTGACGGGCATGGTGAACTCCTTTGGAAGTGCGAATGGACAGTCAAGCCTAGCACCCAGCCAGAAGGGTGGTCAAGGAAGTGCCCCATCCCTGGCTACATGGAAACCTCATTCTGCGCTACTATCGGGCTTTCTGGCTATTGTTCGATCCTCTGCGCCACGAGGTGGAGGACGTGACAAAGGGGAGAGCCACCGAGGGAGGAAGAGTTGTTGGAACCGGTTATGATCAGGATCAGGATGGGTGCCCATGATGCCCACTATGGCGGTGACCTCGTGGATGGGGCGAAGATGCTCCAGCTCTTCGGCGATGTGGCAACGGAACTTCTCATCCGCCATGACGGGGACGAAGGACTCTTTGCAGGCTATGACAAGGTGGAGTTCTTGGCTCCAGTGTTTGCGGGCGATTTCATCGAGGCAGTCGGTGAGATCGTCAGGGTCGGGAAGTCCTCGCGGGGCATGAAGTTTGAGGCGCGGAAGGTTGTCGCTCCCCGTCCTGACCTCTCAGACAGCGCCGCCGACTACCTCTCCGAGCCCATCGTCGTCTGCCGCGCCTCGGGTACCTGCGTGGTGCCAGTGGACAAGCAAAGAATGCAGCGGGACTGAAGCCCTGGAAGAAACCAGGCACTTCTGGGGTGAAGGCCGAGGAGGGCTGGCACCCTCCTCGCACGCTCTTCCATTTTACATTGGTATCCAGGCTCACTCCTGTGAGGCAAAAAGCATGAGGCGATCTTCCTCGGGAAGACTGACAGCCAGAATGGCGTCCTGGGGGCTGAAGGCGAGGGCACAGGGTTTCTGCGGCAGGGCATCCCCTGTTCCGGGACCGATATTGCCGAGGGGAATGAGTGCCGAATTCTGGCTGATGGAAAATGACGAAAGTCCGTCATTTGTTCCCCCCCCGCTGACCACAATACGCGTGCCGAGAGGGTCGAGGGCCATGCGCTTCGGGTAATCGAAGAAAGCAGATTGTCCGACACCGCTTTTTGCAGCCGCAGTCGCCGCGAACATACCCGTGCCGTTTCTGTCGAACCTGATGAGGGATTTTCCGTAGTACGAAAGGGCGAACAGGCTTGAGCCATTTTTTGAAAAGGCCAGGTCGACGGGATCGGAGAGGGATGCGATGGAGGCGACACTTTCCTTGCTGACGCGCTGCAAAAGGCTGAGACTGCCCGATGGTCCATTGATCGCAAAGAGGTAGACCGCATCGTCACCGGCCGTACCCACTGCCAATTCAGAGCCATCATTCGATACTGCAATGCAAAGTGGGCGGTCAAAGGCCTCGAGGCCAGTGTCGCCTGACTTGGCGATCGAAGAGATCCCTGTCGGAAGGCCGTCTGCGTCAAGATCGACCTTGAGGACGGCGTCGGCGCCCTCCGAAGGAAGCCAGGCCTGGCCGCCTCCCGGGCTGACCACAAGGCCCCGTGCCGTAGTGAGTTCAGGAGCTGCGATCGATCCTGGGCTGGTGAATGCGCCGGCAGAATCGAAGGAGAGTGCAACGAGGTTCCCCCCAGTTTCACCAAGGACGAGAATGGTAGATGTCCCCGGAACGAGGGCCAGACGGGAAGCCCCATCGAGGGCCGGGAGCTCCGTTTTTCCTATGGATGAGCGCAGGGTTGGCGCCTTGCCATTGCTGAGGGCAAAGGATGAGACCGAGGAGCCGTCCTTGCCTGCGGCAAAGAGCCATTTCCCGTCAGGAGTGAACAGGAGATCACGGCAGCCGTCGATGCCCCGCGCGGTCGAAGCGCCGAGGTCGGAACGGACTACCGTTTCCATCCACTGGAATGGTCCGAAGGCTGTAGCGGAACTGGATTGGATCAGCGCCTTGCCCGACCTGGCTGTAAAGCTCGAGTCTGCAACCCAGTCGATGCGCTGGCTTCCCTCGATGGAAGCAGCCATGAGAATGCTTGCCGAAGTGAGAGCCGTTGGACTCCCCTCCTTAAACCAGGAGCCAGAGCCAAGGGCGGGATCGTGTTCAAAACCCGCCAGGGCACCAAGGGCTATCCTCCTGACAGGTGGCGCGATAAGGGCGGTTTCGGCCTTGAAACTTGGTCCGACAAAGGAGAGCGCCATCCTTGCCACAGGTGGCTCAAAGACAAGTACCGCTGTGGTTTCACATCCTGAAACGATTAGGATCGAATCGGCGAGTCCCGCAACTTTGAGTGCATCCTTGGAAAGCCGCGCCTCGAGGGTCCATGAGCCTGAGGGGATATCGGCGAGTTCGATGGTTCCACTGGTCCCACTTGCTGAAAGTGGGATGCTCGTAGCTGCTGTTGTGATACTGCCTTCAAGGCTTGTCCCGACCCCAGGATCTCCCCGGGTCGACCAGGAGACAACCAGGCTCCCTGTGCCACCTTCGGGCAAAAGAATGATGGTGGCATTTTGCCGTTCTCCCGGCGAGAGCCGCACGATGACTGAACCCGATACGAGGCGACGACCATCCTTGGCAAGTCCCTCGGCTGAAATAGACCATTCTCCAGGCAGTAATTCCAGGGTGAGCACGGTCGCAATCGATTCCGAAGCCATGCTCGCGCCATCCGGTCCTGCAGCCGAGATCGTGTAATGGTCAATTTCAGCCGCTGGCGGCGCAAAGGCCCGGGGCGAGGATCCAAAGGACATCGTCAGGGTGGCCATCTCGTTTCCGGCTGCTGTAGGCTCTTTGCAAGAGCTTACAAAGAAAGCAATAAGGCCAAGGCATAGCAATATGCCAAGGAATCGGCTAACCGTCCTTGAAGTACCCACCCCCTTTCCCCAAGCGTGGGAACCTCGTTTTCTCCCGGATGGTGCAGCGAGGGTCATTGTTGAAAAGCCCGGCGGAATCGGCGGCCGGGGCGGAGCTCCCGCCAAAGGAAGGGGAAGCAGCTTCGACGTGCTACGGTTCATTCGTTCCTCCTTTGCCACGAAGAACGCCAGAGCTGATGCGTTTTGCTTGCGTTTTTGATACAGAAAAAGTTGAAAATCAGCGAAGAGTTTGGCATGAATTCCGATATGGGTGGAGTAGGGGGATGCGCTATATACTGTGAGGGTGAAGCATGGTGAAAGCGGTATGTTCTTTAGCCGTCACATCCCAGTCCCCATCCACCAAGCCATCCCGGAGGAATCGTTGAAGCGTCCAGGCCTATGGAGACTACTCATGCTAGCGAGCCTGTGGGGCTTGGTGGGGGTAGGGGCGTGGGGGACGGCATATACCTGGAATGGGGGAGGGGACGGAGGAACCTGGACACTGCCCGCGAACTGGGGTGTGGGCTCGGGCTATCCAGGTTCGGCGGCGACAAGCGATACCGCCGCCTTTCCCGTGAGCCCGACAATCCCGCTGGTTGGTACCTCTGGCTTGCCCTTCACCGTGACCTCAATGACTGTCAGCACTGGTGTCACGGTAACCTTAGGGGCGAACCTCACACAACTAGGAACACTGTCCCTGCAAGGGACGGGGACCTTGATCCAGGGGGGCTTCGCCCTCACCGCGACCACCCTCAACCTGGGAAACGCAACGGGCGCAGCTTCGATTGCCAATACCGGGACACTGACCGTGAGCGGAACAACGACCCTGAACGTGGGGGCAGGCAACTCGGTCAGCCTCAACTATGCGTCCAATAATCTGGGGACCGTAGTGACGACGAGCGCCCTGAATGTGACGCTCGTCGATGCGAGTGGCATCATTCTTGGAGCTTCTACTGTCTCTGGTGCGCTGAGTGTCACAGCTGGAGGGTCGATCACGCAGTCGGGAACAGGACTGGTAGTCACCAGTACTTCGAGTTTTGTTTCTACCGCCGGCGCTGTCACCCTTGGCACGGCGGGCAATAAATTCACTGGCGCTGTTTCGATGAGCTTTGCGGCTGCCTCGTCGATTTCTGCGGCGACCACAGCGGTGACGCTCGGAACGATCGTGGGAAGTGGCATTGCCACCTTCAGTGCCACTCCTGCAGCGAGCCTCTCAATCGGTTCCGGCGGATCGATTTCGATGGGGACTGGGACGATCGCCTTGAGTCCGACCTCAGGCGATGTGACTATTGCCGGGCCGGTATCGGGATCGGGAGCCCTGACGGTCAATCCTACGGCAGGGAGCATTTACCTCGATTATCCGGTAACGGCGACGCCTGCGTCGGTTGTCTCGATGATCAACGTCAATGTCACTTTCTCGAGACCTGTCATCCTTATGGAGGATAGCCAGGTCCAGGTTCTCACGCAGACGGCGACGCGGATCATCACATTCTCCAGCACGGTCAACGGTACCAGCCCAGGCGGCCAGGCCTTGACCGCCATATCCAGCACGGGAGCCTTTGGGAACGTTCGTTTCTCAAATACTGTGGGCCAGACTGTGTCCCTTAAATCCTTGACCGCAACCACGGGAACGGGCGCGGCGGCGATCTACCTGACAGGCAATATCACCACCTCAGGCGCCCAGTCGTATAGCGGAACAGTGTCGATCCGCGCCACCACGACGCTTGCGACGACGGACAGCAATGTCTCCTTCAGTTCGACGATCGTCGCCTCGGCGACTTTGCGTAACCTCTCGATCTCCACAGGTCTGGGCAAGATCTCGATCGGGGGAGTGGCCACTGCGATAACAGTCCTGAACCGCCTGAGTGTGACGTCGACGAATCCGGACCCAGACGCACTCACTATCCGGAGTGTCACAACAGTGTCGACCCAGACCTACACGGGCAATGTCACCCTGGGGGCGACGGCAACCCTTACAACTACGAACAGCGCTGTCTCGATCACCGGGACCCTCAACGGAACGACGGCGGGAACCCAGGGCTTGACGGTTTCTGCGGGAA